>CAZPST010000256.1:0-2545 GCA_964589185.1 uncultured Roseivirgaceae bacterium | reverse complement strand
TGCCGCAGAGAATGCACCTGAAGACAGACTGATGGGTGCTGTGGGTTATCAAAATGCGAACGATCCTCACATTTGGTTTGATGTGGATTTGTGGAAGTATGCAGTGATGGCTGTGCAAGAAAGTATAGTAGGGTTGGACACAACCAACGCGGCGTACTATCGAACGAATGCCAAAGCCTATTTGAACAAACTAGACTCTTTGCATCGATGGGTGCAGCTCAAGATAGAGGAAATCCCTGAGTCGCGACGCATCCTCATTACTGCGCATGATGCTTTTGGATATTTTGGCAAAGCCTATGGCGTACGCGTGGAAGGGCTTCAGGGAATTTCCACGGTTGCAGATATCGGACTCAGAGACATAGCGCGAATCATCGACACCATTCTCGATAACGACATCAAAGCCATTTTTGTAGAGACGAGTGTTTCTGAGAAAACCGTGAATGCTGTGATAAGTGGCTGCCGAGAAAAAGGCCATGATGTGAAAATTGGAGGTGCCCTCTATTCTGACGCCATGGGCGAATTAGGCACAGCCGAGGGAACGTACATTGGTATGGTTCGTTCGAATGTAGAAACAATTGTAAATGCATTGAAATGAGCGTATTAGAAATCCATGATTTGACGGTAAGCTATGACAAGCGCCCCGTGCTATGGGGTATTGACTTTGAACTGCCCGAAGGCAAAATAGTGGGGATTATTGGCCCAAATGGTGCCGGAAAATCTACGCTAATCAAGGCGGTGATGGGGCTGATTCCGCTAGACTCGGGTCATGTGAAAATATTTGATCAACCGCTGGAAGACGTGCGTAAACGCATCAGCTATGTGCCTCAGCGCGAATCGGTGGATTGGGATTTTCCTGCTTCTGTGCTGGATGTGGTGATGATGGGCCGATACGCCAAAATTGGGCTACTCAAGCGACCAAAAAAGGCCGACTATGATGCAGCCATGCGCGCATTACAGTTGGTGGGCATGGATGGTTTTACCAAACGGCAGATTTCACAATTGTCAGGTGGACAGCAGCAGCGGGTGTTTCTGGCCCGTGCACTCACCCAGCAAGCTGATATTTATTTCATGGATGAGCCCTTTGCGGGAGTAGATGCTGCTACCGAGAAGGCGATCATTCAGATACTGAAAGAACTAACGGAACAAGGCAAGACAATTGTGGTGGTGCACCATGATTTGCAGTCGGTGACTTCCTATTTTGATTGGCTCATTATGCTCAATCTGCGCTTGGTGGCGTGTGGACCTACCGAAGAAGTATTTACACCTGAAATGCTAGAAGAAACCTATGGAGGCAAATTGACGCTTCTTACAGAAGTCGGGCAATTGATGAAGGCAGGGCAATTCAAAGCACGAGAAAAGCAGTGATGGAAACGTTCATCGAATTTTTCACTTTTCAGTACCCCAACATCAAATACGTTGTATTTGGATCCATACTTCTATCCATCAGCGCATCAGTAGTGGGGTGCTTCACATTTGTCAAGAAAAAGGCACTGCTTGGCGATGTGGTTTCTCACGCTGTTTTACCCGGCATTTGTATCTCATTCATGCTGTCAGGTACCAAAGATCCCCTCCTGCTCATCATTGGTGCGTTCATCAGTGGTTGGTTGTCCATTCTGGTAATGGACGTGATCATCACTAAATCCAAACTAAAAGAAGATACCGCTACCGGACTTTCGCTTTCAGTATTTTTCGGTGTAGGCATTCTCCTCATGACCCATATCCAGCATTCGGGAAATGCGGCTCAAAGTGGCCTGGATACCTTTCTTTTTGGAAAAGCAGCCGCATTGGTAGGTACAGATTTATATGCCTTTTCAGCGGTGGCCATTGTAGTACTCCTTGTGGTTTTCTTCTTCTATAAAGAATTCAAACTCATCTCCTTTGATCCTGAATTAGCCCGCTCACTAGGTTTGCCTGTCAAGCGATTGGAATTCTTACTCACCTCTATTACTGTGCTGGCTGTAGTCACCGGTATTCAGGCGGTGGGAGTAGTTTTGATGGCGGCCATGCTTATCACGCCTGCAGCAGCCGCTCGATTTTGGACCGCACGTTTATCAGGGATGATCATTCTCGCTGCGCTGTTTTCATCCTTTTCAGGCTTGGTGGGTGCGTATGTGTCCTATGCCTCTCCTGCTATGCCCACAGGTCCGTGGATTGTGATGATCGTTTCGCTTATTGCCATCTTTTCCATCTTTTTCGCCCCGGGCAAAGGAATAGCCATGCGCATCATCAAACGAGCGGGCATTCAGCGACAGTTACTGGAAGAAAATCTGCTCAAATCCTTCTACAAACTCATCGAACGACTAGATAAGGAGGAATTCAGTTTGTTAGAAATTCAAAACGAGCGCGGATATCGTGATGATCAATTGGTGAAAGGCTTGAACAAACTCCGCTTTCACGGGTATGCCAAACGCTCAGGGGAATTTTGGCAACTCACGCCTGAAGGATTTGAAAAAGGGAAACGGATCGTCCGATTGCACCGGTTGTGGGAGTTGTATTTGACCAAATACCTGCGCATAGCCCCTGACCATGTGCACGAAGATGCCGA
>CAZPST010000255.1:0-2546 GCA_964589185.1 uncultured Roseivirgaceae bacterium | reverse complement strand
TGCTATGGGTAGTAACCGCGTGATCGGAAAGGACAATGACATTCCGTGGCACCTACCGGATGATTTTAATTACTTCAAAGAAAAAACCAAGTACCACCATGTGATCATGGGTCGCAAGAATTGGGAATCACTACCCCCCCGCTTTCAGCCTCTACCCGACCGGACGAACATTGTGATAACAAGACAATCGGACTATCGAGCTAATGGTGCGCATATTGTGAGCACGTTAGATGAAGCCCTTGCGCTGGCAAAAGAAGCCGGAGAGAAGGAGGCCTTTATCATTGGTGGAGGTGAAATCTACCGGATGGGACTAACCCTCGCCGATCGAATCTATCTCACTGAAATAAATGCGTCATTTGATGGTCAGGTGACCTTCCCAAAATTCGATAACACCAATTGGAAAGAAACTTCGCGCCTGCACCATCCCACAGATGAGCGGCATGCGCATGCGTTTGATTTTGTGGTGTACAACCGGATTTAAATGTAGGGCAAATCAGCCCATTTAGATTGCGTAATTTTCCGGTCAATTCGACTGCATGTACCATACTTGGTTTTTTCAAAAACGGCTTGCCGAAGCACTGAATCAACGGCTCACGGGTGCCACGTTATTAGCGTGCTTTAGTCAGCAAAAAGACGAGCTCATTTTAGGCTTTTCGAAGGACGAAGAAGAGCTCTATCTCTGCGCAAATCTGGCTAGCAATGCAGGGCTCATTTCGTTCAAAGACAGCTTCGCTCGGGCACGCAAAAACTCCATCGACTTGTTCTCTGAAGCTGAGGGAAGGAGGGTGCAGCAAGTGACCGTCTACGCTCACGACAGATCATTTCTCATACATCTGAAAAATGGATTTGGGTTGCTTTTCAAAATGCACGGCCAACGATCCAACATCCTGCTCACGCACAAAAATAAGGTAATCCGCATCTTCCGCAACAACCTGCCCGGCGATCTGGAATTGATCCCTTCTACACTCCATCAGCCAGAAGATTGGTCAAAACCAAATATTCTTCGGTTACTAGGCAAACGAAATCATTATCTACTTAGTAATGAGGTAGTTGATTTATCTCAATTCATTCATACAATCAATCATAATTCGCTGTTTGTAGGGTTAATTGATGGTATTCCGGTGCTCAAACTGGTTCCTGTCCCTGATCCTGTAATGGTAACGGATGATCCAATGACGGCCTCCAATAAGCTGGCCGAACTTCATCAGCAGTTTTATGTTTTAGGAAAGGAAAAGCTGCATATCCGTCAGCAGTTACAGAAAGACGCGCAGCAAATGACCACTTACATTGCTAAGGCAGAAACGAAGTTAGCTGAGGTGATACACCAGCGCGATCCGCAAGAATTGGCCAATCTGATCATGGCCAATCTGCACCTGATTCCGGCCATGGCTAAGGAAGTGAAGTTACCCGATTTTTATGCGGATGGCTCCCCTCATGTCACTATCAAACTCAACCCAAATCTGAGCGCACAATTGAGTGCGCAGAACTACTACCGCAAGGCAAAAAATAAGCGGATTGAGCTAGAGAAAATCGAAGAGAATATTGAACAAAAAAAAGCACAACTCGCATCGAAAATCGAACTACTTCAAACGCTCGAATCGGCACAGACGCTGAAGGAAATCCGCGCCTTCAAATCCAGCTTTATAGATAGGCCTGAAAAAGAAGCAGCACCTCTGCCCTACCATCAGTTTGTCATCGACGGATATCAAGTGCTCGTGGGAAAAAATGCCAAATCGAACGACCATTTGACCATGCATGTAGCCGCTAAAAATGATCTCTGGCTACACGCTCGAGATGTCTCCGGCTCACACGTGATTGTACGTGAAAAGCCGGGTCAAAAATTCCCCGAACCCGTCATTAAAAAAGCCGCCCAACTAGCCGCTTGGAACTCCAAGCGAAAGACCGACTCTCTCTGTCCAGTGATCTACACACCTCGCAAATACGTCCGCAAAATGAAAGGCGCTCCCCCCGGTCAAGTAGTGGTAGAAAAAGAGCAGGTTGTTATGGTGGTGCCAACCAAAAACTTCGAATGAAAAAACCACTCGTACTTACTGCACTGCTTTGTTCGCTCCTATCCGCGGCACAGCCCGACACCCGCACTATCTACGCCGAAGCACTTGAAGCGCATAAAGTGCAGGATTTTGTCACCTTCTTGAGAAGGTTTCAACAACTTGATTCACTCAATCCCGAACATCCTACCATCACTTACAACCTCGGTGCTGCATACGCCAGAAATAATCAAGCGGAACTAGCCTTGAAATACGCTCGAAAAGCCTTGCGCATGAATGCCACCTTCGAACCGGAAAAGGATCAGGACTTTGCGTCCCTCAGCGAAAACGAACGGACGTCACTGACCCAACTAAAGCAGGAACTCTTAACGGAAGTTCGTACCGGTGAGGTCTTGTTTACGAACAGCGAAAAAGATCTCCATCCAGAGTCTGTGGCATTCGATCCAGCGTCAGGAGATTATTTCCTGAATAGTGTGCGCAAAGGGAAAATTATTCGATACAATATCAAGTCGAGCACTTTCACCGAATTCTCCTCCG
>CAZPST010000254.1:0-2564 GCA_964589185.1 uncultured Roseivirgaceae bacterium | reverse complement strand
ACCTCAAATTTTAGCGTATTGGCCACTTTTCAATAATGGTGCGGAAAACAGGAAAAAGCAGATAGCCATACCTGATCTCTTTATAGCTGCCATTGCAAAAGCTCACAACTTGCCTGTTGTCACATTGAATAAAAAACACTTCGAGCGGATTGAAGGCTTGGTTGTGAGCTTGTAAAAATGAATTACGAATTCATCGCCATCACAAAACAAAATCCATCCAATTTTCAGGTGTAATCACGGTGAACGTACCATTGGAGTAGGTGTCTGTCCAAGCTGCGGGGGCTTTTTGATTCTTTTTTGGTTTCCATTTGAATTCAAATCCGTGCAACATGCCTTCGCGCTCTTCCACCAAATCAATTTCCTGCCTGTCGTATGTACGCCAGAAATAGTTGTTTGAATGAATCCGATGATACTCCTGCTTTTTCAGCCGCTCCATCACACAAAAATTCTCCCACAGCATACCCATGTCTTGTCGCATATTGGGTGGATTGAAATTATTGATAAGGGCATTGCGCACACCATTGTCATAAAAATAGTAACGAGCCGTCTTCACTACTTCTTTGCGCAGATTTCTTGAAAATCCGCCGATTCGTTTGATGATAAATGCCTTTTCGAGCAAATCGAGATAGCGCTCCACTGTTTGTTTGGCTATGCCGAGTGCGTTTGAAAGCTCATTGTGCGAAACCTCATTTCCTATCTGAAATGCCAATAAGGAGAGCAATTGTGTGAGTTTAATGGAATTGCGAATATTCTCTAGCTCCAATATGTCTTTGAACAAATAGGCTTCTCGTAATTGAATGAGATATTCCTGTCGGGCACTGTCATTCTTGGCGGTGATGATTTCCGGGTAGCTGCCGAATATTAAAAATTGATCGAGTTTGCGCCCAAGATCCAAGCGCCCGAGCATCGGCTCTAATTCTAATGCAGCGATCGGGTAAAGGATGGTTGTCCATTGACGGCCGGTGAGAGGTTCGCCTAGTTGCCCCGAGAGCGCAAAAGAAGAAGAGCCCGTGACCAACAAATTGGTTTTTGGCAGATTGTCAACAATGATTTTCAATGCCCAACCTACTTCGGGTATGCGTTGCGCCTCGTCTATAAACACATAGTCGAACCCCTGAAAATTTGAAACGATCTTTTGGACATCCTGCGAAACAAGCAGATCACGTACTACTGAATCATCTCCTGAACCACGAAAAACACGGTCTTTTCCTTTTAAGTAATCAAGGATAAGACTTGTCTTTCCGGTTCGTCTGGGGCCATATAACACAATCGCCTTTCCACCATCAATATGCCGATCAATGAATGAAATGCCGTATCTGGGTACCCAACTCATACCCCAAACTTACCAAATTAATGGTGAATTTAGCAAGTAAACTTGCCAAATTCATACTAAATACGGCAACTTAACTTGCCAAATTAATGGTGAATTTGGCAAGTTTGATATCCTCACGCATTCATCACCATGTTCTGATGATTGATGGATTCCTGATGCACGGCCTTTAGCCATCGCTCGATAAATTCAGGACTCAAACCCGCCTTTGTGCCTTTATCGGTCATGTGCTGTAGGATGTCTTCCCAACGCTTGCTTTGCAAAATGGTGATACTGTTTTCCTTCTTGTAACGGCCAATGTTTTCAGCCACTTTCATGCGCTGTGCAAACAAGGCGAGGATCGCATCATCATACTTGTCGATTTGCTCGCGGTATGCTTCTAGCAGGTTATCTGTCTTATCTGGATTCTCCGAACGCACCACTAGATTGGTCACGATCTCGGCAATGCGCTCCGGCACCACTTGCTGCTTGGCGTCACTCCACGCATTGTCAGGGTCTATGTGCGACTCCAGCATAATGCCGTCATAGTTCAAGTCCATCGACTCCTGCGCTATGCTAGCCAAATCCACCCGATTGCCACAGATATGACTCGGATCGCAGATGATTGGCAGTTGCGGCAAGCGACGCATCAGCTCAATGGGAATTTGCCAGTGAGGCGTATTTCTGAATTTCTTTTCTCCATGAAAAGCAAAGCCACGGTGGATAGCTCCGATGCGCGAAATACCCGCGTGCTGCAAGCGCTCAATAGCGCCAATCCACAGTTCCAAATCCGGATTCACAGGGTTTTTTACCAGCACGGGAATGTCCACACCTTTCAGTGCATCAGCAATTTCTTGTACAGAAAATGGATTCACTGTGGTGCGCGCACCAATCCAAAGGATGTCCACTCCTGTGCGCAGCGCCTCGTACACGTGCTTTACATTGGCTACCTCCACGGTCACGGGTAATCCTGTTTCCTCCTTGGCGGTTTTGAGCCACTGCAATCCCACCGAACCGATCCCTTCAAACATGCCCGGACGTGTACGTGGCTTCCAAATGCCCGCACGCAAGATGTCCACCTTGCCTGTAGCAGCCAGTCGCTTGCACGTCTCCACGGTTTGTTCCTCTGTCTCGGCGCTGCATGGCCCGCTGATCACCACAGGTCGCTCTATTTTTTTGCCCGGTATCCACTCCTGAATGGGTACCATCTGCTCGCTTAGTTTTTCAATTGTGCTTTCCATTTTGTTCTTTGTTT
>CAZPST010000253.1:0-2570 GCA_964589185.1 uncultured Roseivirgaceae bacterium | reverse complement strand
AAGGAATTTGAGGTGAATTGTACAACTCAATGAGGCCAATTGCGCCGGCTTCTTGTGCTGCTTTGCGTTTGTCACCACTTTGGCTAAACCAGGTCTGCGGACTAGGATCTGTGCCATCGCCACACGTGGCAACAATTATTTTCCCCTTTACATCGGCAGCTTTTATTTCATCCGCCGTGGCATATTTCAATCGCACTACATCGCCTGACCAATTCAGGTTATCGCCGGACATTTTGAGGAAATCTGCGGCGTACGAAAAACTCTCTCCTCCCGCAGCAATTGCTCCTGATGAAGGCGCTATGACCTTTTTGAAAGGCACTTGCTGACGATAATCTGACATGCCTTCGAATGATTTCACACCATACATGGCCAGTTGCAAGGCAATGTATTTTGCTGCCGTCTCTTGTCCCTCAGATGGGGTGTCTCGTCCTTTCAGTTCGTCAGAAGCCAAGAAGGCCAAATGGGTGTATGCCTCATTCTGAATCACCGTTTTGTCGGTGAGTTCCTTGTCTGTTTGCGCTACAGATGCTTGCCAAAGCACCACTGCTACAAGGAGTAATACGCTTTTCAATTTCATGTTTATCTGTTTATAATGGGTAATTGGTTAGTTGATTATTCAACTCTAGAACGATATAATGGTTTGGTAAAAATCAGGAATAGTTTTCAGCAATCATGGCATCCGTCTCTGCCTTTGTTTTGAAAACCTCAAAAGTGCTCCCCTGTGTACGCTGCGCACCTAGCGCATTGGCATATCGAACAGCCGTGACAACATCCGTTCTATCCACCGCAAGCCCAAAACCTAGTCCGCCCGCAAAAGAATCGCCACAGCCTGTGGTATCTACTACCGTTTCTACTTTGACAGACGGCACAAATTCTTCGGATAATTCTCCATTTTGCAGGGTGTAAATCACACAGCCTCTATTGTCTAGGGTCACGATGAGCGCCTGCACGCCATTGTCCAGTACGTGCTGCGCCAGATGTGGCAAATGAGCCGTGCCCGTATGGTCAAACGCCCGCAACTCCTCCTGGGTGTATTCTTTCTTGAACCAGCAGGCATGCGATTCTTCCAAATTCATCTTGAGCACATCTATATAGGGTAGCCACACATCTCTATCTGCCCAAAAGCGCATGACCCGCTCCCCATGCACTGTGAGTGTATTAGTAGGCCCATGCGCATCGAAAATGAGCACACCTTCGCTATTTTCTTTGATGTAGCGCAGGGTCTCTAGGGGGAGTTCGAAATCTGTGATGGGCACACATACGAACACATCGCAGAAGAGCAACTGAGATACATGCGCTGGCACGATGGGGTTCATGATGCCTGTCTGCCGCTCTTCGCGCTTATTTTGATCCAAAAAGGTGAGACTAATGATATCTCCCATGTCGTGATCTGAATTGATAAAATCCAGATGCACGTTACTGTAGGGTTTCAAAATCTCTTCGATAGGTTCTCTATCTACCTTGCGGATATTACTCACGGGATACACTGTGCCGCTATCTTCCAGCAGTTTCGATATGCCGATGACGGGATTGTTTACTCCGCCGTATTTCTCAATGATTTGTCCTGTGTGCGTGGTAATGTGATCTCTAGGGATGGGACCCAGCACGGCAATATTTTTTTTCCTCATAATCCGTATCAAATAAGGGAGTAGTCCTACGGGCGGGGAGATCCGAAGGAGCGTGAATATACCTACAAAGGGCTAAATCAACTATTCACGAAATCAATAAAATCGAGGCTTGGCGTCATGAGGTTCTCATTTTGGTGAATTAGCCCCACGATCTGACCTCTGTGGAAATTGGTGAATTGAAGCACATGTGCCAATACTTGGCGCACAGGTCGTGAATAGGGTGTGCCCGACGTGTTTACAAAATCGATCACTTCGTCAAACGCATCATCGGGGTGGTCTAACACATAGGAAAGTAAGGATTCGCTTGTGTCGAGGCATTTTTCCTGAATCTCATCCCATGGCCAGGTAGCCCATTCGTTGATGCCCTGCGGGGAGGGTTTGTTGTGCAGTCGATCACACCAGATCACCTGTGCCAAGGTGAGATGCGAAAAGATGGGATTGATACGATTATTGGTGAATTGTTTTTCATCAATAAAGGCCAACAGTTTCCCGTTGGCCCATTGATTATATTTAAATTGTTCGGTGAATAGCGTTTTCATAGCGAGAGAGTTAGGCAATGAATTTAGCCAACTTTCCTCCTAATTCCAACGGTTTAGTTACCCACCATCACAAATGCACCCCAGTAATAAGGCTTTTTCCACTTGTCTTTCAGCTTCTTCTGAGCGATGTTGAACGCAGCATGTTTATCGCCACTCTTTAGCCATTCTTCATAAAAAATGGTCATAAGCTCTTGTGTAGCAGCATCATCCACCGTCCACATAGACATGATGATGGCTTTGGCGCCTGCCACTTGAAATGCACGCTGCAAACCGAATACGCCTTCGCCATTTTTCACCTCTCCTAGTCCGGTCTCACAGGCAGATAATACCACAATCTCCGTATCATCTAGCGGCAGGTTCATGGCCTCATATGCTGTTAGAATGCCGTCATCTTTTAGGTTCA
>CAZPST010000252.1:0-2575 GCA_964589185.1 uncultured Roseivirgaceae bacterium | reverse complement strand
AAGCATCAAACTCATTGCCGAATGGATTCTCAGGGTCAATAATCGGGCGAGACTGTCGGAAGCTCGTCAAGTTTTCACCTCCTAGGTAAATATTTCCCCATCTGAAGCCCCTACTGATCTGCGCATTCATCATAAAAAATGACGGTGTTTGATTGCCTCGTTGAAATTCCACCGGCTTGTCAGACGTATCGGGTAAGCGTTTGGAGCCAAACCATTGCAGGGTGTAATCCACTTCCCATTTGTCATATTTGGTGGAGTAGGAGGTGTTCAAGAAAAAGCGATCGCGTGAGGTAAATGGCACCTGTTGCAATTCGCCATTGATGGTGCTTTTTACATCATAAAACTTATAGGCAGCCTTTACACGCATATATTCGCTCACTTCATAGCTTCCTTCCAGTTGAAAACTGTGTGCAAATGATTTGCCGCGCAGATTATACACATGCAACTCGCTTGAGCTTTGATCCATGTCGTAGATCAATTGATTTTCGAAATTGGTGTAGAAATAGTCTCCGGTCAGGTTCAATTTCTTATTGCCTATAGGCACTTCAGTCACCAAACTTCCACCCATATTCCAAGCAATCTCCGGTTTGGGAGCTTCAATGTCAATGATCAATTGTCTACTCGAAACAAGCACATTGCTATTTTCTACAATGACATTTGGCGTACGGTAGCCTCGACCAATGGCCGCTCTAAACGTCGTGTTAGGTGATATTTGAAATCTGGAGTGCAATCGGGGAGTGAAGTAGGTGCCGTAGAGATTATGAAAATCGGTACGTGCTCCGGCCACCAAGCTGAATTTGTCGCCAGGCATATAGGTGTATTCGTAGTACACCCCCGGCACGATTTCCGTACGATTGTAGTCTGTGCCGGCAAAATTTTCATCGAATGCATCGTAGAGCAAACTCGCTCCTGTTTTGTACTGGTGAAAAGAATTACCGATGATGTTTTGGAAAATCACATTGCCATATAGGGTTGTTTCTTTTCCTTCATAGTTCTTTCGGCCATAGCCTCCTTCAATATCCAAATAGGCGGCAGAGTAGATGAATCCCCATCCTTTGTAGGGCTTTTGAGGAAACAATAAACCCGTCTTACCGAACACCTCGTACCGATCGGTGGTGTTGGCAAATCCGTACTGCGGAGAGGTGGCATAGTCATCACCAAAACCAAACCCCAATTGACCTCCGGCACGTTCATCGCGCATAGCCGAGAAACCAATCTGCTGCACCATCTTATCACTTTCGTATTTATACCGATTGGTCACATTGATTTGACGTCCCTTCGGCATATCCATGAAGCCATCGTCATTTTGATCCATCTCTGCATTGAAGTAATTGGCATGTAGCAATACGGCCGTGCTCCATTTGTCATTGATTGCACGTGCCACATTCGTATTCCATTCCAGTCTGCCGAAGGAGTTGACGTACGCATTCATGTACAGTTTCTCACCGTTCTCTGGTTTCTTGAATTCCACATTGATTTGTCCGGTCATGGACTCATAGCCGTTTACCACCGAACCTGCGCCTTTGCCCAAGTCAATGGATTGTATCCACGTGCCGGGCACATAGCCAAGCCCATATCTACCTGACAAACCACGGATGTAGGGGATGTTTTCTCGATTGATCTGTACATAGCGTCCATCTAGTCCGAGCATTTGGATCGTTTTGGCACCACTCACTGCATCGGTGAACGACACATCCACAGAGGCATTGGTCTCAAAACTTTCTGAGAGATTGCAACATGCGGCTTTTGTGAGTTCTTTTTCGGTGATGATCTCCAAGTGCTTGGACTCCAATTCATCAATGAATGTGGCACTGGCTTTTACCACCACCTCGCCGAGTTCCTTTGTGGATTCTTCGAGTAGAATGTGCATTTTATTGCTGAAATCGGCATCTACGGTATCGGCCAAGAATCCCGTGTAGGAGATCACCAATTTTGCTTTTCGACTGGCAAGTGTCAATTCGAAATCACCGTTTATGTCGGTGATCACGCCATTTTGGGTGCCAAGTTCCATTACAGTGGCACCTATCAGTGGCTCGTGCGCTTTGTCGGCCACCATTCCGCGCACAGTCTGCGCTAGCAGTCCGGTCGGGAGTATTAGTAGTACTATTAATTGAAATATGAATTTGTTCATTGTTGTAGGTTTTAGAAAAACACAAAAACCCATCGATGCTCGACAGGCAGACTACAACAATGGATCAGATACGAAAGACCTGATGTAAAATCAGCAGGTCGACACCATCGGGTGGAGGTGCGTGGTTGTTTAGTGGGACGTGCTGCCGCAAAAGGAGTGGCAGAGGGGAGAAGTCATAAAGCGGGGTGGCAGGAACGTAAAGATCAACAGTGGCGAATTTGAAATCAAAGGCTGCCTGAGCCATTTCTTCAACTTTCAGCACGTCGCTCACATCTTCGCAGCACGGCATTGGATCGGCCATGCCCGAACCGGAGCAGCCATGCGCATGCTCATAGACAGCCACAGATTTGAGGCGACCCATGCAATAGTGCTTGTTCATGGTAATCCCTACTGTGGCCAGAAGCAACACAGCAGCGAGAAACACATGCACTATTTTTTTGGACA
>CAZPST010000251.1:0-2578 GCA_964589185.1 uncultured Roseivirgaceae bacterium | reverse complement strand
CTGTTCCGGCCAGTCGCATTCAGCTATTCAGACGAGGTGAAGAAGTGGCGATACAAGTGAATGCCACGGGGGGTGTGTTGAACTATTTGGAATTTTATGGAAAGAAAAATACCGGCGAAGGAGATGCTCCGCTGTACCTCGATCCGGCAGCTCAGCCGCATCAATACCACAACCTATTCACTGACACGGCAGCTTATTTCCTCACATTCAAACTGACAGCAGAAACGGGCAAGCGCATGGCCACATCGGCGCTGAACGATTACACGGGACTGACGCCCAAAACCTACCACCTGAACGAGCGCATCCAACTGGGCACGTCAGACTATGCCCCCGGACTCAAGTTTGGATCGGGTGCGTCATTCACCCTGTCAGACTATGATTTTGGCGAAGGGTGGACAGGCAATTTTGTATCGAAAGGAGGCAACAAGCAGTTTACGTTCAGCCTTGACAATGTGACTACCGGCCCTAATCCGTATCTGGAAGTGGTGCTGGTGGGGGGCAATACGCTGGCGCACAATGTGGACATCCTTGTTGGGCCCAATCAATCTACTTTGCGCACGATAGGCAATGTGCAATTTTCCAATCGCACGTTTCATCGGCAATCATTCACGTTTGCAGCCTCGGATATAGGCGCTGGAGGTGCCTTGGCGGTGCGCATCAATGTGGTGGGCTTTGACGGTGCAGCAGATCGGGTGTCTACGGCCATGGTGCGCATAGTGTATCCGCAGAGTATGTCAACCGCGCCGAGTGAGAATAAAGTATTCAATTTGGAAGGTCTGGGCACGACCGAACGTGCATATTTCCGGGTGAGTACCACCAATGCGGCCGGCACGCAGGTGTATGAAATCACGGATGAAAAGAATCCCGTGCGCATCACCACCACGTCCTTTTCTGATCGGCTGGAATGCCTGATACCCGGCCCACACACCGATAGAAGCGTGCTGACCGTGACCACTCCACAAACGGTGGCCGATATTGATGCCGTATCCTTCAGTGCACCTCCTACAGACCGTGATTATCTGATCGTGACCCATCCGCTCTTGCGCCTACCCGCCTCAGACGGCCTAGATCCGGTGCAGGCATTTGTGGATTACCGCGCATCAGCACAAGGCGGCTCTTATTCATCGGTGATATTGAATGTGTTTGATGTGTTTAACCAGTTTAACTATGGCGATGCTTCTCCACTTGCCGTCAAGCAATTGGCGGCTTTCGCACTGGCCAATGGCTCCCCACAGGCACTTCTTTTGATTGGAAAAGGACGCACACCGGATTACAATTTTTACAGAAACAATGCGCACGCTACCGTGATCAACATCCCTACCTACGGCGATCCCGGCGGAGATATGATGTTCACCAAAGGACTTGGCAGCCATGCACACAAACCTGCACTGGCTGTGGGGCGCATCAATGCCTATACGGTGGAGCAGGTGAAAGCCTATGTGGACAAAGTGAAAGAGATGGAAAGCCTGCCCTATGATAACCTGTTCAGGAAGAATGTGCTGCAGCTAAGCGGTGGGCAGACGGTGGGCGAACTCAGCACCTTCAAGGCGTATATTGAGGATTTTGCACGCGTGCTCACGGCTGATTACTTAGGTGGAAAAGCCTTCAATTTGGGTAAGGAAACTAGTAGTGCTGTGGAAGTAATAGACGTGGTGAAAGAAATAAACGATGGTGTAGGGTTAGTTACCTTTTTTGGCCACTCCAGCGGCACAGTAAGTGATATCGAGATTGGCCGGGTGTCCACCGGTGACTTTGGCTATGCCAATCAAGGTAAATACCCGATTTTCTTGGTGAATGGATGCAATGCTGGTGAGATATATGGCACGAATATCACCTTTGGCGAAGACTGGATTAGCACACCTGACCTAGGCTCTATTGGATTCATAGCGCATGCTGATTTCGCCAGTTCTCAGGGACTCAAGCGCTATAGTGATCTGTTTTATCGGGTCGCTTTCTCTGAAGAAGAAAACTTCGGACAAACCATTGGTGAAATCATGATGGACTGTGCCGATCGATACATCAACCAATATGGGAGTGGATCACTCGCACAAACGCAAGTCTTTCAGATGATCCTACAAGGCGATCCGATGGTACGCGTTTTTGGCGCTATGCAACCGGATTATGACATAGCAGAGGAGCGCACTTGGGTGGAAGGATTCGAGACCAATTTGGTATTGGCAGCACAGGATTCATTCAGTGTGAAAATGGTTGTCAGAAATTATGGCCGAACGGTGACGGACTCGCTGCTTGTACAGATAAACCGAACGCTCCCTCAAGGTGAAGTCATTCAGTCGTTTCAGAAATTCCTTCGTCCGCTGTATGAAGACACACTCGCTTTCACGCTATACAATGAAATAGGCCAGCAAGTAGCCGGTACCAATGTGCTCGATATCTATTTGGATCCGGCCGATGACACGCCCGAACTGAACGAAGGCAATAATTATCTCAACCTATCTTTTGAGATATTCCAAGGCAACACGTCGCATTTGTATCCGCCCAATTTCAGCATCTATGATGGAGCACAAGTGCAATTTCATTGGCAACCTACCGACATGCTAGAGCCATCTAGGTCGTATGA
>CAZPST010000250.1:0-2596 GCA_964589185.1 uncultured Roseivirgaceae bacterium | reverse complement strand
TTTTGAAGGTGCGGTTTTTATCATTGATCACGCTGCTCACGGCTTTCACTTTGGTCACACAGTTGACGTCCTTACCCGGGATACGAACTGTCACTTTGTCTCCAATTTTGAATTTTCCCAAGTGCGCTTCAGAAACTTCTGTGGACACATACGTATCTGACGGATTAATAATGCGCACCAGCGGCAGGCCGGGCTGCACCATTTCGCCCTTATTCACCATCACAGCGTCGATAGTGCCATCAAACGGCGCATATATCCGTGTTTTGCTGATCTGTGATTGAAGGGTGTTTTTGCTTTGTACCAATCCTTCATAGTTGCTCTTTGCTTGCAGGTATTGAATCTCTGTACCAATTTTCTGCTTCCAAAGGTTTTCCTGACGCTCAAATACCACTTTGGCTAGTTCCAATTGTGTTTCGAGTTCTTTCAGATTGTTTTGCAAAATAGCTGCATCCAATGCTACCAACAGCTCACCTGCACGCACCTTCTTGCCCTCTGTAGCAGGTAATGAAGTGACTGTGCCCATGGATTCTGCACTTAGCAACACGTTTTTGCGTGATTGCACACCTCCGCGCAATTCAATCTGGCGAACGAAATCTTTGCGACCGGGCACCATAGTAGCGATGAGAGTTTCGTTTGAGCGAAGGGCATCCGGATCGGCTTTGGTAATTTCCGTTTCGAGCGCGCGAATCTGCGCATTGATGTCAGCCGCTTGCTTCTTCAATTCGACAAGCTGCGCCTTTTGCGCTTCCACTCCTTCGGCGGGTGCTTGGCAAGATGCCGCCATGAGTACCAAGCTGACGATTAGACTGTTGTATATAAATGATTTCATGCGTGTAGGTTTTGTGTTTTTAGTGTTTTTCAGATCAAGCGTGTGTGTAGTTGTTTCCATGATCTTGTGATTAATTTTTTGATTGGTAAAGTGTGCCTTGTGCTTTTCGAAGTTCGATTTGTGCCGAAATAGCATCGTAGACTGCATTCAAATAATTGGTTTGTGCTTCTTTGAGTGCATTGTTTGCCTCTATGACTTCTAGATTAGGTCCGACACCTTCTTGGTATTTGATTTTTGTGGAATTGTACACTTCTTGTGCTAAATCAACATTCTCCGTTTGAGCTTCTAATGAGCGTCTGGCATTATTCAATTTTACCTGAGACTCACTGATCTCTCTGCTTATATTATTCTCCAGCTGACTCAACCCAGCATCAATCTGAAGCATTTGAACTTTGCTCCGCTGTATCATGCTTCGCTTGTATAGACCATCAAAGATGGGAATTGAAAGGGTAACTCCGATATTACTGTACTTGAACCATGTTTCGTCATTGAATTGTCTTAGATCACTGAAGGTGTTAGTACCGGAAGTCCAGCCTAAATTGTAATTCGCATAAAGGTTTGGGATATACATTGAGCGGAAATTCATCACATTCAACTCAGCTAATTTCTTATTCGTCTGAAGCACCTCATATTCTGGCCGATTACTGTATGCAACATCTTCTACTTCATCTATGAGTTCCAATTGAATGCTCTTTAGATCACCTGCAAGCTGTATTGGCTCATTCAAAGGCATACCCATCTGAAATTTCAACACATTGATTGAGGTCAGAAGCAATTCAGTACTATTCAAAAGATTTGTTCTCAAATTGTTGTGTTGGATTTTGATCCGCGATACGTCTATTTTTTCAGCAAAACCATTATCGTACATCAATTGAGTTTCATTGAGTAGCGTATCGATAGTTCCAAAATTTGTCGCTAAAAATTCCAGATTTTCCTGAGCAATAAGTACTAGATAATATGCATTTGAAACATTCCTAACTATTTCGACTTCCGTCTGGCGCTGCTTCTTTTCACTTAATTCCTTAACAGTTCGCGCTGCTTTCAGTCCTACAAAATAAGATCCATTGAAAATCAGTTGACTAACACTTACACTTGCTTGCCCGAAGTAATTTGTTCCGAATGCTGCAGGAAAAGTTTGTGGTTCTGGGATAGTCGGATCAACCAGCAAACCCTCTTGAATCAACACTCCATACACAGCCGGTGAAATGAAATCTTGAATAAAGCTTGTTTGGATTTGTATGTTTTTCTGAACATTCACATTACCATTCACTTGTGGAAGTCCAGCGGAAAGTGCTTCGTTAATCTGGGTTCTAGCAATATCATTTTCCAATTCAGCTATAGCCAGTTGCTCATTATTTGTTAGCGCAAAACTGATGCACTCATCTAATGTCATCGACCGAACTTCTTGAGCATCAGTATCCCAAAAAACGGCTAATAATAGAGTAAAAAGTAAAACTGCTCTCATTTGTTATGATTATGGTTTAGTAGTTAGTTCACATTTAGCAAAAAGTTCACGGCCCTTATCGGTAAGCAGGCCATGAATGAAATGATCCAAAGTGGACATCTGCACCTCAATAAGATTGTATTCGGACGGTGGAAATACCTTCGGGTCAAAGACCGTTTGCACCTGCTCCATCCGTATTTTGGCCATGATGTCCGGGCGAACTTCTGCACGATAATATCCTTCTGCAATGCCACGCTCCAGATTGTCTTTTACTTGATTGTAAATGAAATTGGTTTTGAATTGAAGAAATAATTGCCATGCTT
>CAZPST010000249.1:0-2597 GCA_964589185.1 uncultured Roseivirgaceae bacterium | reverse complement strand
TATTAACACCACAGTGAGGCTAGAAACCTCGCATGGGCTCTATTTCATGAAATGGACCACCAATGGAACTGATCTATTCGAAAAGGAGCGAGCAGGCCTTGAACTTCTGCGGAAATACAGCCCACTGGTCATACCCAAAGTGGTTGGTGGCGGGGAAATTTCGGGAAGAAACTTTCTGCTGCTGGAATGGATAGAAAAGGGGGTGATGTCCTCCGGTTTTTGGACAAATTTTGGAAGAGGGCTAGCAAATCAACACCGGCAAACACACCGCACCTTTGGATTGGACCATGCCAACCATATCGGACGGTTAGCACAGTCAAATCAACCTTCCGCAGATTGGAATACCTTTTTTATTTCTGAGCGACTTAACCCTCAGCTACGACTTGCCGAAGCGTCAGGATTGGTATCTGACTCCATAGTGCGCTCATTCGACTTGCTCTATCAAAAACTACCCGATCTGTTACCTATAGAGCCACCCTCGCTACTACATGGTGACTTATGGTCGGGCAATTTTTTACCAACCCGCGGTGAAACGGCTGCCATCTTCGATCCGGCGGTATATTTTGGTCATCGTGAGATGGAAATAGCCTTTACACATCTTTTTGGTGTGTTTGATCCACAGTTTTACCAAGCGTACGAAGCACATTGGCCACTACAGCCCGGTTTTGACGACCGAATAGACCTTTACAATTTGTATCCGTTGCTCGTGCACGTTAATCTTTTCGGGGCAGGGTATTTAGCAGGAATCCAGACCACACTTCGTCGGTTTGTTGGTTGATCATCTATACAAGATCTGGTATGTATGTCGGGTTTTTTGTGTGAGAAGCACCTCGCTCATGCCTGGTAAGGAAGCCAAGACTTCATCTGAGTAATTCTTCACCGTTGTAAGGTTAAGGGGACGGTTGTACGACACGGTGAACTCATCCGAAAGGGCTTGAATGATTGGTTCCAATTTGTGCTCCTTGTTGTCCATGCAAAATGAAAACGTCAATGCTGAGTTTTGCATCAAATTGATCTTCACGTTGAGCTTATACAATACATCCAAAATACGCGACAGACGTTTTTCGTCCATGAAGCTGTGATCCTTTACCTCAGCCGTGATCAGCAGTTGATTTTCTTTAAAAATGTAGGTAGGAACAGGCTTCTCAGAGTGCAATGGGCCAATGCGCGTACCCGGAGCATCGTGCAATACGAACGACCGAACGATTAGCGGAATTTGCTTTTGCGCCAGCGGACGCAGTGTTTTGGGGTGAATGACGGACGCGCCATAGTAGGTCATTTCGGTGGCTTCACGGTAGGAGAGTTGCGCAAACTGCTCCGTATTGGTCATGCGTTTTGGGTCGGCGTTCAGGATGCCCGGCACGTCTTTCCACACCGTGAAACTTTCGGCATTTAGACAGTTGGCCAATATAGCTCCCGTAAAATCGGATCCTTCGCGACCAAGCGTGGTGGTGGCGCCATTCAATGTGGCACCAATAAATCCTTGCGTGATTACTATATGCGCATCCAGAAGCGGAAGCAAGTGCGCTTGTACCTTTGATTGTGTCTGTTCCCAGCGGATATTGGCTTCCGTGTGAAATTCATCCGTTGTGATGGCACCCCGAGCGTCAAACCACTGCACAGGTAGCTCATCTTGTAGAAAATCGGCAATGATAGACGTGGAAAACAACTCTCCAAACGGTACAATACGGTCGTAGGCATGTACCCAATCCATGCCCTTTACAGATGCGAGATTGGCTGTTAATTCCTCAAAGAAGGCCGCATATCTGGCACATTCCCTTCCAATTAATTGCTGGGTGATTTCCTTGTGAAATGCATCTAACTCATTCAATTCGGCAGTATATGGCTGTCCTTTTTGAGCCAATTGCAACAGCGTTTCCAGTTTGTTGGTGGTTTTATCCATGGCCGATATGACCACTACTAATTTTCCACTGTGATTTTTCTTGAGAATGGTTTTGAGGTTGCGTACTGCGTCTGCGTTCTTTACTGAGGCGCCTCCAAACTTGAAAATGTGCATTTCTAGCCTTTTAAATCGTTTTAAATGTTAATTTCGTGGTAGTAAATTGAATCCCGTATCGATGAAATTATGAGCAAAAGTAGCTTAGGCTTGCCGATTGGCACCACGTTAGATCGTTTTATAAAAAGAAAGCAAGATGAGTATTCATACGCCACAGGCGAGTTGTCTCAATTGCTCAGAGATATAGCGCTGGCCGGCAAAATTATCAATCGGGAGGTCAATAAAAGCGGCTTGTTAGACATAGCAGGGGCATACGGGTCTAAAAACGTACAAGGAGAAGATCAGCAAAAACTAGATGTCATTGCGAATATTCGGTTTACTCGAGCACTCAAAAATGGTGGCATGACGTGCGCTATCGTATCCGAAGAAGAGCAGGAGATCGTGCACCTCAATCCAAATAGCCGATACGTGGTGTGTATGGATCCACTGGATGGTTCCTCTAATATCGATGTGAATGTGTCTATCGGGACAATCTTCAGCATCTATCGCCGCATTTCGCCCATAGGGGGTCCGGTACAGGAAGAAGATATATTACAGCCCGGCACTGCGCAAATTGCCGCTGGTTACATACTCTATGGGT
>CAZPST010000248.1:0-2604 GCA_964589185.1 uncultured Roseivirgaceae bacterium | reverse complement strand
TGTTTCCCTACCAACGCCCATTGTCTGAATCACAGATTAAGCGGATTTTGTGATTTCACGGATTCGGAGTTCGGACAGAAAACTACTATTTAACCAATTAACCACCGCACCCCTGTTTCCCTACCAACGCCCATTGTCTGAATCACAGATTAAGCGGATTTTGTGATTTCACGGATTCGGAGTTCGGACAGAAAACTACTATTTAACCAATTAACCACCGCACCCCTGTTTCCCTACCAACGCCCATTGTCTGAATCACAGATTAAGCGGATTTTGTGATTGCACGGATTTTGGTCAAAAAAATTACTAGTTAACTAGTTAACCAATAACTAAATAACCAGCGCTCCCCTTTTTTCCTAAAGGAAGCCGACGCTTGTGACCTACCAGTTTAACCAGTCTATCAATTAACTAGTTAACTAATAACTAGCGCAAGCTCCAAATCTCGTAAATGGGTTCTCCTTTGCTGCTGAGGCCGGAGTGGTGCCAGTGGCCGTCTATGAGTGAAAAGTCGAAGGTGAGCGAAGCGCCCACGCGGGAGGCATCTCTAGAGAAGAACTCGATATTCTCCGTGTACATGCCATCAATGGTTTCGTACCGGCCACCGCCTGTGCCTAAAAATTCCTTTGTTTCGGTGTTGTAGGCGATCCATTGAAAGCGGGTACCGGAGAGGATTTTCATCGTTTTGCGCGGGCCGCTGGTGTCGCGCTGGGTGAGAACTCCCTCTTGCTTGCGGCCACTCATGAGCCACGCGCCTGCCAGTGCGCTGGGTGTGCCACTATCGATGCGTGTCCACGTGGGGCCATCGATTATGGAGAGGGAATTGTCTGAAAGGCCGATTTGAAAACGCACACGTTGGCCTACTCGGTTTGGGTTCTTCGTGTGGAATTCCGGCACTTCCGTCATAAAGTCTTCTTCTAGGCTCCAGGTGCCGCCATTGGTAGAGAGGAAGTTACCGTCCAGATCAAACTCGGTGGCCACTTGGTAGCCATTGGCCGAAAAGATGACCACATTGCGCACTTCCGTGCCTTCTGCATTGACGTATCGGGCTTCCCATGCCCCAACGACGGATTGTGAAAGGGCTAGGCTTGTGGTGGTGAGAGTAAGGAGGGTGAAGAGGGTTTTCATGGAGGAAAGATAGTTGAGTTAGAAATAAGGAGAGGGGAATGAGGAATGAGGGGGTTGATTGTTGCAAGCTTGGGTAGAATATGGAAAAACGATATATTCTAATACCTTTTACTAAATTTGTTACATGAGTACAATACGAATTGATATTCTGAATCCAAAGGCAAAGAAGCTCTTGAATGAGCTGGTGGATTTGAAGCTCATTGCCATTAAGGAACCATCAACTTCAGGTTTTGCGCATGTATTGAAGAAGTTGCGTTCCAAATCTAATACAGCGCCGACCCTAGATGAAATAACGAAAGAAGTTGAATTGGTAAGAGGCAGGCGCTATGCAAAAAAGGGCTAGCAGAATCATCATTGACATTAACCTTTGGATTAGTTTTTTAATCAGCAAAGATTTCACAAGTCTTGATGAAGTCATTTTTTCAAAAAGGGGAATTTTAGTTTTTAGTCAGGAATTGCTTGACGAGTTTCTTGACGTGGCTAACAGGCCAAAATTCAGAAAATTTTTCACTGCCGCAGATATTGAGGAAATTCTTGAAACCATTGAAGAATACGCAGACTTCATAAAAATCAAATCCCAATTAGACCTATGCAGAGATCCAAAAGATAACTTCTTACTAGCGCTCGCTTTGGATGGAAAAGTTGATTTTTTAATCACGGGTGACAAAGATTTGTTGGATTTAGAAAAGTTTGGCGAAACCAACATTCTTACCATTACAAACTTTCTAGAAGAACTTAGTAACCATTAATACAGCTCACTCCCCCGGCTTATACTTCCGCTTCGCTCGCTTCTCTACATCGGCTCGATAGAATGCTACGTCTTTGAATTGGCCATCGGCATACATCTGAGCTTGGTCATAGAAATGTCGTGAGTTGGGGTCGCTGCTTTGGCCTCCGGCTAGGATGGATTTTGCTTTTACCTTTTCACCAAATTCCACCACAGCCACAAAGCTGTTGCCGCGGGTGCCATAGATGCGCTTCACGTCGTGCTTGCCATCCATGCCATAGGCGGCCAAGGCGCCCCACGTGGCAGATGCTAATCCCACGGATAAGCTTTCTTTGCTATCATCAAAAGTCATGTTGAAATCGCCATTCAAGCGCTGGAAACGGTTGATTTCGCCCCATGGCGTGTCCCATCGGCCAAAATCGTCTTCAATTTTTTGAACAGCCATGGCAAAGTGTCCTACACGGTCACTCTCACGCAGACCGGTACCGAAATAATTGAATCGATCCATGCCTTTCAGTGAATCAGGAGCGGCAGCATTCTGATACAACTCCATGCCATAGAAATGTGCCAACGACATGGCCACCGATTCTTCGGAGGTTGTCAAGTCCCAATTGCGCAGCACCTCGATCGGCTCGCTGAGGTTGGGGAAATTACCTGCATAGTTATCGTACGCCGCGATCAATCCGGGGATGACAGTCTCAAAAGCAGGTAAATAGGGATCATATGCAAGTTGGATAAGTCCGTCCAACGTG
>CAZPST010000247.1:0-2613 GCA_964589185.1 uncultured Roseivirgaceae bacterium | reverse complement strand
GATTCACCTGAATCATCATTTCAGCCAAAAATCCGGCAAGAAATAGCTGCACACCAATGATCACGGCAACAAGCGCCAGAAAAAATAACGGCTGATCCACCACCGCTCGTCGATCCATGTGGTGATATTGTCTATAGAGTTTCTCTCCAATGACCCACGTGGATATGGCGAGTCCGCCTAAAAAAGACAAAAAGCCAAGCGTGCCAAAAAAGTGCATCGGGCGCTTGCGAAAGCGCATTACAAATGTCACTGAAATCAGATCCAAAAATCCGTTGATAAAGCGCTCCAAGCCAAACTTGGTGGTTCCGTATTTCCTACTGCGGTGCTCCACCACCTTTTCTCCTATTTTGGAGAAGCCATTCCATTTGGCCAGCAAAGGGATGTACCTGTGCATCTCTCCATACACTTCTATGTGCTTCACCACATCCCTGCGATATGCCTTGAGGCCGCAGTTGAAATCATGCAACTTGATACCGGACACCCAGCGCGTTACACGGTTAAAAAACTTGGATGGAAGTGTCTTCGAGATAGGATCATGTCGGCGCTTCTTCCAGCCGCTCACCAAATCCAAGCCCTCCTTCTCAATCATTTCTACTAAAGAGGGTAGCTCATCCGGACTATCCTGCAGGTCGGCATCCATGGTCACCACCACATCGCCCTGTGCATGGTCAAATCCGGTCTGCAATGCCGCCGATTTGCCATAATTACGATTGAATCTAAAGCCACGCACGCGATCATCGGCTTGAGCCAATTTTTCGATGACGGTCCAAGAGGTATCCGTACTTCCATCATCAATCAAGAGTAGTTCGGTGGAGATATCAGCCTCACCCACAACGCGAAAAATCCACTCCGCTAATTCCGGAATGGATTCTTCCTCGTTGAACACGGGCACCACTATAGAGAGGCGAATGCTCATGAAATAAGCTGCTCAGGTCTTTTCTTTTGTGTAATGGCTGAAATAACTAACGATAAGATAAGTCCAAAAAACACAGTACCTACCACAGCGAATATGAGCATCATGCCTGGTGTCATGAATTTTTCTGTCATTTCCATTGCCTGCTCAATCTGAGCATCTGCCATTCCAGACTCTTCCAGTTTTTCACGTTGCTTGTCCATGATCGTTGTGATGTAATCAGAACTTACAAACGTGACGTAGATGTAAAAGAAAACAGAACTCAGGATGGATGACACGAGCGAAAGCAGTGTACCAATACCTAGTCCTTGACCATAATTCATAAAGCCGTCTCCTTCATCTTTGAATGCTTTATGCGCAAAAAAGATAATTGCTGCTAAAATGGCATAGCCTATATACGAAAGTGATTGATTGCCACTCTGTCCCATGACATCTAGCAATACAAAAAATGCAATTCCGAGTAGTCCTGAAATCAGTCCAAATTTGATACTGATTTTCCCAACTGTTGTTTGATTTTCTTCCATGATTATGTGTTTAAATGTGATTAGGGTTTCTTCCTTAAAATTATAGCTATCACCGGGCTAACGAAGAACCCGGCCACTAGTTTTTTAAATGTGGCACTACTGATCATTTGAGTGGCGCTCACCTCTTGTATTTGGAGTATTCGCTCATCAAACTGCACCTGCGTCATGTCTTGAAGGAATTCCTCCCTGTTCGATTCCATGAATGCCATTGCCTGTGCTTTAAAGTCGCTCAGCAAATTAGGATCTACCTGAAAAAAGACGACTATTCCGATTAGGAAAATAAGCGTTGCTGGCACGTATGTCATAAAACTAAGTGTCATGCCCTGCCAAAAATGAAGAATTCCCTGATTTCGGTAAGATTTAAATTCCTTATTGGCAAAAAAGATGAACAGCGAAAAAATAATGAGATCGAAGAACAGATGGCGAAAATCCATCATTGGATTACTGCCAAATCGATAGGATATGTAAAAAGACAACAATAAGAATACACCGCAAATCAAGGCGTACTTGTATGCCACGCGCCACATGCTCATTTCACGTGAATTTTAGTGCCATTAATGATTCCCCGACTCTTGCCCACAAGCGCTTTCCCCCAAAAAGGAGAGTTCCTGGATTTCGACAAGTTGGTTTTATCCGAAAGCGTCCATTCGTGTGTGGGATCAAACACAGATAGTATGGCTGGCATGCCTTCCTCTATTTTCATCTCCGCTTGTCCCAAAATACGTCTAGGGCCTGTAGTCAATGCCGCAAAAGCCATTTCTTGATCTAGTTCCTTTGAAAGAGACTGAATGACCGAATACGCAGTTTGCAAGCTAATCACGCCCGGTTCAGCCAAATCGAATTCCAAATACTTACTCTCCCTGTCCTGCGGCTGATGCCCCGATACGATCGCATCAATAGTTCCATCATTCACCCCAGCAATCAGCGCCTTTCGATCCTTAACCGAGCGAAACGGGGGATCAATCTTGAATCGAGTGTCAAAACCTTCTACGTCCTCATCTGTGAAGTATAGGTGATTCACCCCCACATCGCACGTTACATTCAATCCCTCCTTTTTAGCTTGCTTGATCAATCGCACGCCCTCGGCTGAAGATATCATCGTAAAATGAAGACGCCCACCCGCATATCGAAGTATTTCTAACTGACTGGTAATTTGAATTTTTTCTGAAAGAGAAG
>CAZPST010000246.1:0-2647 GCA_964589185.1 uncultured Roseivirgaceae bacterium | reverse complement strand
TTGACAGCTTTCGCAAAGACAAGCGCTACCCGACCATCGTGATGGAGGATGGAGGGAATATTTTCAACAGCTTGGCCTTTGCCGAAGGGACGTACGAAGACAAACAAATCAAGGAAGATACACACGATCTGCTCAAGCGATTGATCAAAGAACTGCCGGATAGCCAGCGTGAAGTGCTGGTGATGCGCCATTATATGGACATGAGCTTTCAGGAGATTGCAGATGCTACGGATGTGAGTATCAACACCGCGCTCGGACGGATGCGCTATGCGTTGATCAACTTACGAAAGAAAATGGACCGGCATAGCCGGATATTTCAGGATACGCCTCGGGGTGATTGAGTTCATCCCGGGGCGTAGCTCCACTCCTTTAAAACAAAAATGAAATGAACCCAAACGCGTATGATTAAAACGTTTACTAAAAATGACCTTTTGAGATACTTGTACGACGAATTACCGACGCTAGAGCGTGAAGAAATGATAAGCGTCCAACTCACCGATGGTGAAGTGGAGCATGAGACGGAGGAACTGGAAGACGTAAAGAAAGTCCTCGACAACTTTGTGATGCGCGCCCCGCAGGATGTGGTGGACAACATCTTGGCTTACTCAAGGAGCTTTAAAGCCTAAGCATCGTCTCAATAAAAACGACCTCATCCGGGAGTGGATAAGGTCGTTTTATTTTACATCTCAATTTTGCGGCTACTGACCTCCCGTCCTATTCACTTCATCTAGATTGATCTGACGCTGGCTGCTGCGGAAGCGTTCTCCTTTGCTGAACTTGTAGGTGAGCGAAAAGCCCACGCTTCGGCTCAGAAAATACTGATCAAACGAATTGACATTCGGTGCTATATCTGCCGCACCTACAATCAGACGCGTCTTGAAAATATCCCGCGCATTGATGCTTGCATCCACTTTATTGTTGAATAGCGACTTTTTATACGCCACATCCACACCCCAATTGGGCTCCATTCGGTAGAGACCATGCACGATGGCCGATCGGTAATCGAAAGTGACTTCAGCACGGGCGGTTTTGCCCAGCTTATACGTTGCGGCCGATCGGACATTCCAGGATGTTTGCGAATTGCTCACCTTCACGTTTTCGCCGGGATTATTGGCGTCCAGCACAAACGTGGAGAAATTCTGATGCCAAGCCGAAAAATTGTGGTTGATCGACAGGTTGTTTCCAAGCTGCATGGGCACAATTAAATTGGCATTGTAGCTATACGAGTCGTCTACATTGTCCGTCACAAAGGCGGTGGTCAAATTCTCCACATCCTGCTGGGGCACTTCGGTGATAAACTGCTTCGTCTGTGAGTAGCCAAGTATGAGCATATATTTCTGTTTGAATGTCTGGGTGAATTGAAATGAATGCGTGTATTGGGGTAACAGCAGCGGATTGCCCTGCGCCCATGTGTAGGGATCGAGGTAGAAAATAAACGGATTCAAACTGCGGTATTGGGGCCGATCTATACGACGGCTGTAGTTAATATTGAACTGATAATTTTCGGTGGTTTGATGTTGGAAAAAGACACTTGGGAACAAATTGAAATAATCGCGGATGGTTGTGGAGTCAATGGTCAATGAGCGGCCATCTGAATACGTGTGCTCCCCGCGTACACCCACTTTTACGGTGAGTTTCTTGCCAATGGACGTACCGTAGCTAAGGTATCCGGCGGTGATTCGTTCGTCATAAATGAAATGATTGGATCGATCCATGTCAAGCGAATTATCATCTAGGAAAAACTGCAGATTGTTATCAGATGTCACATTGCTCGCCTTAAAACCCGTCTCAAACTTTCCTTTTCCAAATGCCGGAATTTCAAAATCCACCTGACCGGAGAGGATGTCGTATCCGCCCACATTGTTGGTATAGAGCAGTTCATCGCTGTTCAGGTTGTCATTTCCATCATAGTAGCTGTTGTAAAAATTGGCATTTGAGGTAGAGCCTACCGTCACGGCATTCAGGTCGATGGTCATTTTGGTGCCAATGCTGTCAAACTGCAGGGAGTAGTGCACATTGGCTTGCTGATTTTCCACATCAATGAGTGTGAGGTTGCGTGCCCGCACGATAGGGTCATTAGTTGTGGTGCCTTCAAATACCGAGTACGTACGGAAATCAATGTTGCCGTTGTATTTCCATCCACCCAATTGAAAGCCGATGGACTGCCGATCGTTGATGGTGTAGTCTGCACCAACGGTCACATTGTATGATTCATTTATTCGATCTTCATTCCCTTGCTGATCAAAGGAGTTTGACTCTGTCCCGTTGAATTCACGATACATCGTGTTGATGCGCCCGCCCGGTTGATTTCGGTAGCCTGCATTGGCAAATGTGTTCCACTTGTTTTGCTTGTAATTCACCTGTCCATTGAAGTTGTAACCCGTTGCGCCATTGTTCATCGCTCCTCCTGTAACTGTACCATTGGTACCGCTGATCGTATTTTTCTTGAGTTTGATATCGATGATTCCCGCCTGACCTTCCGCATCATATTTGGCCGATGGATTGGCCACTATCTCTATCTGCTTGATGTTGTCGGCTGACATACCCTGCAGCAGCGTGCGCAGATCTTGTGCTGACATATACGTAGGGCGACCATCTACCATGATGCGCACATTGTTTCGGCCATTCAATTGGATGTTTCCATCTT
>CAZPST010000245.1:0-2676 GCA_964589185.1 uncultured Roseivirgaceae bacterium | reverse complement strand
AAATCATTCAGCAGAAAAGTACTCGGGATCCAGTTTTTTGAGAATAATCTTGATTTCATCCGATCGATGATAATCGCCCAGTTTCTCAAAGGACACAATCAGATTGCGCAACATGCGCAGTATGATGTCCAGATGGGTGCACGGTTGATAAAAAATGTCACGCTTCTCTAGTTGCAGATTCTCCAAATAATTGTCAATATCTTCCTTTAAAAAAACCAAGCCCTTATTGAATACATTGATATAGAACTGCGTTCGATCGTCTTTGTACGTAAGAATGAACAAATTGGGCAGATTCACTCCATACACAGGTAGTTCTAGGCGCTGTGCAATGAGCATATAGACGGCACACAGGGCAATGGGATTTCCCTTGCGCGATTCCAACACAGCGTTGATCATTGAATTGGCCGGTGAGTGAAAATTCTTGGTATTGGCTCTAAACTTGAACCCATCGAAAAGCACACTATTCAGAATGCGAATCTGATCATACGGGGGCATTTCATCTCGAAACTCGCGCCATGCATCAATGTACAACTGCTCAAAATTGGCGCGCAGGTCGTCATATTCAAGGTCGGGATATTGATAGGTAGCCACCACCCATAGTCCACGCAGCAAATTGTCTTGCTCATGTTCCTTCCAATGCTGCATCCGCTCTTGCACCAGTTCGAATTGGAGCGTATGGATCAAATCTTCGATGCGCCGCTGAATGGTTGGGTTGAAGTTGGTTTCCCATTCTTCCTCTAAAAAGGGGATAATCCCAGTGCCGATAGACATTATTTTATGCTCAATCTGCGAGACTACCTCCTCGTCTTCATCCTCAAGTAGCGAAACCAGGGCCTTTATTTCCGAATTTGTCATGCGGGGCTAATTTCTTAAAAATCACGCGAACTGCAAGGTCTTCGGCAAACTAGGCGCCTTCCTTACCTTGGTTGCTTGCTCAAAAGCGTAGGCAATGCTCAGTAGTTTTGGCTCTTCGTAAGGTCCGGCAAAAACGGAAATGCCCACCGGCAAACCATGTACAAACCCCGCTGGAACGGTAATATTCGGATAGCCCGACCGTGCCGCCGGTGATGAACTACCTGTGCCAAAATGGTCTCCATTGATCACATCTATCGGCCAGGCCGGACCGCCCGTAACACCTATTATTGCATCCAAATTATCCTTGGACAGTGCATCTTCAATACCCTTTCGTGATACCTCCAACACAGACTTGAGCGCGTCTTGATATTCCTTTTCAGTCAAATCGCCTTTGGCCTCCGCCGCTTCTAGAATTTCCTGCTTGAAATACGGCATTTCCCTATCTGCATTGTCTTTGTTGAATTGAATAATATCTGCTACTGACTTGACTTTCAGATCAGTACGCGTACTGAGGTACTTGTTCACCCCATCTTTGAATTCGTACAAAAGCACATCATATCCTGCTCGTCCAATATTCTGCTCACCGCTTGGATTTACATCTTTCACCACCGTGGCACCCTTGCGCTCGAGCACGCTCACCACATTTTCCATAATACTATCCACAGCCTCATGATAGCCAAAAGCGCCGCTCACTATTCCAATCCGCTTACCCGAAAGGCCATTTTCATCAAGAAATTTGGTGTAATTGGTTTGTGCCTTCCCTTCGCTTTCGTTTGTTTTTTCGTCGCGTGAATCGACACCTACCAACGAACCCAAAAGAATGGCTGCATCTCTAACTGTGCGAGCCATGGGCCCGGCGGTATCTTGTGTTTCTGAAATTGGGATAATGCCCGATCTGCTCCATAAGCCTACGGTGGGTTTGATTCCTACCACGCCATTGGCTGATGATGGGCACACAATCGATCCATTGGTCTCCGTACCGATAGTGATTGTACACATATTCCCTGACACAGCCGCCCCTGAGCCGGAGCTTGAACCACACGGATTGCGATCCAACGCCCAAGGGTTGCGTGTTTGGCGTCCACGGCCACTCCATCCGCTAGATGAGCGCGTGGAGCGGAAATTGGCCCATTCGCTTAGGTTAGTCTTCCCTAAAAGAACGGCTCCTGCTTCTCGCAATTTTTTTACAATGAACGCATCCTGAGGAGCAGACGATCCGGCCAAAGCAAGTGATCCCGCTGTGGTCATCATCTTGTCCCCTGTATCTATATTGTCTTTGATCATGATGGGGATGCCGTGGAGTGGCCCTCGCACTTTTCCATCAAATCGCTCATTGTCCATCTGATCAGCTATTGATAGTGCATCGGGATTCAATTCTAAAACACTGTTGAGGCCATCTTCTCCCTGATCTTTTGACTTGATCCGTGAAATATATAATTCGCAAATTTGTCTCGAAGAATATTGCCCTGATTCCATAGCCTCCTGCAATTGATCAATAGTCCATTCTTCCAATGGAAATGGCTCGTCCGCATCAGTTATCCCTTCCTTTGAACCTTCTTTGGTGGCGCATGCATTCAGTGTGATCAAAGGTACAGCTCCCGTAAGCGCACCTATTTGGATAAAATTTCTTCTTTTCATGCAAAATGATTGGTTGGGTTGAGAAATCTAATATACCCAAAGGGTTTGAAAAACATAAAAAAACCACCCTTTTGGATGGTCTTTCGTCTAGATGTGCTTGGGCTACTTTACCGGTTCTACTTTATAACCTGCTTTCTTCAACAAATTGATCACGCCTTCTTCTCCGGCTAAATGCCCTGCTCC
>CAZPST010000244.1:0-2683 GCA_964589185.1 uncultured Roseivirgaceae bacterium | reverse complement strand
ATACTCACCGGTGTGATGGTATCCGCTAGGAGCTTCTTTGAAATACTTTTTACGCTTGTCTTCATTTTGTTGTCCAAAAAAAAACCCTGACGATAGCTGTCAGGGTTTGAGTGTCTTTTGAAAAAAACTACATACCGGGGCTATCACTATTCCGAAAGAAGAGCGCGTGCCAGCCACAGTTTGTATAGGTCATTTTCATATCGGGGGCTAAGCTAAATGCACTTTGGCCGATTACACAAGCATTCGGTAAAAAAAGTGAAACCTTTTTTTCAAAATACGTGTCTTGTAGATCGCTACGCAATTGATTATTTGGATTTTCTCTTAACTTGCCCACATGCTACCTGTACGCGAACAAATCAGTTTATTAGTGCACCTCTCTAAGATAGATAAAAACTTAGCAGAGGCGGAACGAGAAATCATATTTGCTGCCGGTGATCGGCTTGGACTCTCCCCTATGGAAGTAGAAGATCTGATCGAAAAGCCCGATGAAGTACTTCATTTGAAAAATTTACCCTCTGAGGAGCGTTTTGAGTATCTCTACATGATCATACAGCTCATGAAAGCAGATAAGAAGGTGTTTCAATCAGAAATTCAGTTTTGCGAAAGAGTAGCTATGCGTTTGGGATACAAGCCGGGCGTAGTAGCGGATTTGTCAGCGTACATCTATTCAGACCCTACAGTCACTACCAATTTTGACCATTTGCGGAACATCGCCGATAAGCAATTGCTGCATCGCACGGAGTGAGGATTATCCCGCATTCAATTTCCTAATTTTCTTATTCATCACGGCAAACCATAGTGGCGGGACAGTAGCCATTAGCATCATGCCCGGATAGCCGGTGGGCATTTGCGGACTTTCGTCGATATGTCTGAGAATCTGGTATTTGCGGCTAGCGATATAATGATGATCTGAATGGCGGGAGAGTTCAAACAACATGATCCGACCGACCACATGATTGGAATTCCAACTGTGCTGAGGCATCACCCGCTCGTAATGTTCGCCTTTTTTGTCTCGGAGCAATCCGTAATGCTCGATGTAATTGACTGTTTCCAACAACAAGAAACCTATGACAGCAGCACCAATGAAGTACAGCATGATCATCCATCCATAGAAAAACCAAATTGCACTTAGGAGTGCCAATTGAATGACCTGAAACAGCAGCATTTCATTGCTCAATGAGAAGAATGACAGATTTTTCTTGGCTAATCTCTCGCGCTCTATGTGCCAAGCAGAGAAATAGCTATACACCACCGATCTGAACCAAAACGCATACAGTATCTCACCCATCCGCGCCGAAGATGGATCTTCAGGTGTGCTCACATTTTTGTGATGTCCGCGATTGTGCTCAATGAAAAAGTGCATGTAGAGTGATGTGAGCAGGAGGATTTTTGCCATAAACTGCTCCCCCTTTTTCGTTCGATGACCTAGCTCATGCGCCACATTGATGCCCATGACACCACAAAGCATCCCCATACCCGATATACGCCCGACTTTATCCAGAATGGCCAACCCGGGCTGCTGCATTGATTCTAGAAAAAACCATACAAAAAACACCTGCACGGGCACTACCAAATACACGAGCCAGTCATAGATGGGGTCGGCTTTGCGGATTTCCTCTTCAGATTGCGAAAGATTTTGGGCATTCGGCCGAAAGAATAATTCAAGTAAGGGAATTAGGAAAAAAGCCTGAATCAGCGGGGCAAAAGTGAGCCAACCTATGGAGGTAAAAGACACGTATGCCAAGAGCGGTAAACTAAGCACGCTGAGGTATTTGAGAGCGGTAATGCGGTAGGTCATGGCCGAAAGTTAGGCGAAAATAAGGTTCGGAAAAATTCGTAATTGCAGGTGCGAATGTCCCCTGCTGTACAAAAAGAAATTTTTAAGCCGAACACCTAAACTTACGCGGTTATCTTTGTGTTGCCTTAGCACTCAAAAACACTTTTAATTTAATAAATATGTCAAAGCCATTAGAAATTACGGATGCCAACTTCACCAAAATCATGGACACAGATCAGCCTGTATTGGTTGATTTCTGGGCAGAATGGTGCGGTCCCTGCCGCATGATCGGTCCAATTGTAGAAGAATTAGCATCAGATTATGACGGAAAAGTTGTAATTGGTAAGGTAGATGTTGATGCAAATCCGGAAGTTTCTGCTAAATTTGGTATTCGGTCTATCCCCACATTGTTGGTTTTTAAGAATGGAGAGATAGTGGATAGACAAGTTGGAGCCGTACCCAAAGCAGTTCTGAGCCAAAAGCTCGATGCGCAATTAGCGTAGTAAACTGTTTTTTCATAGTGAGTGAGACCCGGATGCATTAGCGTTCGGGTTTTTTATTTCACGCAAAAAACGCAAAGTATTTTCGCAAAGAACGCTGAGGTATTTCTAGCCGTATTGCGTCACAGAAAAAAATGACTAACCACTTGATTAGTATTTCCGTGAACATGTCTTTGAAAATACAATGTGAAAAAATTGGCTACTTGAGGGAAATAATTATGCCGACTAGATCGGTTGATGGATGATTCGAAAATATCGGCCACACGCGCTATGCCTAGCACCTCAAACAATTCCTTCACTTGCTCACTATTACCATAATTCAAAATGGTTTCCACGAGTAAAGTGTCAGAAACTTTGCTGACATCACCTACAGACCAAAACAAATCCTTATTCTTTTGAATGAATA
>CAZPST010000243.1:0-2686 GCA_964589185.1 uncultured Roseivirgaceae bacterium | reverse complement strand
CTGGGACCCCCTGGTCCCAAACCAGGTGCGCTACCGGACTGCGCTACATCCCGAAAATTTCATCTGCCGAAATCGATAGGCAGAAAAAAACCGTTCCTGACTTCCTCAAAAACGGAATGCAAAGGTAGCTTTTTTTGCTACTATCAAAAGGTTTCTGTGATAACTTTTTTACGAAAAAATACTTTGTACTTAGGCACTAGCCACCCCACGGAACGTGCGAAGCATGAGGACGATGATCAACAACACGAATACAGCTACAAGCCATCCTTTCACACCCAATTTGATGCCCGTGTTGCCGCTTTCCACCTGAGTCACCCGTTCACGTACTTCATAATCACGGGCAGCCCATACATGGAAATCCATTTGGATCCATCCGGCTTTTATGGCTTCATCTTTTGAAACCAGCGCCTCTGCTTCAGCCACGCTGGATACATTGAATATGTACAATCCACGAGCATCAGGAGAGGTAGTCAGCGGACCAGAGGCAATTAGTTGATTATTTTGGCGCAATTGCTCCAAAAATGCCAGATGCTTTTCTTGCAATTCAAATGCGCGTATTGAGTCTTGACGCCAATTGTCACCCATGCGCACAATGGCAGCCACATACGTCACAGGCAGGGATGTATTTACTTCCTCTTGCTCCGGTTGTGCAGATTTCTCCTTGCTTGGTTTATCACTTGATGCAAAAACAATTGTTGTGAAGAGTAGGGCTAGGAAAAAGATTGATTTTCTCATTTCGACATTGGATTACACAGCTAAAATAAGCAGAGTGAATCTATTAATTCAATTTTGGGGCTGATCCGCTACGATCTTTACTTCCACTATGCCCGGTATCAGGTACTTTCTGTTCGATTTGATCTCCAAACAGACCCAGCGTGTGCGCCGCTTTTCGAGCTTCATAAACATGCGTTTGTTAAACTGAAAGGTAGTTTTGAGTGCTATTTCATCCAAAATCGGGTGAGCAGATTCCGAATTAAAAAGCGCAAGAGCCTTGTACAAATTAGGATCGGCGCAACTGGAGGCTTTCGGATTTTTGAAATATTTTTTCAATGCCACAAGAACATTTGGAGGGAAAACCTCATCTGTTAGTAATGGTTCGGTGATTTTAGTGAATACTGATTTCCACTCTTGTCCATGAGGACTCACACTGCCTTTAAACTCACGATAGGTGAGTAGGTGCGCCACCTCATGCAGATATGTCACCACAAAAGCGTATGGATTCAAATCATTGTTCACCGTGATGATAGCCTTATTCGAAGTACCCAAATACCTGAAATCGCCCAGTTTAGTATTGCGTGAGCGGGTCACTTTAAATTCAAATCCCAACGTCTCATACATCCGGCTACAGTAATCCACCGCAGCGGCAGGCACAAATCGCTCAAAAACCTGTCTTGATGTCATTTTTTCCTAAAAACAACGGTGAGAGGAACGCCCTCAAAGCCGAAGTGTTCCCGGATTTTATTGATCAAAAAGCGCTCGTACGCCTCTTTAATATACTGAGGAAAATTACAGAAAAACGCAAACGTAACTCCATTGGTGGGCAACTGCGTGATGTATTTGATCTTGATGTACTGACCTCTCACTGCGGGTGGCGGATAGTGTTCAATTTCTTTGAGCAAGATATCGTTCAGTTTGGAAGTGGCTATTTTGGTGGTCTTGTTTTCGTATACCTTCAGTGCCAATTCAATGGCTTGAAAAATGCGCTGCTTGGTGAGCACACTTGCGAAAATTACAGGAATGTAGCCGAGTGGCCCCAGCTTTTCTTCGATGGTTTTTTTGAATTCGTTGGCCGTCTTGGTGTCTTTTTCTACCAAATCCCACTTATTCACCATGATGATTGTGCCCTTTTTGTATTTATGCGACAATCCGATGATGTTCATGTCTTGTGCTTCCAGCCCTTGGGTGGCATCCAGCATCACTACCGATACATCTGAATCTTGAATAGCCTGTATGGAGCGGAGCACTGAATAAAACTCTATGTCTTCATGCACTTTGGCTTTCTTTCGAATGCCCGCCGTATCTGTAAGTAAAAAGTCTTTGCCAAACCTGTTATATCGCGCATTGATGGCATCTCTTGTAGTACCGGCTATGTTCGTCACGATGGTGCGCTCTTCGCCAAGCAATGCATTTACAAAAGACGATTTCCCCACATTTGGGCGTCCGATAATGGCGATTTTTGGTAATTCGTCATCAGATTTGATTTCCTCATCTGAGAAATGATGGACGATGGCATCAAGGAATTCGCCTGTGCCAGATCCACTGGCCGAACTGAGTGGAAATATCTGGCCATCCAATCCCAAGGCATAAAATTCACTTGCATTCAATTCACGCGCGTGCGTATCGGCTTTGTTTGCAACAATGTAAATGGGCTTACCCACTTCGCGTAAGATATTGGCAAAATCCTGATCCATAGGGTGCAGACCAACCTCGCAATCGACCATAAACGCTAATACAGTGGCTTCTTTCAGGGCTTCCTTTACTTGTGATCGGATAGCGTCCTCAAAAATATCATCTGAACCTTCTACATATCCACCTGTATCGATCACGGTAAACATTTTGCCATTCCATTCGCACTGGCCATAGTGACGATCGCGTGTCACGCCGGACTCATTGTCCATGATGGCCTGCTTCCTTTCGATGAGGCGATTAAATAAAGTGGATTTGCCCACATTCGGTCTTCCGACAA
>CAZPST010000242.1:0-2704 GCA_964589185.1 uncultured Roseivirgaceae bacterium | reverse complement strand
AAGATAAGAACGACCGAATTCCACAATTTTGAACAAATACGCCAGATTTGCTTATTGCCGGACTCGCACTTGAGAATGGCCTGACGCTAGTAACAAATAACCAAAAACATTACAATCCAATTTATGGACTCTCAACTTCCAACTGGAATAACTAGCTCAGGGCATATTTGCCCAAAAAATCAAGAGTCTACAACATGAACCCAACCGAAGAAGATATCAAGGAAATAGCCGAAATTTTAGCTTGTGGCGAACTCTGCTTCTTTCACAAGCCATCTGGATCGATTGAGCATCATCCGGACCCGAATGATCTGCCAGACCCTGAATTTTGGCAAGAAACGATAAACAAAATCGAGGCTGATATTTCGAACTACAAACGATTTGAAAAGATGAATTCGCGACAAAGTTTTCAGGTCATGGAATACTTTGCAAACTCCTTAACTGATATCAACTTCCGTACGAGCTTATTGGATTTGCTTGCTGAACCCAAACCTTTCGGCAAATTCAGGCGGGTAATTGATAATTCCGATTATCGGCAGGACTGGTTCGATTTTAAGAACCAAGCGCACATCGATTGGGTGCGCGAACAAATTAATAGCGAATGACAACCATAGACTTCCCCCCAATCGTCCTCGTTTCCGAACGAGGGGCTTGTATCGTCCGCTATTTCAAATTTTCTTTCAATTCCCAAATCAGACGCTTCACCTCTCTGGCATCCTCCTCAGATGGAAAAAACAAGGTTATCAAGTAGCCGCCACTCGATTTCGATTCTTCCTTGAGAATTTCAGAGTAATAGGTGCCGCTCACCTCCAATGCATGACTGCTCGTCTCCAAGGTTAATTTCCATACATCACGTACTACTAGGGTGGAGTCGGTATAGGCACTTTCAACGTCTTTCGTAATGGTGTAATCACTCCATGATAGTTTCATGATATTGACCTTGCTGGTAGATTTACTGCCTCTGCCGGGCACAGCGTATTGTAGGCTTGACTCCTTCACCAATTCTTTGTTACTATTGACGTAGTAATGATTGGTGTAGGATGCACAACTCACAGGATCTTTCTTCTTGGAGCCTTTGGAGCAATCCTGGTAATTGAATGTGTAACCTGAAACAATATCAATTTTTGACTGGCTAACACCTGAAAAGGCCCAAATGGTAAACACCACAAACGAAAGGGGGCGTAGGATATACATATAGCTGATATATTAGGAGCGTTATAAAGCGAAAATGATTAAAAAATCGCTGACAAAAAAATGGTGCTGCACTTGTGCCGGCTCAATCGGTGAAGATAATTTCTCGGCTTTACCAAAGGACACACAATAGCGCTCCGGCATGATCATTTAGAATGATTTTAATTGGTAATCCAAAGGAAAGAATGAAAGGCACACGGAAACGTCAGATGATATATGAGAGGCACGGGATTATGTTTTATGTGCGCTGCAATGGATCATTTCGGAATCTAAACTATTCCCATCTGTACACCGTCTGCGACTGAAACAATTCGCCAGCTTTCAAGACGGTGCTCGGAAAGTCGGGCCGATTGGGTGAGTCAGGGAAATGCTGCGTCTCCAAGCAAAATGCAGAGTACGTGGGGTACTGCTCTCCTACACCCTCGATTGGATAGTTGCCGGTGAAGAATTGTACGCCTGGTTCGGTGGAGAGCACGTGGAGTGTGAGACCGCTTGCGCCACGTGCTTCGGCGATCCGGTGCAGCGTATTAGTACCACCGTCGCTGCGCACAAAGCAATGATCATATCCGATGGCCTGCACCAATTGCGGATAATCAGAAGCCAAGCCCTCGTCTATTTTCTTCCACTGACGCAAGTCAAATGGTGTGTTTTCGACCTCAAATGGCGCACCGGATAATGGAATGCCATTGTCCGTGGGAATGTACTGATCTGCCAAAATACGAATCTGATGATCATGAATAAGTCCGCCACCGTCCAGATTGAAATAGGTGTGCTGCGTGAGATTAATGACCGTGTCTTTGTCGGACGTGGCTTCATAGCTGATGATCCACTCGTTCGCATCGGTCAATTCGTAGGTAACTTTAACCTTGAGATTGCCCGGATAGCCTTCTTCTCCATCGGGGCTCAGGCGCGACAATTCTGCCTTGGCATCAGACAGCTTCCGAACGCTCCACACACATTTATCAAATCCTTTTATCCCACCATGCAGGTGATTGCCGTTGTTGTTTTGTGCTAATGGATACGATTGACCATTCAGCAAAAATCGTCCGTCACGAATGCGATTGGCAAACCGGCCGATGATAGCACCCAGATAGTTGGTATGCACAAGATAGGACTCCAATTTCTCGAATCCGAGCACGATGCTTTTTGCACCCTTCACCGGAATAAGGTAATTGACTGTGCCTCCATAATTGAGAAAACCCAATACGGATCCTTTGGCATTGCGTAGCTCATATTGATGGATAGGTGTGCCGTCAGGGAGGTGTCCGAAGGTGTTGGATGGATGCATGGTATGGGCAAATTAGTTACAGTCGTACAATTCAATGCGAAAAAAATACGGTTCAGCACGTATTATCCCGATTCAACCCGATAGAGCTTTCTTCACACCTATTTCTTCCGTCATTTTGATCAGGTTTTAAACAAAAAATACCATGAAAAAATTGACCCTTATCCTTACCGCTCTACTTGCTATTGGCAGCACAGCTGCAGTGGCACAGCAAACAGAAGCACCAAAATC
>CAZPST010000241.1:0-2710 GCA_964589185.1 uncultured Roseivirgaceae bacterium | reverse complement strand
AGCATGATAATAAAACACCCGTTCGACCCATTCCGGCTTTACAATGCACCAACACTTTACCACCCTCATGAATCCAATAATTCATCTCCTTTAATAACACAACAAATGAATTATGATCAGGAATGCCCATATCAGGAATGGGGAAATGACGGACATAAACATTAAGCGGAGAGAAAATTGTTTCACAAGGTTCTTCCGTCAGAGAAACAACATGGGTAAATCCACTATGTCTAAGGAAAGCTAAATCACTTTCCAAATCACTATAGGTACCAGGCAAACTAGATCCCGCAATTTTGTCTTCTACAATCCAATTGAAACCACTTAGCATTAGAAACCGAAATTTTTTAAGTTTTGAATATACTCCTCTTGGGTGGTGAAGAAATCCTCCTTCTTCATATTGGAATGAATAGACCCATTTCTTATGATGTAAATATCATCCACGCACCTTTCAAGAATATCCAAATTATGCGTAGAAATAATTGTAATACATTTCTGTCCACACATTTTCAATTTATCAAAAAAATCAAACCAAAACTCATCTGCCGATGGCTCATCAATAAGGACTAACTTAAATTCACTTTTGTCTCTCATTACCTTGAAAATAAATTCCTGTGGATCAACACTCGGATCCCCTCGAAATTTCATAAATCTATGCGTCCTTTGTGGGAAATAATGAACGGAATCTGGATAAATGGCAATATCTCTGGAAGATGAAAAACCCATCGGCAGCACATGTGCCAAGTACCTGAAAAAAGTAGTCTTACCGCTGGACCCTATTCCAATAAGACCTGAAATTCCTCCGGAATCCATTCTCAAATTCATATTGAGTATGACCTTTCCAGAGGAATCAGTAATTAAGAGATTCTTAATATACAGTAACAATTGCTTTGAACATTAACCCTCTATTGCTTTCCGTATTTCTCGAGACTTGGCCATTACCAATCCAATATTAGCATCGATTGTACAGACAACAGCGAATATTTGATTCAAATTAGTGGGCACTCTCCCGAAGTAGTGTATCAAATTTGAAGAAAATACTATCATTTCCTGAAAATAGCGTACATCACTTTTTACTCCTCTGGCTTTCTTAAAGATGTTTTCAATGGTGGTTACATTTTCACCTTCAAACATATCCTTTGTGGCAGCTGCTAGGAAATCAAAAACTTCCTGCGGATGACTGGCCGTCGTTTTTAAGCTCAACATCATTCCACTTTCCATGTCCACTACACCTGCAGCTACTGCTTTAGGCACATTTGAGATTGCAGCCTCTGCTGCCTTTTCAACTTTCATAATTGATTTAGTTTAGAGTTTAATTAATATATATAACTGATTTAATTGTCTCTCTTAGGTAGAATTACAGTGAATTTCGAACCAAGCCCCTCTTTACTTTGAACCAATATTTTACCTTGGTGTAAATCAATGATCTCCTTAGTAATGGATAATCCCAGACCTGTTCCCTTTTCTACATCCTTGGTGGTAAATAGTGGTTCAAAAATATTATTCCTCACCTCATCTGACATTCCCTTTCCATTATCTTCTATGATAATACGAATATCATCTTTACCATTTTTACTTTGTATCCTGATTATCCCATCACGAGTTTGTGTATCTATAGAATCAATGGCATTTGATACCAAATTCATAATGACCTGACCCAATTGACCTGCATAGCAATCATACATATCTAGCTTTTCATCCAGATCCTTTTCGATGACAATATTCCCATTGATTTTGTGCTTAATGATAAGAATGGTGGATTGGATCAACTCATTGATATTTACTGATTCCTTCTTGTCATTATCCTTTCTGGAGATTACTCCGAGACTTTTGGCCAATTGTAATGTCCTAGTAGCTCCAACTTCCAGATCACTTAATAGCAGTTTCATGTCTTCTGCTAATTCATCTACCTCTGACGTATGCTCCAAGTGACTTACAAGTTCATCAAACATGCTCCTGAGGCCATGTACGCTATTATATATGAAGCCCACTGGATTCTTGATCTCATGAGATATTGAAGAAAGATTCATGCCCAGAGTTGCCATTTTCTCGGATTGCTTCAATTGATCCTGAATCCTTTCGATCGTCTTGGTAAGTTTATCAGCATTACCTATTGACGTGCCACCTTGCTCCGCCAATTGAGTTTTCAAGATTTGTAATTCTTGCTGTGAGGCCAATAATTCGAAGTTCTTCTGACGTAACTCATGTATCTTTTTAAAGAAAATAATTGCACCATTGAGCTTGGAGGTGGTTTCTCTAGGAAAAAAATAAACTTCAAAAACATGATTTTCAAGTTTCAACACCGAGCTGGTTTGTTTGCCACTCAGCGCCTGCCCTAGAAAATGAATAAAGATGGGATGCTCTTCATATAAGTCAGTCAGCTTAACCCCCACATGCCATTTTGCCGTCTCTTCAATATTCTGATTTTCGTGAAAAGCCACGTGCTCAATGGTTGAAGATCGGTCAACTTCCATGATGTAAATTGGCATTACCATCATGAGCAAGCTCTCTGGGCTTTGTTTATTTAATTTGGGCACTTTTTCTAACAATACTGAGGTCATAACAGGTGGTGATTTATATTTTGACTTATTAATTAGAACTTCTCCTCTTCACTTTGCGAAGGACTTTAGCAATTTTTTCAGGAAATAATGGCTTGGTGACAATAGCGTCCTAAACGATTAAAGAGGGAGGTGTGCCTTAAGTATCCCAAGGT
>CAZPST010000240.1:0-2716 GCA_964589185.1 uncultured Roseivirgaceae bacterium | reverse complement strand
TATCAACCTCAAGAATCAAATCAATTAGCCGTATTTTAAAATCGAACTCAGGTTTGTATGCGAATTTCTCCATCTTTTCTGTTTTGGGAGGCAGATGAAACAGGAATCGGTGCATCACATATTCCACCAGCGAGAAGCTAAGCATGCCTGCCAAAAAAAGAATTGGCGTAAGTCGCCAATTGACATATCCATTGGTAATGCCCAGGTACAGTAGCATCGAAGAAATGAGCGTGAAGGTCACTAACGGCACAGCAATGTGTGTCCGTGTGAATCGCTCTAAAATGGGGTTCGAAAACAATTGCCCCCGGCCATTTGTTTTAGGTGCAATTTTCATATCAAGTATTAGTATTGATCTACAAACCGTATAGACTGAATTCAAACGATTAGGTTACTGATTTTAGCGATTTTTTTTGAACTCGCTCGTATACATCCTCATACATAGGGAGGATGGCATGGATGTCAAATTCTTTGGCGCGTGCCAACGCTCCTGCTTTGAATGCATCGAGATGTTTTTCGTCCAAAATATGAATGGCCTTCTTCACCATATCATCCACATCGCCCACATTGCACAAGAAGCCATTTATGCCATTTTGAACGAGCTCGGGCAAGCCGCCTGCATTAGACGAAATCACTGGCACTTCACACGCCATGGCTTCTAATGCCGCTAGTCCGAAACTCTCTTTTTCAGATGGCATCACAAACAGGTCACTTACCGATAGCACTTCTTCTACTTGTTCCAATTTGCCCAAGAAACGTACATCCTCATACGCGCAGATTTTTCGAGCTAATTCTTCCATCTTGATTCGCTCAGGCCCATCACCCACCAGTAGTAGTTTAGCAGGCACAATTTTACGTAATGAGCAAAACATGGTAAGTACATCCTCCACACGTTTCACTTTGCGGAAGTTGGATATGTGTACGAGCAAGCGCTCGCCATTAGGACAAATTGCTTTTCTGAAATGCTCCTTCGGTTGCTTCTTGAATCGCTCCAAATCAATGAAGTTGGGGATCACATCAATGGGTGTGGTGATATCGAAATACTCTAGGGTTTCTTGTTTCAAGCTCTCCGATACGGCTGTCACCCCATCAGACATGTTGATGGAGAAGGTGACTACCGGTTCGTACGAGGCGTCTTTGCCCACTAGTGTGATGTCTGTGCCATGCAGGGTGGTCACCACCGGCAAGTCAATGCCTTTTTGCGCTAATATTTGTTTGGCCATAAAAGCTGCAGACGCATGAGGAATGGCATAATGCACATGCACCAGATCGAGCCCCACATGCTGCGCCACGTCCACTATGCGACTGGCTAGTGCCAATTCATAGGGTGGATATTCGAAAAGTGGATAGTTGTTTACGCTTACCTCGTGGTAGTACAGATTCTGATTGAAAAAATCGAGACGGGTTGGTTGCGAATACGTGATGAAGTGAATTTCATGTCCCTTCTGCGCCAATGCCTTTCCTAATTCGGTGGCTACAACTCCGCTCCCGCCATAGGTGGGATAGCAAACGATTCCAATCTTCATACTGCAAGTTTATTTTACTTCGGCAAGATGGGCGGTTTCGATAGAACCTAATGCATCGTACACGACATCTTGAACCCTAGAACGTGTATGGCTGGTAATCAGTTTCCGGTTCGCTGCATCGGGATACACTCTATTGGATAGAAATACAAAAACCATGTCCTTGGCCGGATCAGCCCATACCATAGTGCCCGTGAAGCCCGTGTGACCAAAACTCTGCTCACTTACTTTGGTAGATACTTTCACATTTTTCTTATCAAACCCCAGCGCCCGATGATTGTGAGGAAAATAGGAATGATTAAATGTGGCAATGGTTTCTGCGCTTAGATAGGTATGATTTTGCCATTGGCCTCCTTTGGCCAGCATCGACATCAAAATGCCCAATTCTTTACTCGTAGAAAACAAACCCGCATGTCCGGCTGTGCCATTGAAGATCAATGCATTTTTGTCGTGTACTTCGCCCCAAACTTGTTTTTTTCTAAATTGTATGTCTAGTTCGGTAGGTGCCAAGCGGCTGTGGGGAATGCCTTTTTGGGTAGGATTGAAGACCATATTGGACAAACCCATCGGTTGGTAAAAATGCGTCAACAGGTACTCTTCCATGGATTGACCGCTGGCCGCCTCGGCGATTTGATGGAGCAACATAAAACCAATGTCGCTGTAGAGAAATCGGGACTTTGTTTTGAATTGTTTCAATGACGACTTGGCAATCCAATTGTTCAGCGAATCCACCATGTGGGTGTATTGCAATTGTCCGTAGGCATTTTGGGCTAACGCTTCCTGACATTTCGCATCAAGGAAATCGCCCCCCAGTTTTCGTTCCCAAAACGGCACATAGGCCTGCAATCCTGAATTGTGCGCCAGCAATTGACGAATAGTGATTTTGGACTTATTCGATGTGGCAAAAAGGGGCAGATAACATGAAATAGGATCATCTAAATGTACAAACCCCTTTTCATACAAATCCATAAACATGAGTGTGGTGGCCGCTACCTTCGTCACAGAGGCTAGGTCATAGATCGTCTCACTGGTCACTTCCATCAGGCTATCGTAGGTGAGATATCCATATGACCGATCCACCAATACTTCGCCACCTTTCATCACCAACACTTGGCATCCGGGAAATTGCCTGTCGCGAATCGCATTCTCAACTATGACATCAATAGGATCAAAATAAGACGAAATGGATGTAGGGG
>CAZPST010000239.1:0-2726 GCA_964589185.1 uncultured Roseivirgaceae bacterium | reverse complement strand
TTTGTATACTGACGATACAATCGTCATTCTCGTCCGCCCTCGTTCGGAAACGAGGGCGATTGGGGGTAACACATTCTCTCAAAATACTGCAATTAGAAGTTTGCCTTGAATGCTCTCAGCTCATCTACGCTTTGCTGCTCTTCAATTGATAATGGAGCTAGTAGTAAGTTATTTTCCTCAAATGGGTCGGCGATCAAATCATATAAGTACTCATTTCCATTTTCCAGCACAATTAACTTATGTGTTTCGTTTCGGATGGCATAACCGTCATTAACTGAGGAGGTATTGTCAAACTGCTCCGTGTAGACATAGGCTCGTTTATCAGCAGTTTCATCGGTGAACAGCGGTTTTAAGCTGATTCCGTCCTGATATTTTTCTGTATTAGTTCCGACCAAATCAGCGATAGTGGGGAATAGATCTGTTACTTGAGTCAAAGCGGGTTCTATTTCATTTTTCCTTGACACGCCCTTGCCGCAAATAAGCATCGGGACATTCACGCCTCCTTGAAACAAGGTATTTTTTGCACTACTCGATGTGTACGGTGACTGCACTACTTGCGGAGGCGTTCCATTGTCGCTGATAAATATGAAAATGGTATTTTCTTTTTGTTCCTCAGAAAGAGAATGAATCAAACGAGCAATTTCTGAGTCCATTGCCTCGATGGATGCTAAATAGTAAGGCAAAGGATTGCTATTAATTGTTTCCTGATCGTCTACTAAAGATTGATCTGAAATGAGATGTAAAGGAGGGCGATGAAAGGGGGTATGAGGGGCATTAAAAGCTAACCACAGAAAGAAGGGTTTTGTTTGTTCGTCAATCCAATCGATGGACTGATCAACAAAATGAGTGGTTGTGTAAGTAGTTACGGTTGATTGAATTCCTGAGCTGGTCTGCGTCCAATTGTAATAGTCGGTAACAGACCCCCTGAAAATGCCGGAATAATAATCAATACCGAAATTTTCAGGAGCGTTCAGGTCGTTACTGGCGCTTACATGCCACTTGCCAATAGCGGCGCTGGCATACGATCTTGAGGTTTGGTTATCTATGTATTGTTGGATGCTCGTTTCGGAGTTAGAGAGTGTGGCAACTTGAGGAGTTTGTGCACCACCTACACCTGTTCTAAAACCATATTTTCCACTCAACAAGGCGGCTCTTGTGGGAGCGCACACCGGGTTCGACCAAAAATTGGTTAAAGTGATGCCATTTTGTGCTAGCGAATCAAGCGTTGGCGTATTGGCTTTGCTGCCTAACATTCCGGGATAGTTGCCAAAAGCATCCCAACCCATATCATCCGCTATGATCAAAATGATGTTGGGCGAATCGGTGGCACGCGGAACAGCTATCGAGTCATTGGAGCAACTGATAAAAAGGGAATTTGACCAGATGAAGAGCAACAAAAGCATTGAAATCATTGGTTTAGGTAGACGATACTTCATGGTTAGTCGATGAGGGGTTTCGGTGTGCCCTTGAAGCAACCAATGTTGTAAGGAAAGTCGTACGTCCAATGATAGTGGTACATGTTTATCATTTCTCCATCCCAAAGTACAAGGTGCGTATGTCCATGGCACTCATCCAGATCTTTTGACGAAAGTAGCTCTCCGTCTTCACCATACGGTCCGTAGATGCCAAAGCCGTCGATGACATACCCCATGAGCGCAGAATGACCTTCATCATGAGGATGAATGTGATCTTGAAGGTTTTGTGCTGGGAAATGATAATGGTAGGTATTTGTACCATCTGAGTGACCTCCGTAGCTGTCCAAAATTTCATGAGCAGCTGCATCATTGCCTAGCGTAGATGCCCCGTGATAAATGACACTTCCACTGAGTGATATACCAGCCGGACCATAGGTAACACAGCTGGGAGAGGCAGCTACTTCCGGTATTTCAGGAAATTCAAATAGGATATTTCTCGCCAGTATTTCGTTGGTATTCCGATCATACTGATAGGCTACACTCGTCGGGTCTATAGGGAAAACGCCTGTTGGGTGATCAGGGAGGGAGTTTCCGGTAATGAGTCGATTGCCATTACCGTCAAGCATGATCTCGAATTCGCTCACCCACGTAAGATTGCCCTCCACTATTGGTTTTCGGGTGTAATCCCAGGTTCCGTCGGCATTGGTCCAGTCGCTTGCATCTGAATTACCTGCACCATCCGGCGGAACACCACACAGCCAAAGGGATTGAAAATCCGGCTCCCTAATTCCCTGATCTCTACGTAAAATTTGATGATCCCCGGTTCCGCCAAAAGGCAGGCTTGTTAAATCTACGGCAGCTTCTTTTTCGGGCGTTGCATCATTCGTGTTGTTGCAGCTTATGAAAACAGAAAACGAAAGAAGGATGCTGGGGATTGAAATCATTTTGAGCGGAGTAGTAAGGTGCATATGCATGTTGAGTGGAATTGAAATTTCCGTTCTTAGATGCACGGAGACCAGAAAGGTTTAATCCCCGTGAAAGATTTGTACGAATCGGGTAGCGCAGTGCAAAAAATCTAACTCTGCATCTTGTCCCACGGCGAGGGACTAGATGCCTTACAAACCGACCATACAATCGTCAGTCTCGCCTGTCTTCGATGGAAACGAGGGTGATGGGGGAAGTTTTTTGAACTCCTACCAAACACCTCAGCGGCAGCAATTAGCCGTCATTGCGAGCCCGTGTGTGAGTCTGAAATATTAACCCAGATTTGTCATTGGCATTTCGTGATGAAGGGTTAAAGCACAAGAAAAT
>CAZPST010000238.1:0-2768 GCA_964589185.1 uncultured Roseivirgaceae bacterium | reverse complement strand
TAGCTACGCGCACCGAGCCGTTGGCCGGCTATGAAGTGATCATTCTACCAAAACCCACAAAAGCTTTCAGTGAAAAGGAAAAATACCTACTGGATCAATACGTGATGCGCGGGGGCAACTTGCTCATTTTCTATGACGCCCTTAAAGTGAATATGGACAGTGCGTCTGATGAGGGCACCATCGCCATGCCGTATCAAACGAATCTGGACGATCTGCTCTTCCGCTACGGGGTACGCATCAACAAAGACTATGTACTTGATCTTAGTAGCGGGTCATTTCCAGTGGTCACGGGCAATATCGGCGAACAACCACAGATTCAATTGTTGCCTTGGCCGTTTTTCCCTGTGATCACCTACTATGGAGATCATCCGGCTGTCAAAGGTATGGATGCCACCTTGTTGCGCTTTGCGTCTACTATCGATACGGTGAAAGCACCCGGCGTGAAGAAAACACCATTGCTCCAAACAACCGTGCGCACAAAAGTATTGTCGCCTCCGGTGAAGGTGGCATTCAATGATTTGCAGGGTGATTTGCTCCCCGAATTTTTCCAAGACGGCACGCAGAATGTCGGGTATTTATTGGAAGGAAAATTTAGATCACTGTACCAAAACAGGTTCTTGCCGGCAGGGGCAGATAAGTCAACTTTCAGTGAAATGGGTGAGGACGCACGCATTGTAGTGATCAGCGATGGCGATGTGATTCGTAATGAATTTGATTTGGAGACGGGCAATCCGGTGGACATTGGTGTAGATCCGTATGCACGTGTCAATTACGCCAATGGCGAACTGGTGACGCGTTTGCTCGATTACCTCACTGATGAAGACGGACTGATCATGGTCCGCGCCAAGGAGATTCAAATTCGTCCGCTTGACAAGGTGAAAGTGAAAGAAGAAAAGACCAAGTGGCAGGTGATCAACGTGGGATTGCCGGTACTGCTGATCGTGCTGATGGGCATGGCTAAATTGTATATCCGCAAACGAAAATTCACAAAGTGATGGATCGGAAAATCAAGCGATGGTTGATAGTGATTGGGCTGTTGGTAGTGGCCAATGTGGCTGTGTATTTTTCAGGAAAATCAGGGAGTGGCGTTCGCTTTGACGAGGCGCAGTTTGCAGTCCGAGATACCAGTTCGGTAAAGGCCATTTCGATTGGAAACATTCAGCTTCGCAAGGAAACGGCGTGGATGGTGGGTCAATACCCCGCCGATCCGGCATTTGTAGATCATTTGCTCAATGTGCTACTGCGCGTGCGGGTGAAAAAGCCCGTAGGGGAAATGTCCACAGAAGATGCCGTGGCGATATCGGTTAATGATCGTTCGTTTCATTTCAAACCAAACGACACCAAGACACGTACCTATTTCATCGAAGAAGGGCAAGGGTACGAAATGGAGATTCCGGGCTTTTCAGATTATGTAGGTGGCATTTTCGAGTTGGCCGCCGATCAGTGGCGCGACCGAATGGTGTATAATGGCAGTTGGCGCACGATACAGTTGCTCACCCTTGATTACACTGCGAATGATGCCGATGACTTTGAGATTCGCTTTGAGAAGGACTTTTTCAAAATAGCGGGCGTTGCGCAGCTAGATACCGCCCGGATGATGGACTACCTGAACCAGTTTCAGTATTTTCAGGCCAATGAGCGCCTCAGCCTGGGACGTGTGCCTTACTTGGATAGTCTAGCGCAGACCAAGCCTTTGGCAGTACTTACCATCGATGATATCCAAATCAACCAGCCGATTACGTTCACTATTTTCCCTCGAAGACCTCAAGACGGCTTCCACCTCTTACTCGATCCTTCCGGCGAAATGATAGCGGTGGACAAGCCGCGCACAGAGATGCTGCTGATGCGCAGGGGGCAGTTTGGTCGATAAAATAGGATTAGGAGCGGTATTCTATGTAGTGTTCATACTCTTATTTGATCAAATTAGATCAAATCAAGGCATGCAAGTAATTTGCGGATTCTGTCAGTCCATTTTTTCGCAACCGAGCTAATATTTCAAACTCATCTAAATTGGGATTGGTTCTATTCAAAACCAGCGCCCTGAATGCTTCAACTGCTAGGTCATTGTTAAGGTCAATGGTGTCTGTTATGAAGTCGTCTGCAGTTTTGGCGGTTATGTCAAATCTTGCCAGATAATCTTTAGGAAAGTCTTTCAAATTATTGGTGACTATAATGTTTGCATTGGTCTTGATTGCGGCGGCCAATACATGCCTATCATTTTCATCAGGCAATTCTAAGGTATTTACGAGTGGCTCGTAGTTATCAACCAGTGCATCAGGGAAAGCCAGCTGTGCTTTGCTCACTCTCTTCTTTATCTCTTCGTCAGAAATGCCCTTTCTTTTCATTACATCCTCCCACTCTCTGAAAATGTGCTTGCTCCATTTAGGAGTGAAAAGGTCAAAGGAGGCAAACCAAAAAAGTAAATCGCGAGTCTCTAGCGGGTAGATCACGTTGGTATCAAGCACACAAGTGAATCTCACGCTATGAATCATACAATCCAATCTCTTCGTCAGCTTTCATTATTTCTATAAGCAATTGGCGTTGTTTGTCTTTCATTTTTCGCTTAAAGTCAATTGCGTCTTGGTATTTAATTCGTCTGTGTTTACCAATTTTGGTATAACTGATTTCACCATTCTCAAGAAGTTTTACCAAGTGAGGTCTTGAACATCCAATAAGCTCAGCAGCTGCTTGCGTAGTAATTTCTGTAGCAATTGGAACTATGGATACCGGCTTGCCTTGGCTGGTTTCCTTTAGAATTTTGGCTAAAA
>CAZPST010000237.1:0-2770 GCA_964589185.1 uncultured Roseivirgaceae bacterium | reverse complement strand
GGCAGCATGGTCACAGCCACGATGGCATGAAAGATTAGATTCAATCGATGATGATACTCTGTCCAGTTAGTGAATGTACGCATGAAGCAAATTTCAGAAATATTCAACAGTTCACAACTTTTTAAATTTCTCTCCGTACATTTGAAATGATATCAAAATAGTATCATTATGAAAAGCACACTTCTCCTCCTTTCACTACTTGCCTTTTCGCAGGTCAATAGCCAAGAGGTATCTATTCAGGCGAATGGATTTGAAATTAAGGGCACAATGCTGCAAGCCGGCGAAGCGAAAAAAATTGTTGCCCTGATTATTGCCGGCTCAGGCCCAACAGATCGCAATTGCAATAGCCCCGGTGGAATACACACCAATGCCTACAAGATGCTAGCAGAGGGTCTGGCGAATGAAGGAATATCCTCTTTACGGTTTGACAAAAGATGGATTGGCCAAAGTGTGCCATCAGGTATGGACTCAAAAGAGGTGACACTAGAGGATTACATTGATGATGTTCGAGTGCTCATTGATTATTTGGCGGCAGAGGGATATGAACGCATTGTGCTAATTGGTCATAGCGAAGGTTCTACAATAGCACTAGCCGCTGCTCTGAACAACCCTAAAGTGGCAAGTGTGGTGTCTTTGGCAGGAGCAGGCAAGCCGCTCTCGGATGTTATAGTGGAGCAAATCACAGCTCAGTCGAGTGAATTGGGAGAGGCGTCTCGCATACTCATGGATTCTCTAGTGAATGGCCATACACCCAAGCGAATACATCCATTTCTGCTTTCGATGTTTAATCCTTCGGCTTTTGCATTCCTAGCATCATATGGCAGACATGACCCTGCTGTCTATGCATCTAAACTCACTCAACCACTCATGATCGTGAATGGTACCACCGATATACAAGTAGGCGTGGAGCAGGCTGAACTGCTGAAATCAGCAAATTCAAAAGCTACTTATCGCATATATGACGGTATGAATCACGTACTCAAAGCAGCGCCAACAGATCGGATGCAGAATATCGCCACGTACAGCAATCCCGACCTTCCGCTTTTCGATGGATTGGTCTCAGACATTACCTCATTTATTAAATCACTTTAATATTTATCAAAATGAACACAAACGAACAAACCACCACCCCGATTTCAGGCTACACTATGTTGGCCGTGGAATTACTTCTCCTACTGGTTTCTATCGCCGGTATAGTGCTGATGAAGATGCCCTTCTTCGCGCTGCTTTTTATCGTCTTTTTGCTTTTTATGCCGGGTTTTTTCTTTGTCAATCCAAATGATTCCCGCGTATTGGTACTCTTCGGAGAATACAAAGGCACAGTAAAGTCAAACGGCTTCTTTTGGGTAAATCCCTTTTACTTGAAGAAAAACATCAGCTTGCGTGCCCGCAATTTTGATAGCGAGCGCATCAAAGTGAACGACAAATTGGGTAACCCAATATTAATTTCCGTCATCTTGGTGTGGCGCGTGAGAGACACTTACGCAGCATCGTTTGAAGTGAACGACTATGAAAATTTCGTTCGTGTACAGACCGATTCGGCCGTGCGTAAACTCGCGAGCAGCTATCCCTACGACAATTTTGACGAGGGACAATCTGAAGTGACATTACGCTCGGGCATAGATGAAGTAAATGAAGTTTTGGAAAAAAGTATTGAAGATCGATTGGCCATAGCCGGGATTGAGATATTGGAAGCACGCATTGGTTACTTGGCCTATGCGCAAGAAATAGCCAGCGCGATGCTAAGAAGGCAACAAGCTACCGCCATTGTATCTGCGCGCCACAAAATAGTAGAAGGGGCAGTGAGTATGGTGGAGATGGCGCTTGAAGAATTGGATAAGAAACAGGTAGTGGATCTTGACAATGAAAAGCGGGCGGCCATGGTGAGCAATCTGATGGTGGTGCTTTGTGCCGACAAGGATGTGACGCCAGTGCTCAATTCAGGCACGTTAAATCATTAATGTCATGAAGGGAAAGGTCATATTTCAGGAAGAGCAAGGGTTCGTGGGCACATGGATGTGGTACCTACTCATTGGGATGTCCATATTCGGCTTGGTACCTATAGTCGTGATAATATTGACACAGAAAGACACCAACGAAGCGATGTTCAGTCTAGTCATTTTTACCGTGGTAATAGGCGGAGTGATTGCGCTGTTTTCTTTGTCCAAACTCTACGTGACAATTGATCAGGCTTCTATTTACTACAGATTTCCTCCATTTGTCAACAGAGAAAAGCAACTAACCAAAACAGATGTGAAAAGTGCTGAAGTGCGCACCTATAGTGCCATGTGGGAATACGGCGGTTATGGCTACAAATACTCCTTACGGCATGGCCGGGCATTAAATGTAAACGGTGATAAAGGCTTGCAACTGGAGCTGACTACCGGCAAAATGCTGCTCATTGGCACCCAAAAAGCAGATGAGTTGAGTAAGGCGCTTGCGCAATTGAGGAGCAACTGGGAAAACCCACAAGATCATGGCTAAGAAGCCCTTTGCGCTGCGCATAGATGAAGACACCATGAAGGCCATTGAGAAATGGGCGGCTGACGAATTCCGCAGTACCAATGGACAAATAGAATGGATGCTCAACAAGGCACTGAAAGACGCAGGTAGAAAGAAATGAGTGATTGAGCTCTGTAAAATTCGCTGTTGTATTTACCTTGTCATTGGTTCAATCGAAAGAACTTTTTGATCCTTTTCAGAATTGGTAAGGATGCAGTTCAATAGAGTTGTTAGCAGTGATATGAAGAACATTTGGATGTTGATTTTC
>CAZPST010000236.1:0-2786 GCA_964589185.1 uncultured Roseivirgaceae bacterium | reverse complement strand
AGGCGCGTTGAGTTTGAGGTGATTCAGTGACACGAATAACGATCCGGTTGTCGGATTACGCCAAAACTTCTCGTACTTTTTGAGCGGCATCTTTCAGCACAATTGCTGAAGTCACTTTTAAGCCGGAACTCTCAATGATTTGGGCACCTTCTTCGGCATTTGTTCCTTGCAAGCGCACAATGATCGGAATCTTGATGTCGCCAATGTTTTTGTAGGCCTCTACCACACCTGTTGCCACTCTGTCGCAGCGCACGATACCTCCAAAAATGTTGATCAGGATGGCCTTCACATTCGGGTCTTTCAGGATGATGCGGAATCCGGCCTCTACGGTTTTGGCATTGGCCCCACCTCCCACGTCAAGGAAGTTTGCAGGCTCACCTCCGGATAGTTTGATGATGTCCATGGTAGCCATGGCCAAGCCGGCTCCATTTACCATACAACCTACGTTTCCATCGAGTTTTACGTAGTTCAGCCCATGCTCGCCTGCTTCTATTTCAGCCGGATCTTCTTCTGTGATGTCACGCAATTCAGCCAAATCTTTATGTCTGTACAGCGCATTGTCATCCAAATTCACCTTGGCGTCTACGGCTAATATTTTGTTATCTGATGTCTTCAATACAGGATTGATCTCGAACATAGACGAATCTGTACCCTGAAATGCATTGTAGAGCGAATGGATGAATTTCACCATGCCTTTGAACGCCTCTCCTTCCAGTCCAAGAGCAAATGCCACTTTTCGTGATTGGAAGCCCTGAAGTCCTACTGCCGGATCGATCCATTCTTTCACGATTTTCTCCGGACGGTGCTCAGCCACTTCTTCGATATCCATACCACCTTCAGTGGATGCCATGATTACATTTTGGCCTGTGGCTCTGTCGAGCAATATGGACATGTAATATTCCTTCGGTTCGCTGACGCCAGGATAGTACACATCTTGTGCTATGAGCACTTTGCTCACGCGCTTGCCCTCAGGGCCGGTTTGGTGCGTCACCAACGTGCCACCAAGTATACCCTCTGCTTTGGGCTTCACTTCATCAATGCTCTTGGCTAGCACTACGCCGTTTGAGCCAGTCTCTTTCACTTTGCCTTTGCCACGTCCACCGGCATGTATTTGCGCCTTGATTACGTACCAGCCGGTACCTGTCTCGCGATGCAGTTCTTTAGCTGCTTCTACAGCCTTATCGGGGTTTTCGGCTACAATTCCTTCCTGGATGGTAACTCCGTATGACTTCAAGATTTGCTTCGCCTGGTATTCGTGGATATTCATGGGTCAAAGAATTTTTGTGCGAATCTACGAGGTTCAATTTCTTTAAGCAAAGGATGATGAGGTCAATTCCAAAACGTACGCATTGATCACTCTATATTTGCCGCATGTTACACGCCTCTGGCATTCATAAATCGTACGGAGCACTACCAGTCTTGCGCGGGGTGGATCTGAAAATTAGCAAAGGGGAGGTGGTCTCCATAGTGGGGGCATCTGGTGCTGGCAAGAGTACGTTACTTCATATCTTGGGTACGCTAGATCGTCCAGATCAAGGAGATGTCATCCTCAATGGTACGTCGATATTCAGCCACTCAGACGCGCAGCTAGCCACTTTACGCAACCGATCATTTGGTTTCGTATTTCAGTTTCATAATCTGTTGCCAGAATTTACTGCGTTAGAAAATGTATGCTTGCCTGGTTTTATGGCCAATAGAAATGAACAGGAGGTGCGCGAAAATGCTAGTCGTTTGTTGGATCGTTTGGGATTGGCAGGTCGCTTTACGCATAAACCTTCCGAACTTTCCGGTGGCGAACAGCAGCGTGTGTCGGTGGCTCGGGCACTTATTAATAATCCTGCAGTGATTTTAGCTGATGAACCGAGCGGTAATTTGGACAGCACACACGCCGACGATCTACATCGGCTATTTTTTGAGCTTCGAAGCGAATTGAATCAGACCTTTGTACTGGTGACACATAATCAGGAGTTGGCTAACATGGCTGATAGAAAACTAGAGATGAGAGATGGTAAAATAATGGAATGAGGGTTTCGAAGGGCGTTCAATTTATGCTTGCTGCCTCATTCACCTTCGCATTGATGAATGTGTTTGTGAAGGCGATCCCACATATTCCTGCTGTAGAGATTATTTTATTCCGATCCATTGTTTCGCTGGTCATTAGTGTGGCCATGCTCAGCTCCCAATCGGTAAGTATTTGGGGAAATAACAAGCCTGTATTGCTAGCTAGAGGTATTTCCGGAGCTATTGCGCTCCTCATTTTCTTCACACTCTTGCAGCAAATTCCGCTCGCAGCGGCTTCTTCACTGGCGTACTTGGCACCTATTTTCACCACTATTTTGGGTATTTTCTTGGTCAAGGAAAAAGTGCTCCCCATTCAGTGGGTATTCTTCTTGCTCAGTTTTGCAGGCGTAGTGATTATTCAGGGATTCGATACGCGGATTGAATTGATTCATTTGGTAATGGGTGTAGCCACCTCATTTTTTATGGGTTTGGCCTACAATTTCATTCGCATCTTGAAGACGAACGAGCACCCACTGGTAGTGATTTTTTACTTCCCACTTGTCATGTTGCCCATTTCCGGCGTTTGGTCGGCCTTTGTTTGGGTGATGCCTCAGGGATGGGACTGGTTGTATTTGTTACTGGTGGGTGTGCTCACGCAGATTGCCCAATATTTCATGACAAAGTCGTATCAATCGGAAGAACTGAGCAAAGTGAGTATTGTCAATTATGTCGGAATCGTGTTTAGTCTTTCGTTTGGATTTTTCATTTTTGGTGAAGTGTACAAC
>CAZPST010000235.1:0-2844 GCA_964589185.1 uncultured Roseivirgaceae bacterium | reverse complement strand
TACTTTTGCGACCTATTTTCTAGCTCATGCGGATACTCTCCCGAATTTTTATACTCGTACTACTTGCCCTCACCATTGCTTCTTGCAGCAAATTTCGCAAAATCCAGAAAAGTCCGGATTGGCGATTGAAGTATGATGCGGCGCTCGAATACTACAAAAACGAGAAATACTACAAAAGCACCACTCTACTGGAGGAAATCCTACCGATCATTCGCGGTACCAAGGAAGCAGAGCTGGGCAACTACCTCTTTGCCTATGGCTATTACCATCAGAAGCAGTATATCCTCAGTGCGCATCACTTCAAGGAATTTGTGCGCACCTATGGCCGTAGCGAATACGCCATGGAGGCCGATTATATGCATGCCCTCTCCCTCTATCTCCAATCTCCTGAATACAATCTGGATCAAACCACAACGTATGAAGCGGTGGAAGCACTGCAGTTTTATATAGACAGATATCCGGCATCAGAGAGGATTTTTTCCGCTGACAGTATGATCGATATCCTGCAGGTGAAGCTGGAAACCAAGGCGTACAACAATGCCAAATTGTACTACAAAATCAAGCGATACAAAGCCGCACTCGTGGTTTTTGAGAATTTTCATAAGGATTTTCCCGATTCGGATTACAACGAAGAGGTGTACTACATGGGCATAGAAACGGCCTATGACTATGCCAAGGTGAGTATTACCGAAAAGCAGGAAGAACGATTCCGCGCCACCATCACCAAATACGAGAACTTTTTGGACAAATACCCGAATAGTACGTATTTGAAGGCTGCCGAACAATTCTTCATGAAAAGCCGAGAAGAATTAGCTAAATTTGCCGATCAAAATAAAAAGGAGTAAATGAGTACATACCAAGCGTCATTGATCACACGTGATAATCAGAAAATCACTGAGCCTACCGGAAACGTGTATGAGTCACTGGTGATAATCGGAAAAAGAAGCCGACAAATCAGTGCCACATTGAAAGAGGAACTGAACAACAAGTTGGCAGAGTTTGCATCGTCTGTAGACAATCTGGAAGAAATCTTCGAAAACAGAGAGCAGATTGAGATTTCAAAATTCTATGAGCGCATGCCTAAGCCTACTTCAGCAGCTACAGATGAATTCTTAGAAGAAAAACTAAACTTCCGTTTGCCTGACCCTGAATTGATGGCTGGCAAAACGTCGGAGCTTTAATATCCTCTGGTCATGCTGACCGGAAAAAAAATACTATTAGCGGTGACGGGCTCTATAGCAGCCTATAAAGCCGCTTTTTTTGTGCGCTTACTTGTCAAGTCGGGCGCTGAAGTGAAGGTGGTGATGACCGCATCGGCCAAAGATTTCATCTCACCTCTCACGCTCGCTACACTCTCCAAACATCCGGTAGAAATTGACTATTTCGACAAACAAACCGGCCAGTGGAGCAATCATGTGGAGCTGGGCATGTGGGCCGATCTGATGGTGATAGCACCCCTCTCGGCCAATACCTTGGCCAAGCTGGCAAATGGCTATTGCGACAATCTCCTTTGCGCCACCTACTTATCTGCCAAATGCACTGTGATGGTGGCGCCAGCCATGGATCTGGACATGTACCTGCACCCGACCACCGTAGAAAACCTGAAACGCCTCACTTCTTTTGGCAACATCATAGTGGATGCCGAATCAGGCGAACTAGCAAGTGGTCTTATCGGCACGGGGCGGATGGCTGAGCCAGAACATCTGCTACAACACATTGAAGCTTTTTTTCAAGACAAACAACTACTCGTTGGCAAGAAAGTATTGATAACATCAGGCCCCACCTTCGAACCTATCGATCCGGTACGTTTTATTGGCAATCATTCGAGTGGAAAAATGGGAACGGCCATCGCCGAAAGTTGCCTGAATGCGGGAGCTGAAGTGATTTTTGTAACCGGCCCGGCCAAGTACGTGCCTGCGAAAACGGAACGTCTTCAGGTGGTGCACGTACAGTCTGCACTTGAAATGATGGAGGCCGCCACGGCTGTGTTTGACGGTGTAGATATTGGCATATTCGCTGCTGCCGTTGCTGATTTCAGGGTGAATAACCCGACAACCGAAAAAATCAAACGAAAAGGCGAGTCGCTACACATAGAACTGGTGGCTAATCCGGACATTGCCATGGAATTAGGCAAACGAAAAAACAAACAATTCACGGTAGGCTTTGCCTTGGAGACGCAAGACGAGCAGACCAACGCCCAGCAGAAATTGATCAAAAAGAACTTTGACCTCATCGTACTCAATTCATTGCGGGATAGTGGTGCCGGATTTTCGCATGATACCAACAAAGTATCTATCTTCGACAAGGACAATACAAACTGGAACTTTGAGTTAAAATCAAAGTCGGCTGTAGCACAGGATATTGTTCGATTGATAGCTCAAAAAATCGCTTGAAAACACACGTTACCATATTTCTCGCCTTGATCCTCATTGGGCACAGTGCAATGGCACAAGAGCTCAAGTGTCGGGTAGTTGTGGATCGCACGCAGGTGAACATAGCAGATGCGAGCATTTTCAATTCGATGGAAACGGATATTTCGGAGTTTTTGAATAACCGTAAATGGACCAATGACGAATTTCAGCTCGATGAACGGATCAATTGCAATTTCTTGATATCGCTCACTAGCGTACCATCTACGGGCGTGTATGAAGCCACGGTGCAGATCATTTCGGCACGCCCCATCTACGGGACAGATTATGAATCCATCCTATTCAATTATGCCGACAGGGATTGGACATTTTCATATGTGCCGAGCAGACCTATTCAGTACAATGAAAATTCGTTTGTAGACAATCTGAGTTCGCTGCTTAGCTTCTATGCCTACGTCATCATTGGAATGGATTA
>CAZPST010000234.1:0-2936 GCA_964589185.1 uncultured Roseivirgaceae bacterium | reverse complement strand
GGATAATCGCTTTGATTCGATAGTATGTGTAGGAATTTGCTCTTAAAATGTATCCTGCTGATCCTGGCCATGGGAGGGCTACTCAGCGTACGTGCCATTGATCTTACCAATGTGGATTTGAGCCATCAGTATGATCCCGATGCGCCTGCGCGTCTGGTTCATCGGGTGACTCAGTCCGGTGGTATTATCACAGTGTATCTAGATGTGACCACAGACAGCACCAGTGTGTGGGTGCGGGAGTTTTTCTTGCAGCGCGGATATGATGCCTCAGAAGAAGTGCTCCTCAATCCCTCCGTGGAGACTGTGGAATCAACAAACGTACGATGGAGAGGCACGATCTCTTTTCCGGCACCTAATCATGAAGATTTGCTAGTTGTCCGATTGGCCAGCGATTTTGAGTTTTACTTTGATGTGCCGCTGCGCAATGGTCGGTTGCCCTTTCCGGGACTCGTGCCCCTCAGCAAAGGTGAGCCTGTACTCACGTCCTATTTGGTATCTACTAGTTTGCATTGGAATACCGACAGACAGATTCAGGTATCGAGCTATGTGGACAAAGCCGGACCGGCCGAAGCACCGATGGAAGAGATGAAGCAATTGGCACCCATTCTCTCTGAGGATACCCTGTTTGTGATGGTAGATAGCACATTTTTGCAGGAGTATAATTTCTATTATTTCCGCGAAGATTCGGCTTCTGACAAAGGACTAACACTATTTAAAGCACCACCGTACTATCCCACCTTTCGGATGATTCATGAGCTGATAGGCCCTATGCGCTACCTCACCACTGATGCAGAGTATAGAGCCCTCACCCAGTCAAACAAGCCCAAGCGCACCTTTGACGAATTTTGGATCAATACGTATGGCACTAAGTTCAGGGCACGCAATGCCATCCGCAAGTATTTCAAAAGTGTGGAGTATGCCAATCAGTATTTCACCCTATTCAAGGCTGGCTGGAAGACCGATCAGGGCATGGTGTTTATCGTATATGGCACGCCGATGCAGATGTTTCGCACAGACAACACAGAGACCTGGATATATGACGATGTGTCTTTTGAGTTTATAAAAGTTTCAACCCTTTTTGGTCCGTATTATGCCTTGCGCAAGGATCGTAAATATGAAAAAGAATGGTACAACCAAGTAGGCCGTTTACGAAAGGGCGAGTAGCTCCTAAGTCAACAGAAAATATGATCTATGGCATCCGCGCGGTGATCGAAACCATTCGATCGGGCAAGGATATGGAGAAGGTGTTTATCCAAAAAAATCTCAACGGCGAGCTCGCTGTGGAGCTGAAGCTATTGCTCAAGGAAATGAGCATTCCGTATTCGGCCGTGCCACCCGAGAAGCTCAATTGGTTTACCAAAAAAAATCATCAGGGTGTGGTGGCATTCGTGTCGCCGGTGCAGTATTTCCCATTGGATCAGGTCATTCAGCAAACCTATGAGAAGGGGCAGCAGCCACTCTTTGTGATGCTTGATGGCGTGACGGACGTCCGAAATTTTGGTTCTATCGCTCGTACAGCAGAGTGTTTGGGTGCACATGGCCTTATCATCCCCACGGGTGGTAGCGCGCAGGTGAATGCAGATGCCGTGAAAACGTCAGCAGGAGCGCTCAATTTTATTCCGGTGTGCCGAGAGCCCAATCTGGAACTGGCCGTACAGTACCTGAAAAACTCAGGAATCAAAGTAGTGGCTTGTACCGAGAAGTCAGCGACGACTTTTCATGATCTCAATCTGGCCGATCCCGTTTGCCTCGTGATGGGTGCCGAAGATGTGGGTATTTCGCCCGCCGTGCTCAATGCCTGTGACGAAAAGGGGATGATCGCCATGACAGGCCAGATTTCATCACTCAATGTGGGAGCCGCCTGCGCCATGGCACTCTATGAAATCAGCGTGCAACGCTCAAAGTGAATGGAGCTTTTTTTATTCAAAAATGACACAATTAGTCTCCTCGCTGGAGGAGATCAAGAGGTGGGTAATTGAAAACAGTCATTTTTGAATAAAATTCTGAGCCACTACTCGCATCAAAGTAATTTATCGCCCTTGGTCTTTTTGATCTCCTTGATGTATTTCTGGAATTTCGCCGAACCGTCTATTTTGCACACCACCAGCACATCATTGAAATCTGCCACGAGGTAGTCTTCCAATCCTTCGATGACTGCCATTTTGCCTGAGGGCATATGAATGAAATTATTGTGGCTGTCATAGAATAGCGCATCACCCGTCACCACATTGCCGTGCTCGTCCTTGTCGCGCAGTTCGTGTACCGAACTCCAGCTGCCCAAATCAGACCAGCCAAAATCGCCAAGCACCACATGCACGTTCTCGGCTTTTTCCATGATAGCATAGTCGATAGAGATGGAGCGGCACTGGGCATAAGCTGAATCTACAAATTTGCGCTCGCGCCACGAGTCGTAGTATTTATTTCCTTCTTCAAAAATTTCAGCAAGTTCGGGATCGTATTTTTCAAATGCTTCGATAATGGTAGACACAGACCAGACAAAAATTCCCGCATTCCACACGAAATCCCCACTTTCAATAAACATTTTGGCCAGATCGAGTTGCGGCTTTTCGGTAAACGTCTTCACTTTTTTAGCTTCCTCGTCTCCCTCTAAGTATTGGATGTAGCCATAACCTGTCTCGGGGCGGTTAGGCTGTATGCCTATGGTCACTAGTTTGCCTTCTTTGGCCGTATCAATGGCTTTCTGTACCACTTCCAAAAAGCGCGCTTCTTGAAATATGGCATGATCGGCAGGAGCCACCACCATGATCGCATCGGGATTATATTTCCTCAATTTATATGCGGTGAAGGCAAGGCACGGAGCTGTATTCTTGCGAGCCGGCTCCAGATAAAACTGACTCTTGGAATATTTCGGAAATTGCTCCTTGAGTATTTTCTCGTATTTGACATTCGATACGATGATGTGCTGCGATTTGGGA
>CAZPST010000233.1:0-2965 GCA_964589185.1 uncultured Roseivirgaceae bacterium | reverse complement strand
TGCGTGGGAAAAAGAGTATTTCCTATGCTATTTTCTATGATGCAATCAAAATCGTAGAGACCAAGACCAAGGAGAATGGATTGGAAATTTGGAAGACCGCATTGAGCAATGTGAGCCCGAGTGTAGAAGTAAAGAGCCGAAGAGTAGGTGGTGCCACATTCCAAGTACCCATTGAAGTTCGTCCTGAACGTAAAATTTCTGTAGGTATCAAGTGGTTGATCAAGTATGCACGTCTACGTGGTGAAAAAACCATGACAGAGCGTTTGGCTGCCGAAATCATTGCCGCTTCAAGAGGTGAGGGTGCTTCTGTAAAGAAGAAAGACGACACACACAGAATGGCAGAAGCGAACAAGGCATTTTCACACTTTAGATTCTAATACATACATCCGAAATGGCAAGAGACTTAAAATTCACCAGAAATATTGGTATTGCGGCGCACATTGATGCTGGCAAGACTACTACTACTGAGCGAATACTATATTATACAGGCGTGAGCCACAAAATTGGTGAGGTGCACGATGGTGCCGCTACCATGGACTGGATGGCGCAGGAGCAAGAGCGTGGTATCACGATTACTTCTGCGGCTACTACCGTATTCTGGGATTACAAAGGAGAAAAATACCATATCAACATCATTGATACTCCGGGTCACGTGGATTTTACCGTAGAGGTAAACAGATCCCTGCGCGTATTGGATGGTTTGGTTTTCTTATTTAGTGCAGTTGATGGTGTAGAGCCTCAATCTGAAACAAACTGGAGATTGGCAGACAATTACGGCGTAGCACGTATTGGGTTTGTCAATAAAATGGATCGATCAGGTGCAGACTTTTTGAAAGTGTGTAAGCAGGTGAAGGAAATGTTGGGTACCAAGTCAGTACCTCTTCAATTGCCAATCGGCGCTGAAGAAACATTCAAAGGGGTAGTTGATCTAGTAGAAAACAAGGCAATTATCTGGAATGAAGATGATAAAGGAATGACCTTTAGTGAAATTCCAATTCCGGCAGACATGTTGGAGGAAGTTGCTGAATACAGAGGATACTTGGTGGAGTCTGTGGCTGAATACGATGAAGGATTGATGGAGAAGTACTTCGAAGATCCTAATTCAATCACACGAGATGAAATTGTAGCTGCTCTTCGCAAGGCTACCATTGACTTGGCTTTCGTGCCAATGTTGTGTGGTTCAGCATTCAAAAACAAGGGTGTGCAGACCATGCTTGATTACGTAATGGAATTGCTTCCTTCGCCGCTTGATAGAGGCACAATCAAAGGAACAAATCCGGATACTGACGAACCAACTGAGCGAAAGGCCGATCCAAGCCAGCCTTTTGCAGCTCTGGCATTCAAGATTGCTACTGATCCGTTCGTAGGAAGACTTTGTTTCGTTCGAGCGTATTCAGGCGTATTGGAATCCGGTTCGTATGTGTTCAACACACGTACAAACAAGAAGGAGCGTATTTCCCGGATTTTCCAAATGCACGCAAACAAGCAAAATCAAATCGACAACTTGCATTGTGGAGACATTGGAGCGGTAGTAGGTTTTAAAGAAATAAAAACGGGCGATACACTTTGTGATGAAAAAGCAAAGATCGTATTAGAGTCAATGGTCTTCCCAGAGCCGGTTATCGGATATGCCATAGAGCCTAAAACTCAGGTAGATGCAGATAAATTGGGCATTGCTATCGGTAAGTTAGTAGAAGAAGATCCTACACTGAAAGTACATACTGACCAAGATACTGGCCAGACCATCCTTCGTGGAATGGGTGAATTGCACTTGGACATCATCATTGATCGTCTGAAGCGTGAATTCAAGGTGGAAATCAATCAAGGTGCTCCTCAGGTGGCTTACAAAGAAGCGCTGAAAGGACATGTGGATCATAAAGAAGTATATAAGAAGCAGACGGGTGGACGCGGAAAATTTGCCGACATCTCGTTTGAACTTAGTGTTGCAGACCCTGAATTTGATAAAGAAGGATTACAGTTTGTAAATCAGATTGTCGGGGGTGTCATTCCTAAGGAATTCCATCCGGCCATTGAAAAAGGTTTCCGTGAAGCGATGACCAGTGGGCCATTGGCTGGATTCCCGATTGACAAGATGAAGGTGCGATTGTACCATGGATCGTTCCACGATGTGGATTCTGATTCTCTTTCCTTCGAACTTGCGGCCAGAATGGGCTTCCGTGAAGCAGCTAAGAAGTGTAATCCCGTTCTTCTTGAGCCAATCATGGCTGTTGAAGTGATGACGCCAGATGAATACACTGGGTCTATCACGGGTGACCTGAACAAGCGTAGAGGTATCATGAAAGGCATGGACACGAGAGGAACCTCTCAGGTGATCAAAGCTGACGTGGCACTTTCTGAATTGTTCGGATATATTACTGACTTGAGAACAATGAGTTCGGGTCGGGCAACTGCAAACTTGACATTCTCTCATTATGATGAGGTGCCTCGAAACATTGCGGAAACAGTAATTAAGAAAGAAAAAGGCGCCACCGCCTAATTGATACTATCATGAATCAGAAAATAAGAATCAAACTAAAATCTTACGATCACAACTTGGTTGACAAGTCTTCCGAGAAAATCGTACGAGCTGTGAAAACAACCGGAGCTATTGTGAGTGGACCTATTCCACTTCCCACAGTGAAGGAGAAGTTTACCGTATTGAAGTCGCCCCACGTAAACAAGAAGGCACGTGAGCAGTTTCAGCTTTGCACATACAAGCGTTTGGTAGATATCTACTCAAACAGTGCCAAGACTGTAGACGCGCTTATGAAGCTGGAATTGCCCAGTGGAGTAGACGTAGAGATCAAAGTTTAGAGGTAAAATACGACTGAGACAAAGGGCCAATCGCCAGGTGCGGTTGGTTCTTTTTTTGTCTCAAAAAATTTAGAATCAAATCTTTTGATCGGGATATGGATTTGCTATCTTTGCAGTCCTTTTCGGAAAAAGTTTCTTGAGAGGTGATTAT
>CAZPST010000232.1:0-3011 GCA_964589185.1 uncultured Roseivirgaceae bacterium | reverse complement strand
GGCGATAGAGGCGATGGCAAGTGCAGAATTATTGATTGGGCATAAGAATGCAGTTTCGGTAAGACTTAGGGAATTAGTGAAAAGTGAATAGTTAAATAGTTAATTGGTGGACTGGTCAACTCAGAACACAAGACCAAGAACTCAGAACATTCAAAAAAATGAAAGATATAACAAGTTTAGTTCGTCCCAGCATCCGCAACCTGAAGCCCTACTCCAGTGCGCGGGATGAGTTTGAAGGCACGGCAGATATGTGGCTGGACGCCAACGAAAATCCATTCAATAATGGGCTGAATCGTTACCCCGATCCACACCAAAAGGAGTTGAAGTGGGCATTGGCCAAAGAAAAGAATGTGATGCCCAATCAGGTATTCTTTGGCAATGGAAGCGATGAAATCATCGACCTGCTCTTCCGTGCCTTTTGCGAACCTGCGGTGGATAGCGCGTTGCAGTTTTCACCCACCTATGGCATGTACAAAGTGAGTGCAGGCATCAACAACGTGACACTGCTGGATGTGCCACTCACCGATGATTTTCAAATCAATGTGGAAGCAGCCAAGAAGATCATTGGCAATGAAAAACCGAAGTTGATTTTCGTGTGCAGTCCGAATAACCCTACGGGAAATCTCATCCAACGAGAGGCGGTTTTGGAACTACTAAAAGTCAATGCCATCGTGGTGGTGGATGAAGCGTACAGTGATTTTGCAGAGCAAAGCTGGATATCTGAAATTGACAAATTCCCCAATCTAGTGGTAGTTCAGACGTTCAGCAAGGCGCGAGGCATGGCAGGCATCCGATTGGGAATGGCATTTGCTAATCCGGAAATATTGGCCGTGCTGGATCGGATAAAACCACCGTATAATGTGAACATCCTCACGCAACAAACGGCACTCAAAGCGATTGCTTCATTTGATCCGTCAATAATCGGAACACTGATCGAAGAGCGCAAAAAACTGGAAGCTGCCCTGCCCAAATTACCACAGGTGAAAAAGGTCTATCCTACAGATGCCAATTTCATTTTGGCTGAATTCGTTGACGCAAAAGGAACGTATGATGCCTTGGTGAAGGAAGGAATTGTAGTGAGAGACCGAAGCAGTCAGGTGGCGAATACGCTTCGGATTACGGTGGGCACACCATCGGAAAATGAGCGGTTAATGGCCATTCTTTCAGGTATAAAAATAGAAGTCAAACGTGAGCGCCTTGGCAAAGTGCGACGCACGACCTCCGAGACTGACATCAGCATTGAGGTGAATTTGGACAGCAATCAAAACACTTCGATTTACACAGGCTTAGGCTTCTTCGATCATATGCTCGATCAGGTGAGCAAGCATGGAAAAATTGGTTTAAAAATAGACGTAAAAGGCGACCTTCACATTGATGAGCACCACACCATTGAGGATACGGCATTGGCACTTGGAGAAGCATTTCTTCAGGCCTTGGGTGACAAGCGAGGAATAGAACGATACGGATACATGCTCCCGATGGATGATTGCTTGGCTCAGGTGGCCCTGGATTTTGGTGGACGTCCGTGGCTCGTGTGGGAGACGGAATTCAAACGTGAAAAAGTAGGTGAATTACCAACCGAGCTGTTTTATCATTTCTTTAAATCATTCTCGGATACTGCTAAATGTAATTTGAACATCAAAGCTGAAGGCGAAAACGAACACCACAAGATTGAAGCGATATTTAAAGCATTTGCACGAGCAATGAAAATGGCGGTGCGGACAGAAGGCAATGAGTTGCCAAGTACGAAGGGAGTCCTATAACTGAATTTGATAATGAATCAATTTGAAAATTTGAAAATTAAAATATCGACTCATCTATGAAAGTTGCAGTTGTTAAGTACAATGCCGGGAACATTCGATCTGTTTTGAACGCATTAAATCGAATGGGAATCGAGGCAATTCTCACGGATGACCAAACAGAACTGCGCTCTGCTGACAAAGTCATCCTACCCGGCGTAGGCGAGGCGAATACGGCCATGAAGTACCTTCGAGAGAAGAAATTGGATCAGGTAATTAGGGATTTGAAGCAGCCGTTTCTGGGTATTTGTTTGGGTATGCAATTGATGTGTGCGTATTCGGAAGAAAATCAAACAGAGTGCCTTGGACTGATCGATGAACGTGTACGTAGATTTCCACCGAAAGAGAAAGTACCACATATGGGATGGAATAATTTCATTGCAATTAAGACGCCACTATTTGAAGGAATACAATTAAATGAAGACGTCTATTTTGTGCATAGCTATTATGTCGAAGTTGGGGCGGATACCATTGGCACAACCAATTATATTTTAAACTTTAGTTCGGCTATACAACGAGACAATTTTTACGGTGTACAATTTCATCCTGAGAAGTCGGCGGAAGTGGGGGAACAAATATTGAAGAACTTTATTAATCTCTAACTAGTGATAAGTGAAAAGTTCATTAGTGATAAGTTTTACTCAAAGCTAGAAGCTAGCAGCTTGAAGCTAAATAATCAATCGTAATATGAAAATAATTCCTGCCATCGACATCATAGAAGGAAAAGCAGTACGCTTGTCCCAAGGAGATTATTCCAAAAAGACCGTCTACAATGCTGATCCACTCGAAGTGGCAAAAGCATTTGAAGGTGCAGGTTTGCGATACCTTCACTTAGTAGATTTGGATGGAGCCAAAGCCGGTGAAATTATCAATTGGAAAGTCCTAGAGCGGATCGCCTCTAATACCTCCCTAACCATCGATTTTGGAGGTGGGGTAAAATCAAATGATGCCGCGCGGATCGCATTTGAATGTGGTGCCAAACAAATCACCGGAGGTAGTATAGCTGTGAAAGATCCACAAACATTTGAAGGATGGCTAAAAGCGTATAGCTCAGACGAAATCATCCTTGGAGCGGACTGCAAAGACGAAAAAATAGCCACGCATGGCTGGACAGAAACCTCCGATTTGTGGGCGGTAGACTTTATTCAGGGGTATAAAGAAAAAGGAATCGAATACGTGATCTGCACCGACATCTCCAAAGACGGTATGCTC
>CAZPST010000231.1:0-3031 GCA_964589185.1 uncultured Roseivirgaceae bacterium | reverse complement strand
CTCTCCTTATCCAAAATTGAATTGACCAAGCTTGAGATTTCACAACCCAAGATTCAGATACTGATGAAGAACTTTTGGGAGGATGTGGTGCTCACGTTGATAAATAGATTTACAGCGCTTCAAACAGATTCGGCAGAGAAGCGCTATTTGGATCTGTTGGCTCATCCTGCCTATATGCAATCAATCCCATTGAAATATCTGGCCTCTTTTATTGGAGTCACACCTACATCACTCAGCAGAATCAGAAAGCAGATTCAAAAGCATTAGTTGTCCTATGGCAATTTTAATTCTGAAAGGAATTTGGGAAGTTTGAGCCGTAAACCCACACGCGCATGTATAACTTCTCGTACTTCAAGGAAACAGACAAGGATGTATTGTTCCAATTTTTAGACGACCACCCGTTTGCATTTCTGACAGGGAGTTTTGCATCCGGCAAGCAAGTGGCCACACAAATACCGATGCTGTTTGAAGAGCGAGATGGCACGCTGTATCTGCAAGGACACATCATGCGAAACACGGATCATCACAAGGCATTTGTAGAAAATCCGCAGGGGTTGGTGGTGTTTAGCGGCCCGAGCGCGTATGTAAGTGCGTCATGGTATACTAACCCGCACATGGGTTCCACTTGGAACTACATGAGTGTGCATGCCAGAGGCACGATCGACTTCATGCCGAAAGAAGGACTGATAGCGCTGATGCGGAAATTCACCTTGAAATTTGAGCGTGGCGATACCTCCTCACCTACTATCTATGACAACCTATCGGACGATTATGTGAAGAAAATGCTACCTGCCATTGTAGGTTTTGAAATGAAAGTGGAGGAACTGGAGAACGTGTTTAAGTTGAGCCAAAACAGAGATGAGCAGAGCTATCGAAACATCATAGGGCAGTTAGAAAAACAAGGAGGAAACGCTGCACTGATCGCAACGGAAATGAAGAACCGACAGAGTAAACTATTTCCTGACGGAGTGGAATGGGATGCCGGAAAATTTATGTCTTGAGGTGCAGAACAGTTTGGGCAGCACGTGTGAGTAACCAACAAATGTCCAAAAGCACACAATTACTAACCCACTCAGATTAATTTCGCCCTCACATGGGTATTGTCATCCGTCAGAGCTTTTGGAGTACCATCATCGCCTATGCGGGTGTGCTCCTTGGGTATTTCAATACCTTGTACTTCCGACCTGAGTTCATGGAACTGGGCGAAATCGGCATTTTTGGATTGGTTACAGCCAATGCCATGCTCATCTCTCCCTTCTGCACGGCAGGCATGCCCAGCACGTTGATCAAGTACTTCCCCGATTGGGCTGACGATCGCACTCGCAACCAATTTTTCACGTTTCAGGTGCTGGTCATATTGGCACTGAATGCCGTCATCATACTGATCGGCTTTTTGGCCAAAGACCTGATAGCGGCGTATTTCAGTGACAACTCACCCGAATATGTGAAGTACCTAGGCGTCACGGCCGTGGTGATAGTGGTCAATAGTCTGTTTGATATGCTATTCTCTGTCAGTCGCTCCCGGATGGACATACTGATCCCGAGTTTTCTGCGCGACATTTTCCTTCGCATGGGTGCCATTCTTTTGGTGGCCGGCTTGGCCTTTGGGTGGTGGAGTTTTGAGGTCGCCATTTTGGGCATTGGGCTGAATTACGTATCGGCCATGGTCATTCTGCTGGTCTACCTTATGTTCAAAGTAGGTCTGCGGTTTTCTTTTGATTTCACGGCTATTGATCAGCAGTGGAAACGCAAGATTTTTAGGTTCGGATGGTACTCTATGCTGCTGGCGCTCAGTTTTGCCGTGCTCAGCAATGTGAGCTACATGCAGGTGGCTGCCACCCTCGGTGACCGTGCCAATGGTATTTTCACCACGTGTTTTTTCATTGGGTTGGTCGTGGAGATGCCCAGCCGAAACATGATGAAGATCCTCTCTCCCATGTTTTCTAAATCGATGCAGGCGGGTGATATGGACGCAGTGAAGCGCATGTATCAAAAAGGCTCGATCACGATGGCCGTCTTTGGGATGTTGCTTCTGATCGGTATCCTTACGAATGTGAACGATCTGTTCGCCTTTATCCCGCAGGGTAGTGGCATAGCCGAAGGGTTCTGGGTAGTGGTAGCGGTGTGTAGTGCCAAGTTGATCTTGATGTTTTTTGGCCCAAGTCAAGAGATCATTGTGTTCTCTGACGGTTATAGATGGACGCTCTATTTCCAAATGAGTGTGGCCGTACTGCTGGTCGCGCTGAACAGTATCCTGTTGCCCATTTGGGGTCTCACGGGAGCCGGGCTTAGCTATCTGACGGTCATTTTTATACACAGTATGTTGAAGTATGTCTATGTAAAGCAGCAATTTGCGCTTTCACCGTTCACCTCGGCACATGTATCCTTGCTCCTCATTGGTATGGTTGCATTTGTGGTGTTTTGGTTTTTTCCATTTCCCTTCTCCCCTGTCATCAACATCCTCGTTCGATCGACGCTCACAACCGTACTTTTTGTCTTTGCCATCTGGAAAATGAACATATCGCCAGATATCAATCAATTGATAGACAAAGTAGTGGCACTGAGAAAGTAACGCGCACAAAAAAGCCCCACCCTATCCGGATGCGGCTCCTTCTTCCTACTCCCAACTCCCTACTCCCAACTCCCTACTTCCAGCTTCCAGCTTCCAACTTCCAACTTCCAGCTTCTCAAAGCTCCTCCACTGACTTCTTATACATCCTGAAAAACAAGATGGGCAAGAAACCAAAGCAGAAGAACATAAAGGATAACGCTAGCAACATGGATGCTCCGGGATAGTGAAGGATTTTGAAAATCCCTCCTGTGGCAAATGTGAGTCCGCACAAAATACCAAAAAACCATTTCACTTTCTCGATGGTGGCCTGACTCCCCAAGTGCTTGTATCTGTCGATCAGAATCATGGGCAAAAACAAAAACCCTAGTACGATCAATCCAATGAGCATCAAATCACTCCCAATTGGCCACTGCAAAATGCGCAGACCCAGACCGGCTGAAAAGGTGATCGACCCCATCA
>CAZPST010000230.1:0-3072 GCA_964589185.1 uncultured Roseivirgaceae bacterium | reverse complement strand
AGCCATGGTAGCAGGCACCATAAGCAAATAAGGATTGATGCCAATGGCAGTGGCCAATGAAGCCAAGATTGGAAGTGCAATGGAAGCTGTAGCCACATTGGATGTCACTTCGGTGAGCAGGTTTACCGCCAAGGTGATCACCAAAATAAGTGCGAACAGCGGCAAGTTTGCGGCATTGGACAATTGCATGCCCATCCATTCGGCCAGACCGGAACTCTGAAATGCGGCTGCCAACGAAAGACCTCCACCAAACAGGATGATGATGCCCCAAGGCAAGCGTTCTGCTTCGTCCCACGTGAGCAGATGCGAGCCGTTTTTGGCGGGCAGAATAAATAAGACCAAGGCACCCGTGATGGCAATGCTCGTGTCATTGATGCCCGGTATCCAAGGAGCCAGTAAGAAACTGTTGGTGATCCATGCCACCGCAACACCGGCAAACACCCACGCGATGGTTTTTTCCTCTCGGGTCATTTTGCCCATTCCGTGCAGTTCCTCGCGGATCATTGCCCGCCCAATGGGCAGCTCCATTTTGTGCGTTCGGAAGACTACTTTGGTGAGAACAAACCACGTGACAGCCAGCATCACCACCGAAAATGGGAGCGCAAAAAGCATCCAATCGATGAATGAAATCTCCTGACCGTAGAGATCGGCCACTATGGCAACAAAGATGGGATTGGTGGGTGTGCCGATGAGGGTGGCTATACCGCCTATGGATGACGAAAAAGCGATGGACAGTAGCAGCGCTTTGAAGAATGCATCAGCATCTTTATTTACATATTCTCCCAGTTGTTTGATAAGCGCTATCGCAATGGTGACCATCATGAGTGTGGTGGCTGTATTGGAAATCCACATCGAAAGAAAGGCCGTAGCAAGCATAAACCCCAAAATGAGCGTATGCGCCTTGCCACCTATTGTCGCGATGATGTTGAGGGCGATGCGCTTATGCAAATTCCACTTTTGCATGGCGATCGCCAGAATGAACCCACCCACAAACAGAAAGAGCATTTTGTCACCATACGCTGCAGTGGTTTGTCCGATGGGCGCACCGTTCGTCAGGGGGAGCAGCACCATTGGCAGCAGTGAAGTGGCCGAAATGGGTAGCGCCTCGGTGATCCACCACGTGGCGATCCACAGGGTGGTGGCGAATACCGCCAATGCCTCACCCGATAGACCGGGCAGCTGAATGAGCTCGGCATACACGACCAAAAACAAAAAGGGCCCCATGATGAGCCCTATTCGTTTTCGTGTCAGTGTCTTACTGAGCCACATTGTGCAAACTGAATTGCTCTAAAAACTTCCGAGCCTCTGGCAGGTTGTCGAATTCGAAGGTCAAATGAACGTCTTCGCTTGTCACTAAATCGATCTTCACCGTGCGTACACCATATCCTTCGCCCGCTAGGCCGTCAGATCGAAGTGCTTCTCGCAAGTTTTGAAATTCGTAGCTCAAGCGTGAGTATGTGTCTGAACTGATGACCACTTTCACCGACACCACATTGTCTGTTTTTTCCAATGGATTCGCAATCAATACGCCCGTGCCTACATTTTGGCGCATGTTTTTAGACAATTTCACCGTTCGTCGCTTCACACGGGCACAGTAAGCACACTTGAATTCCTTCAGGATTTCTCCATCCTCTTGTTCTGTTGCTTGTTTTGTAATTTCCTCTTTTTGCAGTTTCATAGTCTGAAAACCACAGCGATCACATTCTTCGGCTGTCATTCGACCATCGTATTTTTCTATGTGTGTTTCACCTGTGGCTTCATCTATCCACACGTCATAATCGACCGAAAACACATTTTCCTCGGCTTGTTTTCCTTCGTCCAAATAGGCGTCCTCTTCGGCTTCACTCAGCAGCTTCATTTTGTTGCCTGTGGCCGGATTGGTACGGGGTGTATATCTAAGTCGGCGCAGGGTTTTGTGCATGGCACCCGGCCAGTAATACTTGATAAGCAAGCGACTGATATAACCATACAAAATACCAATGGCAATGCCCACAAACATGCGGACGATGAACCACACGGGATTTTTAACAACCGTCTGAAATTCCAAATAGTTGACAAAAAACAAGATTGCTACGGCAAATAGGAGGTGCACTTGCCAGTAACGCTTGATTTCAAGGTTAGAGATGTGATCGTACTTCTGCTTATAGGTTTTTAATGAGGCTACTTTGATTTTGAACAAAATATAGATGAGCAGCCCCACGCCTATTGACACAAAAATCAATAGAAATGCGATGTTTTGCCACTGCACCAAGAAATCATAATACGGAGGGTTAATATTCCGAAGGCTATCCAAATCCGACATAGTGTACGCGTTTTATTCAGTTATAACAATCCAACAAACGAAAACCCAAAGCTATTGCATCAAAGCGATTTTATCTCAAAGCTCCGTTGCTTCTCCGATAAGCGAAAGTGCTTTAAGGATGATTTCATCGCGCTGATTGATAATCGGGAAGAAGGCCTCATTGTCCCAAATGCCACGTCCGATAAATGCTTTGGTGTACAGTCTCAGCAGTTCTTTGGATGTTTGAAATTGGCGAGCATTGCGCTTCACCCCATTTTTCTCTGCCTGATTCATCAGTTCGTTGAGCGTGGCGTCTGACACCTGGTAGTCGGAAATGAATTTTTCCAAGCCCATTTCGTTGAATTCTTTCTCGTTTTTGCGGGCATAGTCAAAGGCAAACTCATGGATGGAACTGGTATTGAAAATGCGCGTGAGTAGTGTGGTATTGCCTGAGGTATCCAACGGTACAAAGTAATCCGGCATGATGCCCCCACCGCCAAATACGGTGCGCCCCTTGGCGGTTTTGAATAGCAGACTATCGGCTACTTTGATGCTATCTGCAGAATACAGTTCGCCGGAAGCATATCGCTCGTAATACTCGCGGTAATAGGCATCCAGATTGCCTCCTTCGTATGGCTTCTGAATGTTTCGTCCGCTAGGGGTAAAATAGCGTGACGTGGTAAGTCTTAGCTCCGATCCGTCATTAAGCGACCAGTAGTTTTGTACCAATCCCTTACCAAACGTCCTGCGTCCCACGATCAAGCCACGGTCATGATCCTGAATGGCACCCG
>CAZPST010000229.1:0-3100 GCA_964589185.1 uncultured Roseivirgaceae bacterium | reverse complement strand
TACAGAAATGCTTTGACTGAGCCGTCCGTAATACATACATAGGATATGTTATCGGCCTTTCGATTAAACCAAGTCTCAAATTCTTTATAATCTTCCTTGAATGAATTAAAGAATGGATCGTTTATATTAATGTTTCCGAAATATTCTTTTTTAACGGCGAGAACGTTGTAATCCTTTAAGTCAGGATTTTCAGCAATTACCTTTTCTAAGAAAGAGTCAATTGTATAAACTCTTTCGCTTATCCTTAGTATCGAGGCTTTTCGATGAATGCCGCGATCCTCGGTTATTAAAAAATCCACTCTCCTGTTAAAAACTTCTTTCAAGAGACTAGTGTCGATAAAATCATTACGCGTAGAGTCTTTTGTTCGAAGGGTAGTTATTTCCTCGGACTCGGGAGACTCAGTTCGTAGCGGTTCATAATTTTTGACCTTAATTGTCATCGTTCGAACGACCTGTTCGTCTTGATATGTTGATATCTCCTCTATGGTCAAGGGATGAATACACTTTACAAATCGAAGGCGATCAAGCCAGTTAAAGAGAGATCCTATATCCTCGTTAATCACCCGACTTGCTTCTCGGTGAATTAATATGTTGGTATCTAGAAGTACCCGCATTATAATGATTTGATTTTAGCTATTAAATCAGCTTCACTTCCGTCAATTTTAATCAGATCGATATTTAACTGTTTTGATACCTCTTTGGCATGTTCGAGTTCCATTTTTTGCATTCTTTCAACGGTATCTAAATTGTAGTGCTTACTGTCCCTTGCTTGAAGTCTATTGACCACAGTTTTTACGTCACAAACAACTATAGATAGCAAGATCGGAGAAATTTTTATGAATGTCTCAATGGGGACAGGATTAACCCGGCCGTCCCAGTCAAAAAGACAAAAATGGCCATCTAGAATATACCTCTCTCCTGGAATTGTTAAGTTCTCAAGACCTTCAATCAATCGTTGCTGCGTATCTGGAATGTCCTTAACAAGTTTGTTGCTTAAATCTGGACTTACCTCTTTCCACCTTAAAACTTCACTAGCTGATAGATGCCTCAATCCAAGTTCTTGTTGAATCTTGGAGCAGATCGTTCCCTTACCTACTCCATGAATACCTCCAATGAATACTATGTTTTGATGCATGAATAGTTTGATTTTGGGTTCAAACGCACTAAAAACAATATGATAACAAGACCAGACTAGTGCAATTTCCATTGCAGTGCCTAAACTACACCATATTCCCCATTATCCCAATAAGCGGTGCGTCAAGGTGTCTAAATAGACAGACCGTGTGTGCCATAGCCCTGATCCCAAGGGCAGGGTAGAGGTTGCTAAACATCCCAACAGCGTCGCTCCAATAACTTATCACCATTCACTTTTCACAACTTTCCAAGAAATTCCCCGCTCTTCCACATACTTCATGATATACGTGAAGCACGCTTCATGCTTGCCTACGAGCTCCGGCGGGAACACGCCTTTTTCTTTGAAAAGTCCTTCTAGGAACATATTGGCTGCTGCGGTGGCGGTGTAGCCTGTGGTGCGCGACATAGAGGCGGTTTGCGTGTCGTGGTTGTATTCGTCGTACAGGTCATATACAATCGTCTCGGTTTTTCCTTCGGCATTCGTGCCTTTCATCGTCACACGCATCACAGTGATTTCTTCTTCATCGGCACCCAGTTTCCATTCGTCAAAAAGGATTTTGCAGGTCATCTCCAAGGGAGACACTTCGCCACCGCCTATTTTCACTTTGTTGGTTTTGAAAAAGCCGCTTTCCTTAAGCACCCGCACGTATTCCACATGGCCGGGATAGCGCAGCGTTTTTTCCTTCATATTCGGAATGTGGGGCATAGTGAAAATGATCGAGCGCAGACCATCGGAATTGAACGACTCAAGCGTGCCAACCTTGTCAAACTCCACATATTCACAATCGGTAAGTGGCTCGCGCACCACCACGCGTCCGGCCTCTACATAGCGTGCCGGTCGGGTGTATTCCTCTATCACATCAATCGGGGAGAAAGGCGCCTTGTAGGCAAACGGCCATTTTTTCACTTTGGGCAATCCACCCACGAGGCATTCAAAATCGGTGAGTTTAAGTTTTTCGTTGTAGTAGCCCAGGAGGATATTGTCCAGCCCGGGTGCCACGCCACAATCTACAATTGCCGTCACGCCGTGCTTTTTGGCCAAAGCATCCAAGTCGAGTGAATTTTCAGGAAAAAACGAAATGTCAATGCAGTTTTTACCTGCTTTAATGATGTTTCGGAGTGTTCGAAAACCCAAAAATCCAGGTACGGCACAAATCACCAAGTCAAACGGAGCAATCGTTTTTTTTAGTGCATCGGCATTCGTCACGTCCAGCGATTGAGTAGTAAGCGCGGCACATTTGTTTTTGGCAAAGGCCAATGCATCGGTGCTGATGTCTGTCAGGGTGACGTTGTGCTTGCCAGTGAGGTCGATGGCCATGGCACGGCCTACCATGCCGGCACCTAATACGATGATGTTGCTCATAGTGCTGTTTTTGGGTACGCTAATATAGCTGAGTGTTTAGGGAATTTGATGACAGACTAATTAATTGAACGGATCATCTTTACTTTGCATCCGCAGAAGCGTGGGGATTCAGCGAACTTCGCGAAAGTAACGATGCATATCTTCCAAAGGAAAATTCAATAATAGTGAACCCACAACACCCCATCGGCATATTTGATAGCGGCATAGGTGGCCTTACCGTGGCACGAGCCGTACGAGACCTGCTGCCCAACGAAACCATTGTGTATTTTGGCGACACGGCACATTTGCCCTACGGTGACAAGTCGGCATCCACTATTCAAGCCTACTCGGTAAAGATTGCCGATGTACTGCTGCAGAAAAAATGCAAAATCATTCTGATTGCGTGTAATTCGGCCTCATCTGCTGCGTACGAATTGGTGCGCGACTATTGCGGCAGCCGCGCCAAAGTGTTTGATGTGATCAATCCGATGGTGACGCGCGTGGAGCGGGAATTCTCCGACAAACACATCGGGCTCATTGGCACCAAGCAAACCGTGAATGCGGGCATTTATGCCAAGAAAATTCATGACTTAAAAGAAGGAATACAGTTTTCGTCATTGGCCA
>CAZPST010000228.1:0-3116 GCA_964589185.1 uncultured Roseivirgaceae bacterium | reverse complement strand
TGGAGAATTATCCGGGATATCCGGATGGGATCATGGGACCTCAAATGATGGTGGAATTTCAAAAACAAGCCGAACGCTTCGGTACTGACGTACGGTCAGGAATGATCACGGCCGTTGATTTTTCTGGATGGCCGCACAAGGTGACTGTGGACGGTAAAGATGAAATAGAAGCCGAAGCAATAATTATCTCCACTGGCGCATCTGCCAAATGGCTCGGTTTGGAAAGTGAGCAGCGACTTAACGGACGAGGAGTTTCAGCCTGTGCGGTATGCGATGGATTCTTTTTTAAGGGATTGACAGTGGCAATTGTGGGAGCGGGAGACACGGCAGCCGAAGAGGCAAGTTATTTATCCAAAATCACGCAGAAGGTGTACATGCTGGTGCGCAAAGAAGAAATGCGTGCATCCAAGATCATGCAGCAGCGCGTAAAAAATGCGCCTAACATTGAAGTATTGTACAATACCGAAACGGTAGAGGTGTTGGGTGATGATGAAGTGAATGGTGTGAAGGTGAAAAACAATGTGACGGGCGAAGAGCGCGTGCTAGATGTACAGGGCTTCTTTGTAGCCATTGGCCACAAGCCAAATACGGATATCTTCAAGGAGTGGTTGGATCTGGATGAAACAGGATACATCAAAACTATTCCGGGAACATCAAAGACAAAAATTCCTGGCGTATTTGCTACCGGTGATGCTCAGGATAAGGTCTATCGTCAGGCGGTGACGGCAGCCGGAAGTGGCTGCATGGGCGCACTAGATGCAGAGAAATTTTTAGCAGAAAAGGAAGTGGAATTGGCCGAACAAATGGCTTGAACGCGAATTAGGCAATAAAAAAAAGAAACCCCGGCAAATGTCGGGGCTTTTGTATTTCAGTGTCGGCAGGACTTACAATTCCCACACATTATTTTCTCTAGACACATCTGCCATCCATCCCGACGGATCGATTTCAACACGCACTACCTTGGCTGATCCAGTCTCGATTTCAAACGAGTAAGTAGGGTTCGTCCAAGTCCAGTCCGGTCCGATGATGTCATTCTTAAATTGAGTAGGCTTATTGCCTCGCATCATGTCAAGTGCAGCGTAATACATGATGGTAGTGCCATTGTCCAGCGTGATGGCTACATCCACGGGCATGGGCATCACCCCGATTTTTTGTAACTGAATTTTTGCTTTTCCATTGGCTTCTATCACGCTTGCCACCGCATAATCTATGGTATGAGTGGTGTTCACCATGTAGTCAAAATACCAGTCTAGCTCTAATCCGGAGGTTTTTTCAAATACGCGAATGAAATCTTGCATGTTGGGATGCTTGAATTTCCATTGATTGAAGTAATTCAATAGTGCTATTTTATAGTTTTCTTCTCCCAATACGTAGCGCAATTGCGCCAGAACCACAGCACCCTTGGTATACGATCCCCAGCCATATGCACTGTTGCTAGTGAAATGATCAGCATGGGTAGTGAGTGGCTCTTCATTACCTGTCTTTGCTCTGCGGATATAGCCTGTATAATTACCTCCCTGACTTCTGGTATCATCTCCATCCTTGAATAAGATACCCATTGTTTCTCCGGTAGCATAGGTGGTGAATCCTTCATCCATCCAAGCAAAGTAGCTCTCATTGGTTGCTAGCACACCTTGATACCAACTGTGCAGCGCTTCGTGCACAGTCACGCCAACCAAGCTGCGCAAACTTCTGTGTCCGGTCACGAGCGTGCTCATGGGATATTCCATGCCGCCATCGCCACCTTGTGCAGTGATGAACTCAGGATAGGGATATTGTCCAAAATTTTCATTCATATAGACAAATGCCTTCTCAACAAGTTCAGGCAAGTATTCCCAGTTTTCAGTGTCTTTGCTTTTGATGTAAAAGAAGCGTAGGAGTAATCCATCGGCTGTTTTTCTCACCACGTGTGTGTATTCCGTATCAGCAGCCCACATGAAGTCATGCACGTTTTCGGCTTTGAATCGCCACGTATGGGTTTTTTCTTTTGACTTTGGGATTTTCACACCCTCATCTTCATAGCCATAGCCGATTTCATTACCGTTTTGTAAAATACCCGAACCGGCCAAGATATACTTTTTGTCTATGGTGATGTTCACTTCGTAATTGCCCCAAGGTGCATAAAACTCCCGCGCTATGTACGGATGTGTATGCCATCCTTGCTTATCATACTCGGCTAGTTTTGGAAACCACTGCGCCATGGAATAATCCACTCCTTCAGCATTGTTTCTTCCACTACGACGCGTCTGCGCAGGTACTTGTCCTTCAAAGGTCATGTCAAACGTGGTAGACATGCCGGGCAGTAGGGGGGAGTTTAGCTTTACTTCCAAAATGGTCCCTTCCACAGCAAATGTCAAATCCGCTCCGTCTTGTTTGAGCGAGTTGATATTCTGATAGCCAATTTCATCAGGTTTCATTGTGGTAATGCGCGACAGACGTCCATCCGAATCAGGCAGGAGGGAATTCCGTACATCCATAGCACTACCCGGCTGAAACGCATTGAAATACAAATGCCAGTATGCAGATGTAAGTGTATCGGGAGAATTATTGGTGTATACCAATTGCTGTACACCGGTAAATTGATGTTTGGTCACATCAAAGTTGATGTCCATTTTGTAATCCACGGCTTGTTGCCAATAGCCGTGCTGACCTGATGCGGCTGTGGCCAAAACAATGACTAACCCGCTAATAAAATACTTCATACCTATTATTTTGATACAATGCTAGTGAATCACACTACCGACTGAAAAGAGAGTTACACAAGTGGTAGACTTACACGTCTACCTTAGCGTAGCGAGCGTTCTTTTCAATAAAATCACGACGAGGAGCCACTTCATCACCCATGAGCATGGAGAAGAGGTGATCTGCCTCAGCTGCGGATTCTATAGTGACCAGTTTAAGCGTTCGATGCTGTGGATCCATGGTGGTCGTCCAGAGCTGCTCAGGGTTCATTTCTCCAAGACCCTTGTAGCGCTGCACACCCACTGAGTCTTCTTTTCCGCTATCTCCGACCAATTCCATAGTCACGCGCTCCCGATCGGCTTCACTCCAAGCGTATCTTTCTTGTTTTCCTTTTTTGAGGAGATAGAGTGGAGGTAAAGCGATATACACATATC
>CAZPST010000227.1:0-3172 GCA_964589185.1 uncultured Roseivirgaceae bacterium | reverse complement strand
AACAGGTTATCCAAAGCTAAAGAAGGAAATTTTGGATAAAGTACCTCCCGGAGGATACTGGAGAGACCTTCCTTACGATTTGCAAAAGGAATACATGCAAAAGAGTTTTTATCTAGGAGGTGGAAAAACAGGAATGGCGCGCCGAATGAGTTGGGACGAACCTAGCCTGACCCTTACGTGCAGTCCTGCTCAGAAACAAACCGAAAGATGCCATCCGGATGAAACGCGTCCTTTCACAGTGAGAGAATATGCCCGAATTCAGACATTTCCTGATGATTGGAAATTTGCCGGATCAATGGCCAATCAATACAAGCAAATTGGGAATGCAGTGCCTGTTAACTTGGGAAAAGAGATTGGATATTCGCTGGTATTGTTTTTAAACAACGTGTATAAAAAATATGACTTGAAGGAAAAGGAATTTGACACTGATCAAGTTAGTTTGGTGTTTTAGGAAATTGAACTCTGATTTCTTCAGTAAGCGATTGAATGGTTTCTTCAAGCTTTGCTGTTCCATCAACTTCCAGCGCATCTTGACCAAAATCGTCTATTAAGTGGTGGTAAAAATCAGGATCACCTGTCAACCCATGCCAAAATTCCGCCCCAACAATAACTGGGTGCTTATTGGCAATTTTCTGATAATGTGAGCTCAATTGAGAGGGTTCTCCATATAAAATCCCTACTACCAAATCATTAACTTCAACACCCTTTAAGCTATTGGTTCTAGCTAGATTCACGATTCCTTGAAAATGACCAAAGATGGTTTCAACATCGTCATAATTAATGGTATTGGGGCCTGATTTGACCTGGCAATATTTTCTTCTGTTATCACGACTGTCAATAAATTCAATATCAATTCCTGAAACAACAGACCCAAATCCCTCAAACAAATGACTAATCAATCGTTGAATTTGCATGCCAAAGGAAGTCGTGATTGAGGAACCAAGAACTCTTGGATAAATTAAAGCCTCTGCAATGCTTCTTGGGTCATCATTGCCCCTTAGAAAATTGGCTAAATATTTAAATAAAAAAGGATTTACATTATAGTTTGACAAATGCCCTGCAGAGTTACAGGCTCTATTGATATGTGAATCAACCAATTGCTCACGAAAAAATTCCTTCGCTCTATTAAGTATTTGAGTTCGCTGTAATTCTGTCATTTGAGCAAATTAATATCAATTCAAAAAATCCTTACCGTCATAGCCTACCAATTTCATTCAACGTCATTTTCGACAATCCTACTATCATTCCACAACCTCTACCCATTTACCCTCGGTTCGCCCGGATGTGGCTGCATCGTACATCGCTTCGGCTACAATACCCGGCAGATAGTAGCTGCCTGCATACGTAGCGGTGAGTTTCACTTTGAAGGTCTTCGTTTCGCCACGATTCAGATCAAAATAGGTGTACATCCTATCGTCTCGGATGTCCTGATACGTGAAATCTGTTGAAACAAAATCATCATCATTCAGTCGGGTATTTTCAATTTCCCATCCACTCGGGAAGATCTGGCTCAGTGCCACATCCTTGATGCGTCCGGCAGGATTCTGATTGGTCACACGCACAATTGCTTCAAATCCAGCGCCTTGGCGGAGCGAACTCACGTCTACTGCACCGCCATTTTGATCACGGTAGGTTACGTCTACTTTGATGCCCGTACTAGCGGCTGATTCAGCACCCGGATAAGGCGTGCCTTTGCTTGTGAGGGTCACGTACAGGGTGCCCGTTCCTTTGTTGGTGATGGAGATCGCCTTGCTGTTGGCGTCTGCATTCAGCGACTCGCGCATGATGGGCATGTCAGATTGCCAGTTGCTCGTTTTGCCTGCAAATTGTACATCTGCCACTAGTTTAGCAGACTGGGCTTGTTCTGTGAGGAATTTGCCGGCGGCCAACAAACAGTATGCAGTGGTCTGCGTACTCATCCATTCGTTGGTGGCCAATCGGTCAGCCACTTGCTTGAATACCTTGAATCCTTCAGCTTGATTGCCCATATACACGTATGTCTCCAGCAACATGGCCAAGTCGCGATCTGCTGAACCATAGGTGTAGCTATAATCGTAGCGCGAGGCTTGTGTGCCTGCCTTGGTGAGCAAATCCATCGCTACGTCTTTGCGTCCCAGCATGGCATAGGCGGCTGCAAGTTTCCAGTTCGATTGCACAGATAAACTTTGCATATTGACCATCCGGTTCATGCTACTCATGGCAGCATCCCCAGCTAGAGCCAAAGTGAACAGACGATAGGCCTGAATCAAATCATCATTGTATTGATTGGCGTTTTTCGTCCATGCTTTGCCTTGCGAATCCTGATATTTTTTGAGTTTATTCATCAAATCTGAGGGCACAGAGTAGCCTCTTTTTTGGGCTTCCAATAAGAAATGATAGGCGTAATTGGTGCCCCAACTATTCGGATCACTTTGTCCAGGCCAATAGGCAAAACCACCACTGTGTGTCTGGAATGTGCTCAGCCGCTTGATGCCTGCCTTGATGTTTTGCTCTATCTGTATTTTCTGATCGCTGCTAAGCTTCACCACTTTGTCCAGATACAGCTGCGGAAACACAGATGAAGTAGTCTGCTCAATGCACCCGTGAGGATATTGGATGAGATACTGCAAGCGACTTTCCATATTGATCTGCGGCACGGTGGCTACCTCCAGCACGGCTTCATTCGTGCCGGACATCCCAAAGACATCCACATTGCCGGTATAGGTTTTTCCTGCGGCTATTGTGAATGTGGAAGCACGCGTTTGCGGAGGATTCGGCGAGCGGCTTTCCAGATTTATTTCATGAGTCGACGTGTGCTTGCCCGACTTGGCCGTGATTACCACTTTGCCTTGTCCCAATGTTTTGTCTACTTCCAAATCAAAAAACTCGGTAGTCGTGCTCCTGTTCAAATCCACTGATTTAGTCTTCTCTCCTTTCAGTTTGATCACGCCGGAAGTCTCTACGGTCACATTGGCAGAGGTGATGCCGTCTGCATATTTGAATACGTTCACCGGCAATTTGATCTTCTCGCCCGGTCCGGCCACACGTGGAAGCGTGCCGAGAACCATAAGCGGCTGCACTACGGGTGTGGCTTTATCTGCATTGCCGTAGACCCCATCCAATCCGGCCACTACCATCGTTTTCACCGAACCGATGTACTGCGGCATGATGAACGTATGCGTTTTTCGCTCGC
>CAZPST010000226.1:0-3192 GCA_964589185.1 uncultured Roseivirgaceae bacterium | reverse complement strand
GTTTTGTAGATCGGGTGCTCGTGACATTGGAAGCCTTCCGAATTCCGGCGGTCATTGTGTTGAACAAAACAGACCTGTGTTCTGAAGATGAATTGGCGCAATGGAAAGCGGTGGCGGAAGCATATGAAAAACTGGGCTACACCTGCATTCAAACCAGCCTCACAAAAAAACCGAGAGATATTTTACCCGTGCTGTCAGGCAAGACTACCCTAGTGGTGGGTCACTCCGGCACAGGCAAGTCTACATTGATCAACCAACTCGTGCCTGACGCCAAGCAAGACGTGAATGAGGTCTCATCCTTTGCCAATAAGGGCATTCATACCACCACTTTTGCCGAGATGTTTTTCATCGACGAACATACCCGATTGATCGACACACCGGGCATCAAAGAACTGGGCCTTGCTGAAATAGAACCTGACGAGTTGGATCACTATTTTCCTGAAATGCGGGCGTTTTTAGGCCAATGTAAGTTTCATGATTGCCGCCATACAGAAGAGCCCGGCTGCCTTATTAAACAGAAGGTAGAAGCGGGAGAAATTGCCTATTTCCGCTATGAGAGCTATTTGAGCATGCTTTATCCGGACGATAATAGGAAGTAGTAAGCGCTAGATTACATCAAGACATTTGTTAAATCCGTATATTTGATGAAAGTAAGCATCATGCGCACGATTACATTGGAAGTAAGTAATGAGCGAGCTCGGAAGCTCATCAAGGATTTGGAGGATTTAAAATTGATCCGAATCTTGAGTGAAAAGCAGGTAAAAAAGAGTGATTCTCTTTCTCAACAATTATTGGGCAGTCTTTCTGCCGACGAGGCTCAAACGATGCTGTCTGAACTCCAAAAAAGTCGATTGGAATGGGAGGCAAATACCTAATTGACACGAATGTCATTATCTATTTTGCGGGTAATTTACTTCCGCCTAAAGGAAGAAAATTTGTAGCCGAAATTCTTGATTCCGAGCCCAATATATCAGTCATTACTAAAATAGAATTGCTAGGTAGTGACAAGTCCAATGATGCCATTCGCTCACTCATTGAAAATGCCCAAATTCATGGCTTAGATGATGAAATCGTAGAAAAAACCATATCTCTAAGACGGACTTACAAAACGAAGTTACCTGACGCCATTATTGCTGCAACGGCTACAGTCTACAATCTCACGCTTATCACTGCCGACAAAAAGGATTTTCAAATGCGCAATGTTGAAGTTATCAATCCTTTGGTTCTGTGAGTCGATTTCTGCGTTAATAATTTAGGGGAATCTCCTGCCCTGCCCTACTTCATGAAAATTCAATCCTATGAAGTCGCTTCCCTTACTTATTCTGCCGCTTGTTCTTACAAGTCTCTCGGGGTGTTATTCCGTGGAAGATGCCGCAAACGTAAATCAGGATCGTATTCGGGCGGAGTACTGCACTGTATTCAATGGCACATATGGCACTACAAAAGCCGTCATCAATTTTCGATTTGGCCAGACGCCCCTTCGACTTTCTAATCCTATGTACTTTGCTGCGAAACGATTGTCCGAACAACAAGATATTCTCTTTGGATTGCACTATGCACGTACACTCGATGGTGTAGCAACCGGCTCCTATGAATGGACCGATGAAAATGGTGTGTCCTATCACAATGAAGTGCAACCGTATGCATTTGAATTGACTCAACCCATCACTGAGCTACAAAAATTCACCTATTACAAACTTGCCTGGACTGGCCAACAAATACCTTATGAAAACGGAGATTTCACCATCACACTAACATCTCTGGAATCCAACTACACGGTATCATTCAGTGCCGGTGAACTTCTGGAAATCCACTCTGATAACCTAGAAAATATGCCTGATGGTCGTGCCCGAATGACCATTGCTCGGCAGCATAGCGAATCGGTAGACGAAACCACCCAAGCAGGCGGACACTCCACCGTATCTTTTGAGCGCGTGTACGTGATAAGAATAATTCCTTGAAAACACGGAATTTTCGGTACATTGCACCCGTAATTTTAAATTGTGTTCTTCGGAACCGCCCACTTTATTTTTTTTATTAATGAACATTTTTGTTGCACAGTTGTCTTACCAGACAAAAGAAGACCAACTAAGAGACCTCTTTGAGGCCTATGGAGAAGTAAGTTCTGCCAAGATCATTTTTGACAAATTCGAAAACCGATCAAAAGGTTTTGGATTCGTAGAAATGCCCAATGACAATGAAGCTCAGCAAGCGATTAACGCCCTGAACGAATCTGATTTGGACGGACGAAACATTGTAGTTAAACAAGCACGACCTAGAGAAGAATCAGGAAACTCCCGTGGTGGAGGAAGAAGATAAGACTAGCATTGTTTTAGTATTGAAAGGTAATCCGGAATCAACCCCAGATTACCTTTTTTTATGCACTGGCGAATCTCATACCAAATGCGCTGCTTGAGTGCTTTGCCTTCTTCTACTGTGCGATTCATGGCCAAAATTTTCTTGCATACCCGCAGTGTGCTCTCCTGATGTCTATTCCAAAATTTATCTTGTGTGGCCGAATGGGAACCCGCAAGCAGTCGTTTTTTCACCAGTGGCGCATCAGTAAAGGCATAGTGAAAGTCACGCGCTGACCGGACCCAGAAATCAAAGTCTTCGTAGGCGAGTGTCTCATCATAGCCACCCAGTTTCTTCATCACCTCTTGCCGGATGAGCATCGTGGGTGGACAAATCACATATCTGCGGATGAGCTCGGTGTACACATCTCCCTCAGGAATCGGCATTTTGAATCGGTCATTATGTTTGCCAATGACATTATCATGCGAGTCTATGAGCCAAGCATCTGAAAAATGCACCCCTGCACCTGTTTTATTCAATCGCTCTATGCCCACCTCCACTCGATCAGGCAGCAACACATCATCAGCTGCTAGGTCAATGATATACGTTCCTTTGGCTAATTTCCAACCGGTATTGAACGCCTTGCAGTTGCCTAATGGCACAGCATGATCTACATACGCAATCTCCGGATGGTCTTTCAGAAAATCCCGAATGCGATCCTTGCTGCCATCCGTACTGCCATCATCCACAATGATCAACTCTACACGCGAATAGGTTTGATTCAACACAGAAAGTAAGGCCGCATCTACAAAAGGAGCTTGATTATGACATAAGCAAATAACTGTAACCAATTCGTCGTTCACGGAGTAAGTTTACTACTGATTAGTTGGCAAATCA
>CAZPST010000225.1:0-3235 GCA_964589185.1 uncultured Roseivirgaceae bacterium | reverse complement strand
TCCGGCCAACGGACTGGGTGGCGCACTTACTGCCTTGCTGGGGCTGAGCCCAACCCTCGGCAATACTGAAACCATCTACACCAACCTGAGCAACGTGCTGGGCGCGAGCAGCACCACGGGCGTGTTCTCCGAAAGCGCCAACAGCAGCGAGCCGGATGCCTTTCTGCAATACTTGTTTTTTGACACAGACAGTGTCTTCCAACAGGCCGGGTTTATTGGTGTAAGTACCTTGGCGTTTAACAACTGGGAACGCCTAACCATAGATGGCGGCTTTACCGCTCCGGCAGATGGCTTTGTATATATCTATGTAGCCAACGAAACTGACAAAGACCAATACGTGTACTTTGATGACCTGAAGGTAGTGCATGAAAGCAGCCTAGCGGAGTTTAAAGTGTCTCAAATAAATGACTTTTATCCCTTTGGGATGATAACCTCTGCTTCTTGGAGAAATGAGGCGTATTTAGACCCGGGATTGCTCTACCAAAGTAGCTATGCGCATTATGATAGTCTTACTGGATATTATGATTTCTTGAGCCGTAGCTATGACCCACAGCTAGGCCGCTTCTTTGCGATGGACCCGGCGGGGCAGTTTTCTTCTCCGTATATGGCAATGGGGAATATGCCGATGATTGGGGTTGATCCTGATGGGGAATTTTGGGGTGCATTACCTCTTATTGCAAAAATTGGGATTGGTTTGGCTTCCGCGGGCGGTGCATATAAAGGTGCACAAATTGCTAAGGCTAATGATACCAACATCTTTGCTGGAGCAATAGCGGGGGCGCTAATAGGGGGCGTTTCGGCGGCTGCAACTAGTGGTTGGAGTTATATAAATGGGGCAAGTGCATGGGGAGCAGGTGCAGCAGGCAATGCAATATCAGCGAGTACATTTGATGCTTGGACTAGGGGAAGTGGTTTTGATACCATTGGTGGCGTGGCTGGCGGATTTGTTTCGGGAGGGGTCGGTTCAGCAATTGGAGGTGGTGTTGGTGCGTTTGTAGGGGGAGTATCAGGAAATGCTACATCTCAATATATTTCAGCAGGTAATGTGGATTGGACTCGTTCAATTTATTCAGGTGTTACATCTGTAGGACTTCACTATTCATTAACAATGGCAGGATATGCAATGGATAGATGCAATTATGGTGGTGATGCATTAACTTTTAGGGAATATAGCTTAATCCAATTGGATAATCAAAGGTCAAGATTTTGGGGTAGAGAAAGGGGGAGTAAATTCTTATACGATGGAAGAATTATTAAGGGAAATCCTGGTCGACTTTCGGTATCGTATCAAGATGATCCATCCTATACTTCGAATGATGTAAAACTCGAATACCATATTCACTATAAAAAACCCGGAGGATTCGATTACAATTGGGCTAAGTACAATCCTCCGAAATGGGAAAAAATTAGATATGAGGATATATCTTTTGATACTGCTGATCCATTTGTATTCTTAGAAAGAAGAGAGATTTCAATTAATCATTCTTTTCCTGAAGATTTCAGAAGTTACCCAACTTTAGTTGTTCATAGATTTGGTTATTCGTTGGATCAAACTCGAACTCGTATATATCTTGAAGATCAAAGAGATAATTTTTTAAGATTTTCTCATTATATAAAATGAATAATGTAATTATATATCGATTAGTTGTTAAATTTTATTTAATTCTTCTTCCATCCTTCTTGATTGGACAGAGTTATAATGTAAAGTTTAAATTTATAAATTGTAATGATACACATAAGGAAGGGAGTTCATATGTGACAATTAAAGACAAATATGGAAATTTGATTGATTCCCTATCTATACTGAAGAAATCGTCTACGAATCGTCTAATATATACACATAGAAAACGATTTACTTCAAATGTAATTAATACTGATACAATAATTGTTTACTATAGAGATTTGTTTGGTATTAGACGCAATCAATTATTTCCACTAAATTCAAATAATACTGAAATTTCATTGTGCCTTGATAGTTTGAATTATTCTTTATATGAGGATTATGAATTTTTAGATTCGTTACTTAGATATCAAAATGAAATTGTGTTGATTTCGAAAGAGTTTTATGAAAATTATGGTGTTTTGAATTCAGTGATTCGACTTACCAAAGAGAATGATGATTTTTATATTCAAATTTGTTTTGTTTGCTATGATGATACGATGAATCTGGAGGACATTAAATATACTCATAAATATGAAATTAGTCGTTCTGAATATTTATGTGTTAATAAAGTATTTATTGAATTATTTAATTATAATTTGGTGACTATGAATTTTCCTTCCGAATATTTTATTTATGGCGCGGATACTGTATATAGTATAAGGGTCTCACATGATTTTTTGTTTGCTAGTCGTTTGATTAAATTGTTTGTGAAATAGGGAGTATACCACCTTCAGACACGTTGCAATCAATATATCGTATTTCGTGCAAGGTGAACAAATTGAAAATATTATCCTCGCGAGAGCTTGTCGCTCGTGAAATAAAAATAAAAAGTAATATTCACTTTAAAAAATAAAAAAATAATGAAACAACTTTTACTAATGGGTTTTGTCCTGCTATCGACACTAGTGTCCGGTCAGCAGATGGTAGCTGGTACTTCTGAGCAAGAATCTCAGATAGTCGTTTGGTCTGTAGATCAGGATGTTTGGTTAGCAGATTCTACTACTTTCAAAAGACGAGATCCGGGCACTGCCCTTATTTTGTCTATGCTATTGCCGGGTGGTGGGCAGTTTTATAATCGGGAGAATGGTAAGGGAACGTTCTTTTTGCTAGCCGGTGCTACCTCTGCCGTTTTGTTCTTGACTGGTAATGTATCTGATTTGGAGCATTTAGGAGATGGTTCGGCAGGTACAAAACTTGGCTTTTATGGTATGATAGGTATCGGTCTGTGGTCAATGATAGATGCACCTATAGTGGCTAGCAGGCTCAACAAGGAGAATGGTTTAGCCTTCCGTATGAGTCCGTCGCTACAAAACGGGGGCAAGGGTACACTTGCGGTAGGGCCAAAATTGAGTTTGTCTTTTTAAGCACCCTGTGAATTTATAGAGTAGTCAGTTTCAAAATTTTAAGGTATGAATAAGGTCGTTTGTTTTTTACTTTTATTGCCGTTGTTTACAATATCACAAGAAATGCCTTCACCTAATCAGGCAGGGCTCATCAAGTTGCAGAATGTACCTGTGAATCAGTACAATGGTGTGGCTACTGTTGGAGTGCCACTCTATACGGTAGATGGAG
>CAZPST010000224.1:0-3259 GCA_964589185.1 uncultured Roseivirgaceae bacterium | reverse complement strand
GCCACAATGATCGCTTGATCATCTGCACCCATGACCCGAATATCGGTAAATCCGGGCGGGATGAGTATGTCACCTTCATTGTTCATCACACCAAATCCACCTGTTCCGTAAAACTTCACCATAGTACCATCCTTGTCCATTGGCTCCATAGAGGAAGCCTCCATCAGCACCTCATTGGTGTCGATATTCAGTAGTGCGTACGCACCATTTTTCTGCACCCACACCTCTCTGTCCGTCCAGCCCGTGATGGCATCATACGCAAAGGGTACTAGCGTTTTTTCATTGGCATCTACCAATCCTTTTTTGCCTGACTGTGTCAGCAGATACATCTTTCCCACTCGTTCGGGCTTGGACTCATACACAGCGCGCAAGGTCACCTTTTGGCGAAGATCAAAGGCGCCTATTTTTCCGCGCTGCAATGTAGATGCTATGCCGTCATTGAAATCAATGTAGTCATATTGCATCGGTACTAGCTCTTGACCCGAAGCATTTACCAACCCATATTTCCCCCTAAAACTCACGACAAAAAGCGAGTCACCTTCTAGGCGGATGTCGTCATAATTGCCCGAAAATAGTTTCTGCCCCTCCTTGGTCAGCACAGTTTTTACATTGCCACTTACCAGCGTATAGGGCGACAAAGGTGAAAATACTGTCGGCTGATCAGTGGCGGCCAATGCATATTCCACTTGATTTTGAAAAAGCAATTTGGGCGGTGTACTCACTACTAGCGCAGCATGTTTATTGAGCAAGCGTACACTGTCTTGCACGGTCAATTCCCACTTGTTTTTGATAGACGTCAGACGCCAATCTGCCTGAGCCACTTTTCGTAAAATGAATCCCTCATTGGCTTCCAGATAGGGGAAGAAGGTATAGTCACGCTGACCGTAGAGGGCATATCCGCGCTCATCCCGAATAAAGCCCAATGAATCGCTCGGGTAGATATGATGACGCCCCCAAGCTACCTCAAACCGGCCATCGCTGCGCAGCAGACATTCTCTGTCATCCCTAAATCCTACCAGTAGATCAGCGTTGATGAGTTCGTATTCATCATACTTAAATTCAAGGAAAAGCCCTTCGGGAAATGACCCCACTATATCATCGAATGTGGCAGTGGCTAGCAGATTATCTTTTTCGAAAAACCAAAAATTCCCTGTCGTAAAAATGGCGTCAAATCGATGTGTGGTGAGCGGCAATCCAAGGAGCGAATAGAGTCCCCAGCTCCCTTTTTTTACTTTCAAAAATCGCCCGCCTAGTACCTCGGCGGTTTCAATATCTGTCAAGACTTGAATGCCTGATTTGTGCGAGATGTTCGTCTGTCCATCGTGTTTCACTAGTAGTAATCCGTATCCGAGATCTTTGATCAATTGCCCCTGGCCGATCTGTCGCCGTGATTTGGCCAGTATCAACGCCTTGCCGTTGGCTACTCCGCTGATCACGTCTGTTGTCCAGCCTTCGCAAAGCAGCGCATCGGGTAGTTGGTCAAACGGTACGGTCACAGAAGCCTGACCGTGTCCCATCAGTATATACTGGGTATCGAAGACCGGAAAATAGCGGGTAGCAGATTGGCTGATACTGGCCAACAATGAATCGCTTTTTTGATGATAATCCACATACGAAGGCAACAACGGAAAGCCGGACTCTTTGTCAATATGAAATAGCTGATCGATGGCCTGCTGTGTCGTTCGGTATCGAGGGTATTGCTGAATGAATGAAATAAATGCGTTTGGATCACCTGAAAGCGTGTGGATTTTGAACAGGTGACGAAGGGCTTCTTCTAAATGCGCACTTGTGGGTTGCTCACGAACAAATTTTTCCAAGTCAGCGCGTGAATTGGTCGTGGTAAATTCGATCAATAATAGGCTGTCTAAGGTGTACTGAGCGCGATCAAGAAGTGCGGATGCGGGGTACCGTTCAATGTATGCTCGCCATGCGACTACACTCATTTGATCTTTTGCAATTCGATATGCTAATGAATCTCTCGTGGTAATTGCCGATGAATAATCGTCCGAATCGGGAAACAAGGAGAGGAATTCCTCAAAAGCCGAAAGCGTCATTTGATCGGTGGTTTTTTCATACCAGCGCTGCGCAATGAGCGCCAATTGGTCTAAGAGCATTTGGTGTGTTAGGCCTTCTTCTGTGAATTCCTTCAGCAGTTCGGCGGAGGAAGTTTCATGGTCGGTCAGGCTTTGCCGAATTTGGATACGGGCTGAGTCGAGGTTGGGGCGAGGAAAAGATGGGTGTGTATAGCACAACGAGTAATAATACCGTACGCCCGGGTTCCTTGATTCACTTGCGAGTGCCTTGCGAATTACAGCCTCTGTTTTTGTCCAATCACCCTTTTCGTATGCTTTGATTACCCTCTTCAAGTCTCCTGCATAGCCACTCATTTGACTTGTGAAAAGAAGGAAAAGAAAAAATATACGAACCATAACCGCTAATCTATTGGATTCGCCGCACAATGAAATGTGTAGACGAATGTGCTTAGGTAACGCATCGACCATCGAAAAATTTGTACATTCGTAGTGTCTTTACAGTTGGCATGTTTAAGCACGGAATACGCATCTGTTTTTTCACACTATCCCTTTTCTTTTTAGGGGCGCATTCCCTGTTGCCGCACAATCATGATCAATCCAGCACGCATGATCATACCGCACTACCTGCATGGGTCGATTTTTTGGCTGATCTGGTCAATAGTACCGATCTGGGCGAAGAGCATTTGGAAGATTACCGAACGCAAGAAACGGTTCTGAATCTTGCAGTCCCTTTCGCTTACGAATTGACACCTCTCCAAGAGTGGCCAATCGCATGGGTATTAGCTCACGAAGAGCCGCTGCGTCCGGATACCGAAGCGCATATTCACGTGCAGCATCATTGGCTTAGTACACCTACCTTTCGAGGACCTCCGGTAGCCTAATTTTTTGGCAACAGGGCGACTCACCTCTTGCCTGCCTTCCTCTTTTTTCTTCCTTCATTCAATCGCTTTTTAGCATGATACAATCAATAATTACGTTTAGCGTAAGAAATAAATTAATTATCTGGCTGGCTGTCATCAGCCTTGTGGTATGGGGAGCCTACTCACTCACCGTTATCCCCATAGGTGCCGTTCCGGATGTCACGAACAACCAAGTACAAATCCTCACTACCACACGAAACCTGGCAACAGAGGAGGTGGAAAAATTCATCACCTATCCGGTAGAACTGGAGATGTCTAACCTGCCCGGTGTGCTGGAGATTCGATCCATTTCGAAGTTTGGCTTGT
>CAZPST010000223.1:0-3260 GCA_964589185.1 uncultured Roseivirgaceae bacterium | reverse complement strand
ACACAACTACCACCATGAGTGGCTTTGTGGTTGATGGCCCCATTGAAGGCGCCCGTGTCTTTCTGGATTTAAACAATAACTTTGAACACGATCCAGGCGAGCCGATCTCGTTACCAACCGATGCCAACGGTGCTTTTACCTTGGTCGTTGACCGCCTAACTCAGGCACAACTGGCAATCGCACAAATTGTTAGCCATATTCCAGACACCGCCAAAGATGCTGACGATAATGGCCAAACGCTAGCACAAGCAGGGCGCGAACCATTTAGCTTACTTAGCCCTGCCAGCGCCTTTTTAAGTCGCAATGGCGATGGTGCAATGCTTGCAACCCCTGCCTTTGTTAGCCCAATTACCACGTTGGTTGCGGTTGAAATGGCTGCCAATGGTTTATCACTTGCTCAAGCTAAAGCCAGTGTACGTGATCAACTAGGCCTAGACCAAAATAAAGACCCACTGGAGAACTTCATAGAAAGCAATGATGAGCAAATGGCTGAACTTGCCCGCGGCATCGCCAATGAATTGGGCAATATTGGTCGTGAAATTGCTGAGCTTGCCGAAACTCAAGGTGGCCAGGCCGTTCGTGACCAAGTACTCACCATTGTAAACACCTTAAAAAGCGAACTATTTAATACTCTGCCCGGCCTTGTGCCTCAACCACCACAAATTCCAGGCGTAATTGACACCACACCCGATGATGACAGTGTTGTCGCAGACCCAATTGATGAGACCGATGAAAACCTCGCTGTGGGTGACGACAGCCCCAATGAAGGCTTTGATGAAGAGCAGTTTGTTACCTTATCGACATCAACATCATCATCAATCGCTGAACGAACAGCACCTGCATTTACAGACTATGTTGTTGTATTTAAACCTAGTGTTGGCAATCCAGCCAACGAAGCAAAACGTGCGGCTGCCAACCACGGTGGCAAACTTAAATACACTTACACACAAGCTATTAAAGGTTTCGCTGTACGCTTGCCCGCACAAGCCGTGCCCGGCTTCTTAGCAGGTATGGCACGCAACCCGAATGTCGACTATGTTGAATCCGATATTCGCATGACCACATTTTCAACCATACAAACCAATGCCACTTGGGGCCTAGATCGCAGTGATCAACGCGACCTACCGCTCAGTGGCAGCTATAGCTACAGTGCAAATGGTTCCGGTGTCCGTGCCTATATTGTAGATACTGGTATTCTGGCCTCACACAATGACTTTGGTGGTCGTGTAAGCACTGGTTATACCGCTATTAACGATGGTTATGGCAGCCGAGACTGCCATGGCCATGGCACTCACGTAGCGGGCACTGTAGGTGGTTCACGCTGGGGCATTGCAAAATCAGTAGCGCTAGTACCCGTTCGCGTTCTTGACTGCACTGGCTCTGGCACCTTGAGCGGTGTTATTGCGGGTATTGACTGGGTAGCCCGTAATGGCGTTAAACCTGCTGTTATTAATATGTCGATTGGTGGCGGCGCTTCCAGCAGTTTAGATTCGGCTGTTGCAAATGTTGTGGCTGCTGGCTACACCACAGTTGTTGCTGCTGGTAATAATAGTGCTGATGCCTGCCTCTACTCACCCGCTCGTGAAGCCAGTGCCATTACTGTTGGTGCCAGCACAAAAAGCGATGCTAGATCGTCATTTTCCAACTATGGCAAATGCCTAGATCTGTTTGCACCCGGCAGCTCGATTACATCGGCTTGGTACAGCTCCAATACCGCTACTGCAACATCTAGCGGCACATCCATGGCGGCGCCACATGTATCTGGCCTTGCCGCTTTGATTCTGCAAAACGACCCGACAGCAACACCTGCTGTGGTCACTAACACCATCATCAATGCCAGCACAGCCAATAAAGTTACCAGCGCCGGTGTTGGATCACCTAACCGCCTGATCTACACAGTAGCTGCTATGCCAACCACTACAGAAGAGCCAGCACCCGTTACTGAACCAGAAACCAGCGTGAATGCCTCTGTGTCCAGCTTAATTGGTGGCACATCTAAACTGCGTAATGCTTGGCGTGCACTGGTTACCATTAAGGTGGTTGATCACAATGGTGTTGCTGTGAGTGGTGCCCGAGTCGCCGGTAGCTTCACTGTTGGTGGCTCATCGGTGAGCTGTACAACAGCGAGCAATGGTATTTGCACCGTATCAACAGGCAATATCAATAACCGCACCACACAAACCACATTCTCGGTCAGCGACATTACTGGTGATAACATCAGTTATGCCTCAAGTAAAAATGTGGTCAGCAGCATCACCATCAACAAGCCTCAATAAACAACGTACCAGCTGAGCTCAAAGCCTGCATTCCTAACCCGAATGCAGGTTTTTTTATGCGTGTAATACCTGTCATTAGACAAACGGCAGCATAGACTTAATGATTGATTTTATTTGGAGTACGTTGTTATGGCAGCCCCAGTTCATATTGCCATCATTGGCGCCGGCATGTCCGGCCTCAGCTGCGCTTCTGCCCTGCAACAACTGGGTCACAACGTCACCGTTTTTGATAAAAGCCGTGGCATGGGCGGACGCATGAGCACTCGCCGTGGAGACGGCTGGCAATGCGATCATGGTGCACAGTATTTCACCGCCAAAAGTGCTACCTTTGCCGAACAAGTAAAACAGTGGGCGCAAGCTGGGGTGGTCGCCGAGTGGAGCCCTCGTGTCGCTGTTTTTGGCAACAGACCAAGCACATCTCATTCAGCGAATACACCGGTGCGCTGGGTAGGCACGCCCACCATGAACGCTCCCGCTCGTGCATTGGCTAGCGCATTAACCGTGGTATTAGGACAAACGATTTCTGCACTCAGCAAAACCGCACATGGTTGGTGCTTACATACCCCTCAAGGGTCACTTAATGACGAGTTCAGTCATGTTGTTTTAGCCATTCCAGCAGCACAAGCCGCCGCGTTATTAATGCCGTTATCAACTCAATTAAACAATATTCCTACACAATTGGGCATGACTGGCTGCTGGTCAGTGATGCTTCAATATGCCACGCCGGTAGCGCTCCCCTTTGACGCCGCGTTTATCAACGATGGGCCGCTAAGTTGGGTGGCGCGCGATAGCCACAAACCAGACAGGCCAGCACAGGAGTCATGGTTACTGCATGCCAGCATTGATTGGAGCGAGTCACATATTGAGTCCGGCGCAGACAGCGTGATTAACACGCTCACAAACGCATTTATGGCTTTAGGCGCCCCTGCAGCAAAAAGCGCACAAGCTCACCGCTGGCGCTACGCTCAAGGCCATACCAGTGAG
>CAZPST010000222.1:0-3291 GCA_964589185.1 uncultured Roseivirgaceae bacterium | reverse complement strand
CGAGCGACTTATCAAATTCATCCAAAACGAGTGTATGAATTTGATCTAGCGAAAAGCTCTTTCGTCTGATGCGATCAGCAATTCTACCCGGTGTGCCAATGAGGATGGCCGGACGATGCTTCAGATCCAATTTATCCTTGGCGCCTGATCGGCCTCCGTAGATGGCATTCACCTTGTAGCCAGTGCCCATTTCCCGCAACACTTGCTCTATCTGTATGGCCAGCTCTCTTGAAGGCACCAAAATCATCACCTGTATTTGTGTACTTTTCGGATCTAACTGATCCAAAATGGGAAGGAGGAACGCCAAGGTTTTGCCCGAACCGGTAGGGGAGAGTAGTATTACATTCGCCTTTGTAGAAATGGCCGATCCGGCGGCCACTTGCATCGGATTGAGCGCCTCTATTTTCAGCTTGGCAAGGATGTTTTCTTGATTTTTAAAGGCGCTCATTCGGGGGGATGACTAGTGTTGCTAGCAAAGATCGCGAGAATGGAGGCCAAATGTCCGACAGCCAAAAATTATCTCACCCAAAGTTTTTCCAGATAGGTAGAATTTTCGCTTTTGATTTCAACTAGGTACAAACCGGGTTGTTGAAAAATACAGGCTGGGTCGTTCAATTGCAGATTTGTAAATATCAGTTGACCATTCACATTCCAAGCCGTCAATGTAATCTCACGTTGATTCGCATCTACAGCCACATTCAATTGTGCTCCCACGCCAATGGGATTGGGGAACAATCTTGGTCTTGTATTTATCTTGGCTTCTGCGTTTAGCGGTATTTGTCCTTCGAAAAACGCCAACGCCTTCATGAACGTATCCTGCCCGATGATCTTGCCAATTCGCCTTCCCGGAATGTCGTCAATAGGCGGATGGATGCCACCCCAAATGCGGGACAAACTACATTGGTCTGATGCGTCTTTGTATTTGGCCCATTGCAACGTGACATCCACGCTAGGACCCGCTTCAAACACCAAGAAATCATTCTGTGGTGCCGGAAATTCACCCAGTCCGCCGGGGAAATAGTCACTGCCGGTGAGTAATGAGAGCACTTCTGCGGCTGCTCGTGAATAGGTAGAATGCCCCGAAATATATCCGGCAAATGGTGGCGTGACAAACGTGGGACGCTGATAGGGCCACCAATTTTCTGCCAATATCCAATCAGCACCTGCCACATCTGTAGCAGGATCATCAATGTAGAGAGGCCCCTTCCATGCCTTTATTTTTATTTTGTGCAAATGCTGCTGAGCATCGCCCACCAGTGGATCATCTGGCATGACTAATTCAATAAAACCTTCTCGCAGCGTAATTCCTGCCGGATGATAATTTGGTAATTCGGAATCAGAAGATTGTCCCAAATCAGCCATATAGCGCAGTGACGAAATGGGGCGGGGAAAATCATAGTATCCTTTGATGCCCCAGGCGGTGACAGCCACGTCGTGCATGGCTGCTCCTAAGGTCAGGTACGATTTTACATCCCACTCTAGCAGATCCATTCGATCGCCCTCACCTCGGAATTTTCGCTCAAATAGCGGGTGATCAGTGACATAATTGAGGATAGTAAACCAATGCCCCGGAGGCGTTTCGGAATGGGGACCATCTGCCCAAAACTCTGCCAACACGCGCGTGTAGTCACCACGGGGAACCACTTGCGGAGCGTAAGGTTGCGAAGTAATCGGATTGACTGTGTAACCTTCAGCTGGGAGTGTGCCATCCAATCCGTAGAAGGTAGCGTATTCTTCCTGTGTGCTAGGGTACGAGCTGTCTGGTATATTGCCTGTGGTTGCAGGGGAGATATCTATCATCACACCATCCGCAGGGTCTAAGTGCGAGCTCCAAATTCCCACCATTTCGAAATTCCATTTGTAAAAATCGCTTGAACCACTTCCGTTTTGGGTGTCTAAAAATGGAGGTGATCCCGGATCATGATATACTGGGTACGTGTCTCCGTCTCTTTGAAACATCATACGATCCGTGTCAGTCAACGCAAAAGGAACCACATGACCCCACTCGGGACTAAGAAAGGGATTGATGCTCGAGACAGGATTGCCACTTTGATCAATGGCGCCCTCTATTTCCAGTTGCTGCCATCGATTCGGATCAATGAGCGTAGGATTACCCGCGTCTGTTGGTTTAAGTGGAGGATTGACCGGTGCATAAAATTGATTCTGATACCCATTTTGTTCATTGGAACCGTCCTGCAAACCAAATTCGATGAGTTTAGAGCCGATGTAATTGCCCAAAGCTGCTGCTGATCCGCCGGAATAATCAATGGATGTGAATGCCGGATTGTACCCCAATGTCAGCATTAATTTGTACGCATTGCCCAAGGTTTCGTCAGCCGAGGGCGAATTACTGAAGCGATGTGTGATTATGCGATAGGCTGCATAGCTAATGGCTTCTTTTCTGGCAGCCTCAATGTTTTGTGGAGAAGCAATTCCAGTGAATGGGCAAGCGAAACCACCTAGTGATTTTCCCAAAAGGATAGGTTCGGAAATGGCGTCATAGGCTGCCCAAGCGTCGTACATGCCGAGACTAACGTGAAAAAGATTTCGTGCATGCACCGTAGGTCGGGCAAAGTCTCCGCGTATGGCATCCAGTAGTTGTTCCACCCAGTAGCGGGCGGTGGATTGAGATACATCCAGCAGAATTTCTTCCGACTCAACCAAAGGCGGATTCGGCAGTGCATTCGGCACATTCAAATAGGACGAATACTCTTCAGTATTGAAGGGGGCTATTCCTGCACTTTGGTGTATCAATAAATGGGTGTTGATCGGCACGTCGGTTATTTTTTGTTTGATTCCATCCGGCCAAAAGACAATGACCGAATCGATGGTTGTGTTATTCCCAATTCCAATGTGCGATCGGTAGCTATTTTGTGAGCGATATCCCGATCCGGCCCGCACATCTTGCATATACACTTGCTCGTCGACCCAAAGTCGCACCTTGGCACCAATGCCGAATTTGTTTGTAGTAGTGCCGATCAGTGAAAATTGCGCCCAGTTCCCTACAGTTGATTCGTCATTTCTGAAAATTTTCAAACTGTTGGTCGTTTGCAGATTCACAAGTACCAAATCCAATTTTCCATCATTGTTCAGGTCGGCGGTGGCGCATCCATAGCCACTTTGTCTATTCTCGAGCGCAGTGTTGGTCACATTGCTAAAGGTGAGGTCTCCGTTGTTTCGAAGCAGTTGGTTTGGGTGTGGCGAATAGAAGTACTCGTTGTTGAAGTAAATGTCCGTGAAACCATCATTGTCATAATCGAAACACACCGTGCCCCAACCCATGCCAGGGTC
>CAZPST010000221.1:0-3305 GCA_964589185.1 uncultured Roseivirgaceae bacterium | reverse complement strand
TAAATTAACATGGAGAATCTAGCAACAACCAAAGTCAGTAAAATAGTGGCGCAGAATTATCAAACGGCCAAGGTGTTCACCACCTATGGAATCGATTTTTGCTGCAACGGCGGCATTGCGTTGGCGGACGCCTGTCGTGACAAAAGAGTCAATGTACAGCACGTAATTGATCAGGTCAATGAGATGCTCAAAACTGCTGATGTCTTGGATTTCGGCACAATGTCCTTGCCCGATCTCATCAAGCACATAGTGAATGTGCATCATACGTACGTCACAGACACCATCCCTGTGCTGGAGGCATATCTCACCAAACTATCCGTAGTGCATGGCGAGCGCCATCCCGAATTACATCAAATCAAAGCGCTTTTTCATGAGACGGCAGGTGCACTTACCGCTCATATGAAAAAGGAAGAATTTATCCTCTTCCCCTACATCAATGCCATGTGCAGCGCACAGGAAAATGACTATCCCCTTTCGGAACCACACTTTGGGCACATTGATAATCCTATTGCCATGATGGAGCATGAACACAGCACCGAGGGAGATCGCTTCCGGGAGATTGCCGCGCTGACCAACGGATACACCGCCCCTGCAGATGGCTGCCAAACCTATAGAGTGGCGTTTGCTGTCTTGGATGAATTTGAAAAAGACCTACACAAACACATTCATCTAGAAAACAATATTCTATTCCCAAAAGCTAAGACCCTCTTCACTGAACTGAATCAACAACACCAACATATGCATTAACTATTTATTCAACCAATAACAGCACTACACATGGATCTCAATTTCAAACTAACCGACGATTTTGTTCATCAGTACCACCACATTGATCCGCACTTTGGATTCAATGGATTAGGACAGCTCACGTACTACCGCACGTACTCGCGACTGAAGGCCGACGGCACCAATGAGCAATGGTTTGAGACGGTGAGACGTGTGGTGGAGGGGTGTTATAGTTTGCAAAAAGAGTATATACTCAGCAATGAACTTGGCTGGAATGACAGCAAGGCGCAAGACTCTGCACAAGAGATGTACGATCGGATGTTTAGGATGAAATTTTTGCCTCCAGGTCGCATGTTGTGGGCACTGGGCACACCTATCATTCACGAAAAGCGCGTGGGTCAGGCGCTGTTCAATTGCGCCTTTGTGTCTACTGATCAAATGGGTAAGGCATTGGAAGATGCCACCATGCCGTTCACCTTTATGATGGACATGAGCATGGTGGGTGTGGGTGTTGGATTTGACGTGGCGGGAGCACAACGCATCAAGACCTATCGGCCGTCAGCAGAGGAAGAATACTTCGTCATCCCTGATACGCGCGAAGGTTGGGTGGAGAGTTTGAAGCGGCTGCTCGTTTCCTATTTTGCCAAGCATTTCACCGGAAACGACACCTATACCCTTCGGTTTGACTACAGTAAAATCCGAGCTGAAGGTGAACCGATACGGGGATTTGGAGGTGTATCCAGTGGAGCAGAGCCTTTGCGCCATTTGCACGAGCAAGTTCGAGCCGTGTTGGATGCACAGCACGACAAATACATCAGTGTGACAGCCATAGCCGACATCATGAATATGATTGGGCAATGTGTGGTGGCCGGCAATGTGCGCCGTACCGCACAGATAGCACTTGGCAATGTGGACAATGAAGAATACCGCAAGCTCAAGGACTATCATTGGGACAATGAAAAGCGTCAATATGTGGGCAGCCACGCAGGCAGAGCGGCCTATGGATGGGCTTCTAACAACAGTGTGCTGGTGGATAATCGGACAGACTTCAAGGAAGTGGCTCGGCAAACGGCTGTGAATGGTGAGCCGGGGTATATTTTCATGGACAATATCCGCGCATTTTCGCGCCTCTGCGATCCGGCAGACTTCAAAGACGTGAAGGCCAAGGGCACCAATCCGTGTGGGGAGCAATCACTCGAAAGTTTTGAACTCTGCTGTCTAGTGGAGACATTTCCATCGCGTGCTGAGTCCAAAGCCGACTACCTCCGAACGTTGAAATTCGCCTATATGGTAGGCAAAACGGCCACATTGGTCAATACCACCTGGCACCAGACCAATCGTGTGCAGAAGCGCAACCGCCGCATAGGCACCTCCGTGACCGGCGTGACCAATTTCATTGACACGCATTCGCTAGATACGCTTAAAAATTGGCTGGAAGACGGCTATCGTGAAATACAAAAATGGGACGACATTTACTCGGCGTGGCTGTGTGTGCCCAAGAGTATCAAGACCACAAGTGTGAAACCCTCCGGCACGGTGAGTCTGCTGGCAGGCGTGAATCCGGGCTGCCATTATCCTGAGTTTGAGTATTACATCCGTCGGGTGCGTATTGCCAAGACATCCCAACTGCTGCCCTCACTGCGAGAAGCCGGGCTAGATGTGGAAGACGATGTGATGGATCCGTCATCGGTAGTAGTTTCATTTCCGGTGCACAATGAAGGCCGCAGTTTGAAAGACGTAAGCATTTGGGAGCAGGTGAGTTTGGCCGCTTTTTTACAAACCTATTGGTCAGATAATCAGGTGTCGTGCACGGTCACGTTCAGACCGGAGGAGGCCAATCAAATTGCGCCGATTTTGGATTTTTTCAAATACCACCTAAAGTCGATTAGCTTTTTGCCCAAACTAGAAATGGGCGCCTACGCACAGATGCCGTATGAGGCCATTTCCAAAGCCCAATACGAACAAATGGCAGCTCACGTACGACCGATCGATTACATGCAAACTGGCGAAGATGTGCTGGCTGAGAAGTTTTGTACGAATGATACTTGCGTGATTTGATAGCGTGAGGGTTTTAAAAGGCGCAGCGATTAGCGTAATTTTGCGCCATTCTCATGGAAATATTTAAGCAATTCACCTTCGACTCGGCGCATTTTCTACCCAATGTACCCGAAACTCATAAGTGCCGTCAGATCCACGGACACACCTATCACCTCACGGTCTATTTTGACGGACCGCTCGATCCGCATTTGGGTTGGGTCATGGATTTTGCCGATATCAAAAAGACAGTGAAACCCGTGGTGGACATGCTGGATCATAAGCTGATGAATGATATCGAGGGGCTTGAGAATCCTACGTGCGAACATATTGCCGTGTGGCTTTGGGGAAAAATCAAGCCTGCATTACCGCTGCTGTGCCGCATCGAACTAAACGAAACGCCTACTTCAGGGGCGGTGTATAGGGGAGAGTGAAGTTGAAATCAAAGAACTAAATTTGAGTATGAAGCAAATGACGTTGACTGTTCCAGACGAATTCTCATTGAATGAGAGAGATACAGTGCGCTTTCTAGCGGCAAAACTGTA
>CAZPST010000220.1:0-3329 GCA_964589185.1 uncultured Roseivirgaceae bacterium | reverse complement strand
GTCGATTTGGCCAGTTCGGATTTGGGTCGTTTGGCATTTTCCACCACGATGAATCGATCGCCTTCATTTTGAATGAGGATAGTGAGCGGCTCGTCTTTGGAGAACGAATTGTGTTTCACGGCATTTTCTACCAATATCTGCAACGACATGGGCGGCAATTGAATGTCCAATCCGGCCAACTCAATTTTCTTTTCGATGATGATGGCATCTTGGTGGCGCATTTTGATCAGGAAAAGGTAATCATCCAGAAAAGCCAATTCTTCCTGAATGGATACCACGTCCTTATCGTCATTTTCCAAAATGTAGCGATACATGTCCGATAGCTTGGCGATGAACTGCACGGCCACATCCGGCTTGGTTTCTACCAGACTCGTGAGCACACTGAAACTGTTGAACAAGAAATGCGGATTCACCTGATTTTTTAGTCCTTCAAACCGCGCCGAAATCAGTTCCTTTTGGATCAATTCTTTCTCACGGGCATTTTGCACCGTCATGCCGATATACAGCCTGATGATCTCATACGCTTGAATCAGCAGCGAAATCACAAAACCTTGCGCCACCAGCATCCAAAATTGCGAATTCAGATCTACCAATCGTTCAGGTTCGCATCGGCAGGTGGGTTTGATGTGGAAGATGAAGAGGTATGAAAAGAAAAAAACAAAAGGCAACACCAACAGGGTTGCCTTTGCTGAGATTTTATAGAGTCCGCGTGTATGGCTAAGTGACGTGCGCTTTTTCCAGTAATCAATGGCTCGTGACAACACTTCCCAGATGATCAGCAATACCGCAATGGTGTAGATCAAATAGAACGTCGACTCCAATGGCCAGGTAAAGAAGTCATCCAAATGACGGGCTTCATTGATCCTGAAAAAGAAAAAGACGAGAATGCTGATTACGATCCTGTAGGCGTACTTCTTCATGCCACAAACGTAGCGATTAGTTGTCTGATGCCACTGCTTTGCCGCCTACACTTACCGATACAGTAGTGCCGCTGATAGGCTGTGTGCCGGAGTTGCTCTTGCTGGTTACGGTGTAGAAATACTTGCCTGCCGCACCTGCGCCCTTGGCTGTTACCACAAAATGATCGGGGTTGGTGGCATCTTGAATCACATCAAACGTCACGTCACCGGCTCCTGAAAATGTTGGTGTGCTAAACGTAGTTTTTCCCGCTTGTTTAGCGCGGACAATATACACGTCAAACGTTTGTTCACCATTTGGCTGTACCTCCAGCGATTTGTTTTCGATGTAAATTTTGGCACCCGATTTTGGTGCTTCAGTTTGCTGCGCGTTGGTAGTGAATGTTGCAAAAGCCAATACGGCAGTGAGGATCAGAGTTAATTTTTTCATGGTATTTTTTGTTTAAAACCTGATCAAATTGACGGCATAATGGGTTTGAAAGAAAGCAGTTTGGGGTTGAAACGAGATACTAGTCGCTGAACTGTATTTTTATCGGATTGAATTGTATGTCGATTTTTTAATTTACCATCCCTATGCACCCATACACCCCCTTCGGATACCTAGCAGACGGCACACCCATCTATCAATATGAACTCCGAAATACCACTGGAGCCACGTTTGGTTTTCTCAATTACGGCGGCACAGTCAATTGTCTACGTCCGTCAAAAGGTGCAAAAAGCATTGTACTCGGATTCGAGAAATTAGAGTCCTATCTGGTGCATACCAACTATCTGGGCGCCATCATTGGGCGATTTGCTAATCGCATAGCCGAAGGACGATTTTCAGTGAATGGTCAGGCATATCAATTGGCACAAAACAACGATGGCAATCATTTGCATGGTGGGATATCGGGTTTCGATAAACAGGTGTGGAACGTGAAGCTGCTATCCGACTCCAAGGCAGAGTTGTCACTCATCAGTGCGGATGGAGAGGAAGGCTACCCGGGCAATCTCAGCGTAAGAGTGACCTACGAACTAACGGACACCAATGAATGGATCATATGCTATGAGGCCACTTCAGACAAAGACACGGTCATTAATCTCACCCAGCACGCCTATTTCAATCTAGACGGTGGCGGACTCATTCACGATCATTCCGTTCGCATTTTGGCAGATCAGTATATCCCCACCGACAATGGCATTCCCGTACCCGATGCGCCACATTCGGTTGAAAATACGTCCTTTGATCTGCGTCAATGGAAAAACATCGGCGAAGGATTGGCGTCAGACTTTCAGCAACTGGTACAGGCTTTCGGATATGATCATTGTTTTGTGCGAAAGGCGGGAGTCACCAATGAACCCACTTTGATCGCCGAAGCGCAGGGAGCAAGTGGCCTCACCCTGCAAGTGCTCACCACCGAGCCGGGCGTACAGCTTTTCACCGGCAATTATCCCATCAATGGAGCAGGGGAGCACTACCCGAAGTATGCAGTCTTTTGCTTGGAGACACAGCATTTTCCTGACTCTCCAAACCGACCGGATTTTCCGAGTACAGCCTTGAAAGCAGGCGAGACATTTCGGTCGAAGACGGTGTATAAATGGTTGGTGTAGGTTGTGAAAAAAATAAACCAGCGCCACACCACCATTTCCTTTCACTCGTCCGCCACATTTTCAGTAAGTTGGTAGCCAAAATCACTACGCACCATGGAAATTTTCTTACAAGCCGACACCTGGATAGCTCTGCTCACCCTTATTTTTCTGGAAGTCATCCTCGGGGTAGATAACGTCATTTTCATCTCCATAGTAGCCTCCAAGCTACCCGAACATCAGCAAGCCAAGGCGCGCAACATCGGTTTGGGTCTGGCACTCATCATGCGCATTTTTATGCTCATGGGCATCACATACATTGTGCAACTCACCACGCCACTTTTCACGGTCGACATGTTCAATTTTTACCACGAAGTGAGCGTGCGCGATTTGATATTACTAGTAGGCGGAGGGTTTCTACTTGCCAAAAGCACCACCGAAATTCACCACAAAATCGAAACAACTGAAGACGAACACGGCAACATCAAGACCTCAGGCACCCAAGCCATGGGCAAGATCATTTTTCAGATCGTCATGCTCGACATTGTCTTCTCGTTCGACTCCATCCTCACCGCCATCGGGTTATCTAACCAACTGATCCTGATGATCATTGCCGTGGTGGTGTCCATCATCATCATGGTGCTATTCTCAGGGCGCATCAGTACATTTATCAATCGACATCCCACCTTGCAAATACTCGCCCTTTCGTTCCTCATCTTGATCGGCTTCATGCTCGTACTCGATGCTTTTCATTACGAAATACCGAAAGGCTACATCTATTTTTCGGTGTTCTTTTCGCTGCTCGTAGAGATGATCAATATTCGCGTGAGACCGAAGAAAGTTTGA
>CAZPST010000219.1:0-3342 GCA_964589185.1 uncultured Roseivirgaceae bacterium | reverse complement strand
TTTTTTTTATTTTACCCTGACGTCCCGATCCCCTTCTGGAGTCAGGGTTTTTTATTTCGTAACATTGCCTCATGAATCCAAACCAAATACGTGCGCTTAGCTATGTAGGCATTGTGCTGGTACTCATTTTGAGTGTTTGGTATTTACTACGCACCTATCAAGAGGGCAATCCGCGGTGGTATTTTTTGATAATGGCCATGGGTATCGCTATCATGCTTTCGTACGGGTTGATTAGTACTAAAAAGCAAAAGAAGAACGATCCACGAAAACGGAGATAGCATCCTCCAACAGGCGAAACTGCCAACCGCTCTTGTACATGCCTGCACCTTTCGACCCAAGGAGGAAGGAATTCTTGTCAATTTCTGAGTATATTGTTCATCGCTTCAATAAACCTCTGATCTATGGCTACTTTCAATCTGAAAATCAATGGCAAAAAACAAACCGTGGATGTGGATGCCGATACGCCCATGCTATGGGTGCTCCGTGATCATCTCGATTTAGTTGGTACCAAATACGGATGCGGCATTGCCCAATGTGGCGCTTGCACCATTCACTTAGATGGAGTGGCCGTCCGGTCTTGCTCCGTGCCGGTTTCGTTGGCTGAAGGAAAAAAAATCACGACAATCGAAGGGCTTTCTGAAAATGCAACGCATGCGGTACAAGAAGCCTGGCTAGAACATGATGTGCCGCAATGTGGCTATTGTCAAGCAGGCCAAATCATGAGCGCCGTATCGTTGCTCAGTAGCAACCCCTCGCCTACCGATGATCAAATAGAAGCATCCATGAATGGCAACATCTGTCGCTGTGGCACCTATGTACGTATCAAAGCAGCCATCAAAACTGCATCAGCCAAACTCAGCTAAAACCACACTACCATGACTTTAATCAAAACATCCTACAATCGTCGTTCATTTCTCAAAGTATCGGCTGCCGGAACAGGCGGCATCATGATCGGATTCAGTTGGCTGGCTGCATGTGGTCCAACCACCGGCACGGATGCACTGGAACTCCCCGAGTCGTGGTTTGATGTGAATGCATTTATCAAAATCGGCAACAATGGCGTAGTGACTATCATGTCGCCCAATCCGGAAATCGGTCAGAATGTAAAAACGGCAATGCCGATGATCGTGGCGGAAGAATTGGATGTGGATTGGAAAAAAGTGATTGTAGAACAAGCCGGATTAGACACCAAAAACTATGTGCGCCAGTTGGCAGGAGGCAGTCAGTCCATTCGCGCAGGGTGGAACAGTCTACGCATGGCCGGAGCAGCGGCGCGTCGTATGCTCCTAGAAGCGGCAGCCAAACAATGGCAAGTGCCGATCGGCGAATTGACCACAGCAGAGGGATTCATTTATCACAAATCAACCGAGCGATCTATTGGATATGGAGATGTGGCTTCTCTGGCTGCCAGTATGGAAGTGCCCGCCGAGCTAGAACTAAAAGACCCGGCAAACTTCAAAATCATTGGCACACCAACCAAAAATGTGGACGCTAAAAAAATCGTGACGGGTGAGTCGCTTTTCGGAATGGATTACAAACGAGAAGGGATGCTCATAGCCATGATTGAGCATGCTCCTGCATTTGGGATGAAAATCAAAAATCTGGACGCAAGCGCAGCTAAAGGCATGCCCGGTATACGAGATGTCTTTACCATCAGCACGGTACCCGATGAGAAACAATGGTCAGACACGAATGCCTTTACCGAACTGGTGGCGATAGTGGGCGACACCACCTGGCAAGTGATGAAGGCCAAAAAGGCATTAAATGTACAATGGGAAAGCGACACACCTGTGGAGAGCACATCTGATCATAGCGATCGACTCCAAGCAGCATTGGACCAGACAGGCGTGGAGCCCGAACGAAAGGACGGAGATCCTGATAAAGCGTTTACGTCAGCGGCTAACGTAATCGAGCGGACGTACAGTGCGCCGTTTCTCGCACACAACACCATGGAGCCGATGAACTTCTTTGCCCATGTCACAGTCCACAAAGCAGAATTAGTGGGGCCGATACAAACACCGGAATACTTGCAACTGAGTGCTGCCAATTTACTTGGATTGCCTGTTGAATCCATCTCAATCATGATGACGCGCATGGGTGGCGGTTTTGGTAGAAGGCTCTATGGCAATTTCGCCTTGGAGGCGGCCGTCATTTCACAAAAAATGAATGCGCCCGTGAAGCTGGTGTATACACGCGAAGATGACATGACGCAAGGAACCTACCGTCCCGCGTACAAAGTGCGGTATCGTGCAGCCCTAGACGAACAAAATAACGTAATCGGATTTGATGTTCGCGGGGCGGGCATTCAAGGCGGGCCTGTGTTTGCTAATCGGTTTCCGGCCGGAACAATAGACAACTATAAGGCAGAAAATGTGCGCGCGGATTCAAACATCTCGGTAGGTGCATGGCGTGCTCCGCGATCCAATTTTATGGCCGGAATAGAGCAGGCATTTTTGGATGAAATAGCTGAAACGTTAGGCAAAGACCCCATTGATTTTCGATTGGAATTATTCGATCGAGCAAAGACCAATCCTGTAGGAGAAAACAATGATTACGATCCGGAACGCTATGCAGGTGTGTTGAAATTGGTCAAAGAAAAATCCAAGTGGGGCACTGAAACTCCCGGGGTGTTCAGAGGAGTATCTGCCTATTATTGCCACAATTCATACGTTGCGCAGGTAGTGGATTTGGTAAAGGTGAATGGCACTCCACGTGTGCAAAAAGTATGGTGCGCGGTGGATTGCGGCATATTGGTGAATCCCGAAGGTGCCCGCAATCAGATAGAGGGTGGCATCATTGATGGCATAGGTCACGCCATGTATAGCAGCATGACATTCAGCAACGGGAAACCTGATCAGCAGAATTTTAACCAATATCGGTTGATTCGCATGAGCGAAGCACCACTGGAAATTGAGACATTTTTTGTGGGGAATGGTATTGATCCGACCGGATTGGGTGAGCCCTCTCTTCCACCAATTATTGGAGCGCTAGCCAACGCGCTGTACAAGGCAACCGGCTCGCGCGTGTATGATCAGCCATTTGGGCAGCCGGGGTTACGACTTGGCTAATTTGATAAAAATATGATTTCTGGATATCTTGGGTAGAAATCACTACTATGAGATCACTTGTCTGGTGCGACATTGCCAGTAATCTATGTGCATGTCCGTCTGAATCACGTACCATTGTAAAGGCGTATTTTTCAGTCTGTGAAATCCGTGCCTCCGCCCAATCCATGACGCAGACATTATGAAACGCCTGCTCACCACCCTCTGCCAAAAATGGCCGGAGTATCTGATCGAGGCGGTAGTGATTATTGGCAGTATTCTAGGTGCCTTTTCTTTG
>CAZPST010000218.1:0-3373 GCA_964589185.1 uncultured Roseivirgaceae bacterium | reverse complement strand
GCTGTTTTGAAGGCGTCATATGTGGATTGGAGCAATGACATGCCGCAAAGATACGTGATAGGTCAGAGTGCTTTGAGCAATATCACATTCTCTACGTGCTGCGTGTGCGGAAACATGTCTACCGGCTGAATTTCTTCCACAGAAAATGCCTCCGACAGCCACTCGATATCGCGTGCTTGAGTGGCCGGATTGCAACTTACATACACCAGTCTGTCCGGCTTGATGCGCTGCAGCATTTCCACCACATCTTCGTGCATGCCAGCCCGTGGCGGGTCTACAATGATCACATCCGGGCGGCCATTTTTTTCGACAAAGGCATCTGACAGTACGTCTTTCATATCTCCGGCAAAGAACGCCGTGTTAGTGATGCCATTGATCTGCGAATTCACCTTCGCATCTTCGATCGCTTCAGGCACATATTCCACCCCGATCACCTTTTTGGCGCTTCGAGCAATGTAATTGGCGATGGTGCCCGTGCCCGTGTAGAGGTCATACACGGTCTCTGTACCTGAAAGTGCAGCCATTCGAGCAGCCACTTCATAGAGCCGTTCGGCTTGCTGTGAATTTGTCTGATAAAATGATTTCGGCCCGATACGGAAGGTCAGGTCGGCCATTTTCTCTTGGATGAATGGCGTGCCCGCATAGCATACCACCTCCTGATCGAAGTAGGTCTCGTTTTTCTTTTCGTTGATGATGTAATTGAGCGAAGTAATCTCCGGAAATTCACGTTTGAGGAATTCCATCACCGCGATGATCGCTTTTTTATTTGGTTCGAAAAACTGCACGATCACCATCACTTCGCCTGTAGTGGCCGTGCGGATGATCAGATTGCGCAGCAACCCATGCTGATCGCGTATGTCGAAAAAAGTAAGGCCATTTTCAAGCGCGTAATTCTTCAGCGCCAGCCGAATACGATTAGAAGGATCGGCTTGTAAGTAGCAATTGTTGATATCCAAGACCTTGTCAAACCGACGTGGCACATGAAAACCCAGTCCGTTTCTTTCGAGCACAGTATCTGACCCAATTTCCTCCTGAGTGAGCCAACGCTTATTAGAAAAGGTGTATTCAAGCTTGTTTCGGTAGTATTTTGTTTCTTCTGAGCCAATAATGGGATTGATCAATGGTAAGTCCAGCCCACTCAGTTTGTGTAGGTTTTCAGCCACATGATCTTGTTTGTATTGCAGTTGTGCAGTGTAGGAGAGATGTTGCCATTTGCAGCCGCCACAGGTGCCAAAGTGCTCACAGAATGACTCGGCACGGTGTGGAGAAGCGGTGTGCAGTTGCTTGATTTTTCCTTCTAAAAACCGCCGACGCTTATAAGTGATTTCCACATCGGCTACATCGCCGGGCACGGCACCTTCTACAAATATCACCAGGCCGTCATGCCTGCCTAGACTCTTGCCCTCTGATGTGATGGCCGTGATTTCCAGTTTTTCTACTGTTGCTCCTCTTTCCATGGGGCGCAAAGGTACACGGGGGTGAAAACTATTAGCGCTGCGGACTAGAACACGGTAAAATAATTAGTGCCCCGGCTCCCAGATTAGACGAATGAACGAACTCATGCCTTGATTTTCACGATTTAGCGGAATGCCACCTACTATACCCACAAGGAAATTGTCAGCAATGCCCACGCGCATCTGTGGGCGAATGGTCATGTCAAAATCGCCATTCATGAAATACTTGTTGAATTCTACTCCCACGAAGTTGCGTGTGCCTGTTATCATGTAGTGCACATTGGTATGAAGTTCGAATGATGTATGCAATTGTTTGTCAAAATGCTTCACGAATCGAGGACCCGTATATGCGAGCGTATGAAAATTATTTCCCCAACGCTTAGCGACCACTAGGAAGGGGTTGTAAATATTTCCCTTGAATGTGGGGTTGCCAAAATGCCTGAAATCAGATAGCTCAAATTCGTGAATGTAGCCCAGCGCCATGGAGGTGGCCATACGCTCATTCACAAAAAATGTCCATTGAGTAGCTACTTTTAGACTCTCCAAGCGATCAGCAGGGATAGAATCTCGAGGAAGCAACCCATTAAGTGGGGCATAAAAAGTAAAGGGCAGTTCCACCTCAAAGCCCAATCGGTCAACGGGCGCCCATTCGTACTCGATGAGGGTGCCGAATGTATCAAATTGCCTATTGTCAGTAAGGCCAAAGCCGAGGTTCCATTCTTTTTCGCCTTTGCGAGCGCCTAGGTCACGGATGAGGTCAATAAAAAGCGGCTCTGCGTGCAGCACTTTGTCTTTTTCATATTTGTCCTGCACTTCAGCTATGTATGCACTGTCCAACGCACCTTTGGTAGGTAGGTCTTGTCCGTGGGAGAGATATGTCAGAAGCAGCAAGACAATCAAGCTGATCGTGCGTATAGTCATGATTCTCATAGTAATGCTTCCTTGGGTGAGATGAGAGGCAATACTACATTGGGGATATAAAGGACTGCTTACAATGAAATTAGAATTGTCTTAAGCGAAAATTAAAATTTGATGATGTTCTTAGTGTACACAGAGAGATTTTTCCATTCCAAGTAATTTTTTGAGCGGTTTCGAACACTAATGTGGAAAAAACGCAAAATCATGGAACAGAAAAGACAGCAAATCATCCGAAACGTAGCGCTCGTACTTGGATTTTTTCTTGGCACGTTTGTATTACTGCTAGGGGGTAGTGCGCAGCAGCTTGACAATTCACTTCTATGGAAATTAGAAGGAAAGGGAATTAATACAACCTACATCTACGGCACCTTTCATATCCTGCCTCAGGCCGATTTTGAACTCAAGGAGAAAGTGAAAATCGCCTTCGATCAATCAGAACAGATCGCGCTGGAGCTAGACATGGACAACCCAAACCTACAACAGGAGATGATGCAGCATCTCGGAATGAAAGGTGGAATGACGCTGGATCAACTGTATACCGAAAACGAACTTACCGTATTGGATGAATTCTTGATCAGCCGAGTGGGTGAAGGCGTGGAGGCGTTGAAAACGTTGAAGCCTTTTGTGATCACTTCAATGATTCTACCTACCATGCTCGGTGAAGCTCCTGCGAGTTTTGAAGGCACCTTTGTGCAGATGGCCATGGAGCAGCAAAAGGACATCAAGGGTTTAGAGACTATTGCGTTTCAAATGGCCGTATTTGATGACATTTCCTACCAGTCACAGGCCGCTGACTTGTACAAGATGATTTCGGATCAGCAAACTACCGCGCAAGGACTTCAAGCCATGATCGCCTACTATAAGGCAGAGAATATTGATGGACTGTATGAATTCATGGTAAGCGAAATGGGAGATCCCGATCAAGTCAATGTCATATTGGCCGATCGAAACAAAGACTGGATACCGCGCATAGTAGACTTGGCAAAAACAGGAACCACATT
>CAZPST010000217.1:0-3484 GCA_964589185.1 uncultured Roseivirgaceae bacterium | reverse complement strand
GGCACCTCCGTAGTGATCTCCTTTGATCTTCCGGCGCAGGGTGAATTGAAACCCGAAATTACAAGTATCGGATTTGTAGATGAAGAATGATATTTTCAGTTTATGAGAACCATGCGAACCCGGGTCAGAATTGGCTCGGGTTTATTTTTTCATGAAATCCAACAACACACATGCTGTCAGTGCCTCCACGATGGGAACAGCGCGTGGCACCACACATGGATCGTGGCGCCCCTTGCCGGATACTGTTACTTCGTTTCCGTCTTTGTCTACACTGGCTTGATCCTTCATAATAGTGGCCACCGGCTTAAATGCCACTCGAAAGTAAATATCCTCCCCATTTGATATGCCCCCCTGAATGCCCCCACTGTGATTGGTTGTTGATTTTACATTTCCACCATCATTGATCATTTCGTCATTGTGCTCCGAGCCACACATAGCCGCACCCGCAAAGCCGCTTCCATATTCAAAACCTTTCACCGCGTTGATGGAGAGCATGGCCTTACCTAACTCGGCGTGGAGTTTGCTAAAAAGAGGCTCACCTATCCCCACCGGCACATTGCGGATTACGCAGGTGACCACCCCACCGATGGTATCTCCTTCTTTGCGCACGCCATCTATCAAATCAAACATGCGCTGCGCCATGACCGGGTCAGGACATCTGACCGCATTTTTTTCTATTTCCGTGAAATCAAATTGGGTGTAATCATCATCTAATCGAAGATCACCCACCTGCGACACATAGGCGTTGATGCGCACATCCTTCAATGCCAGCTTGGCAATTGCCCCGGCAGCTACCCATCCGGCCGTTACGCGAGCAGAGCTCCGTCCTCCGCCCCGATAATCGCGAATGCCATATTTCTCCTGATAGGTGTAATCTGCATGTGACGGACGAAACTGATCTTTGATATGCGAATAATCCTTGCTTTTTTGGTCTTCATTAGGAATGAAAATCATGATCGGGTGACCTGTCGTCGTGCCATCAAATACGCCCGAGTGAATATGAAATTCGTCAGCCTCTTTGCGCTGAGTAGTGATGCGTGACTGCCCCGGTTTGCGGCGATCGAGCTCAGACTGGATGAAGGCCATATCCAATACCACACCGGCAGGGCAGCCATCTATTACAATGCCGATACCTGATCCGTGAGATTCACCAAAAGACGTGATGCGGAAGTTGTGCCCAAGCGTATTCATGGGCGTAAAGCTACTATTCAGGGGGGATTATTCCTCAAAGGTAAATTTCTCCTAAAATCACCCCCTTTTAAACACCATATAAGCAGTCAAGGCTAAGACCAGCACAACGAACGCATTCATCACCCACCGAAACCAACGCATGGCTGTGGTGGATCGGAGCGTGTTGTCTTCTGTATTGATGCGGTCATAAAAAGCCCCCACATCATTTGACAAGATATACTCGTTCTTGCGGCTCTCGCCGGTCACGGTCACGGTTTGTTCAGATCGCAGGGTGTCATACTTCTGTGATTGAGGATTGAAGAATACCCAATTGAAATAATCGCCCAATGCATATGTACCGGGCTCGTTAGGTATGCCGTAATAATTAAAGGACTTGCTACCCGATATGCGTCCATTGCCTCTGTTCACATTTTGACGTGTGTTGGGTGCATAAAAATCAAAATTGTCATCGTCAGGAATGATCGGCTCGTTGATGGCGCTGATGTTGCCCACACCCACTACATCAAACGCATAATTGAAACTTTGACCGGTTTCCAAGTTATTCTTATCCAGTTTTTCACGCAATTGATACTGACCTACGGCCACACTTTCGCGGAGCGGATGCGGTGGCAATTCCTTTACTTTGACGGTCTTGGGTGCTGACGAAAATGTAACGAAATCTTCTTGTCGATTTTGCCCAAAGAAGGACGGATTCTTGGCCACTTTATACTTGATCAATTTCAAGTCTGTGCCGGGGAACTTTACATCCTTTACATTCAAGGGAAAATAGGTGGCCTGAAAAACGGTGTATCGAGTAAACTGCTTGCCATTTAGCGTGATTGGCTCCCCGTTTATTTGTTCAATATTGAAATTTTCCTCCCAACAGTGCTCCTGCTTAATTTTCTTTACGATTTCGCCAACTTGCTGCCCAAGATCAAAAAACCGCAGCTCGGCACGGTTTGCTGCCGAAACATAAAAGGCCAGCGTGGTAGTGAATCCTTCACCCACGTACACTTCATTCTTTGACGTACTCAATGACAGAAATGCATCGGCCTTGACATCAATGTACTCGGTGGGGGCGCTGTTCCTATTAAAGAAGTTGTCCATCGGATCGTCAAGTTGACTTCTCCTACGCGTTTGAACCGGTTCGCCCACCGTAATACGTGTTCCCGCTCCGCTCACTGATTTGCCATTCACCTCCATTTTGAATGGTGCCAACGTGAACTGGCCCTTTTCAGTGGGCTGATAATTTTGGGTGATGGTGTGAGATGACGAAATCTGCCCGTTGATGAATGAGGTGGAAGACGAAGATGATGTGCCGCGCTTTACAAATCCCTCAATGTCAGGAAAAGGTGAATGCTGGCGCAGGTTGTCATTTTCGATAGAGATAGCAATGGTAAAGTATTGATTGAGTCCAATCTGATTCTCGCCCAATCGAATGGACACCTCTTGGGCTGTCAGGCTGGTGACAGTCAAGAAAAGACATAAACTAAAAACACCTATATTCGTTAACTTCATGAGCTGACTTTTTTAGCAGCGGCCAAAAGTATTAATTCTTTAATTTTTTGGTAATGCACATTACACGACCGAACGTCAATTTTACATCACCGGTTCAGACCTTAACAAACTTTCACGTATGTTAGACTACTTTAAGACAGTGTTGGCCAAGGTGAGTTTTGACCAACTACTTTTTGAAAAAGAACTAAAGAAAGCACTACAATCGCTCATCCCTGAAGAAATTCGGCAGTTGCGCGAGTGGTGCTATGCACAGTTTGCCGAGCACAGGCCCATCTTGAATGTGTGCTTTTCGGAGTACTAGCGCATCCTGTTAGCTGACTGCACCAGCTTTTCATCCCGACGGATGAACCGATTGGCCAGTGAATTGAATAAGAGTGCCACCACAGGTAACATGAATCCCAATTTGAATTCACCCACATTGGTCGTTTCTATCATCTCCTTGCCGGAGGTGATGGCTAGGTAATTACACACCACCACCGCTCCCACGATCAATGAATTCAATGCGCCCAGTTTCATCTGCGTAAGGCGATTTTCATATTTGGAAATGGAGAAAAATGCTACGGCGGCTGAAATCACAGCCAAAATGGCGATATAGATCACATTTTTGGTGGCCAATACATTTGGGATCAACCCGGCCTGATCTTCATAGCTGATCTTGAAAGCCGTAAGGATCACTACTTCACCCGACTCGGTATTGCCCGTGACCCAAATGGGCACAAACAATACGGCAAGCATGCTAAGAGCCATCAAAAGCAAAAAAACGGATTGAATTCGCTGGATCATTTCTTTTTTTCGG
>CAZPST010000216.1:0-3516 GCA_964589185.1 uncultured Roseivirgaceae bacterium | reverse complement strand
CTTGCATTTGTTCAAATCACAGACAAACGACTCCTCTTTGATGTCGTCTGATAGAAGGGTATTTCCGATGCTGATCACTTTTTTAGATTTTTTTTCAAATGTAGGGAACCTTCTTGGTTATGCTGACGTATTGTTCGTACATTAAATGTACATACATATAAATTAAGAAAAATTATGATGAATCTTACGCTTCTACTTGTGACACTCGCCGTAGGTGATGCCACTGAACAAAAAAACACCTACACAGTAAACACAACTGAAAGCACCATCCAGTGGTTTGGAGGAAATGCCGTAGGCAAAACACATGAAGGCACATTGTCTTTTGCATCTAGCACGCTCGAAGTGTCAGGTGGCAAAGTGACTGGTGGCAACTTGAGCGTCGACATGAATTCTATGACCAACACAGATCTTTCAGGCGGCATGGCTGATAAGCTAGTGGGTCACCTGAAGTCTGACGATTTTTTCTCTGTAGAATCATTCCCCACTGCCAACCTTGTGATCAAGAAAATTGGAAAGGGAGATAATGGAGCTGCGCAAATCACCGCTTCATTGACTATCAAAGGAAAAACTGAAGAAGTGACATTCCCTGCTATAGTAAAAATTGATGGGGACAATCTGATTGCTTCAGCCGAATTGACTTTTGACCGATCAAAATTCGACGTACGTTACGGATCAGATTCGTTCTTTGACAACCTTGGCGACAAAGCCATCAAAAACGAAATCAAAGTAACGGTGAATGTGAAGGCGACAAAAGGAACCGGTATTTAATCCATTCCTGAAGAAAATAGAAAAGCACCGCCTCGTGTGGTGCTTTTTTTATATCCATTATGCAAGTTTCTCCATATCCCGAATCAGAATCCTTCGTCGGTCGAAGTTGATTAGATTCTTTTCGCGGAGTTCGTTCATCACAGTGGTCACGGTCTGGCGTGACGTGCCTGTGAGACTAGCTATATCTTTGTGCGTGAGGTGATTTTTGATCATCATCTCAAAACCCACCTTCTGTCCGCGCTCATTGGCTGTGTCTTTTAGGAATTCTACAATACGCGTACGAGCATCTTTGAACACCAGCGACTCGATCTTGCGCTCCATCTTTCTGAGTCTCCACCCTACTATCCGCAGTATTTTGAACGAAAGCTCCTGATTGTCTTTCATCAAATCTTTTAAGTCATTGATAGACATCACGCATATGCGTGTGTCATTGTCCATTGCCTGGGCAAAATCCGTTCGGACTTCCTCGCCTGCCAGCGCCAATTCACCAAAAATCTCACCCTTGGCCAGTATTGCCTTGACCACCTCCTTCTTGTCAGGCGTGTAGGTGCCTATTTTCACGCGACCATTGGAGATCATATAGATTTGCTCAGATGCATCTTGCGGAAAATAGATGTAATCGTCCTTTTGATACACACTAGGGATATGTGTGTTTTCCATACCGGGTGTTTTGTGCGGACATAGCACATCAAAGAGATCACTCTCTTCAAAAAACCACAGATTGCCGGAATCCTTCATTTGCCTTTTGGGTTTTAACTAACTTGCCAACGTGTATAGGTCACGAACAGTTCATGCCAAATTTACCCGTAAATCGGTTGCCAACCAATGGATTATAACCTGCTAAAAGCACTTCATATCATATTTGTGGTCACCTGGTTCGCAGGATTATTCTATATCGTTCGGCTTTTTGTCTATATCACCGAAACAGGCGAAAAGTCACCCAACGAACAATCCGTATTGTTACCGCAATTACGTCTGATGGCCAAGCGGTTGTGGTTTGGCATCACATGGCCATCGGCTGTGATTACCCTAGCGTTGGGCACTTCGCTTATTGTGACTCAGCCCGAGTGGTTGCAATTGCCCTTTATGCATGTGAAGCTGACCTTCGTGTTTTTTCTTTTTGTCTATCAATTGGTGTGTCACAGACTGTATATACAATTGCAAACACGCACCGATGTGTGGTCATCTATGAAATTCCGCATTTGGAACGAAGTGGCTACCCTTTTTCTGGTCGCTATTGTTTTCTTGATCGTGTTGAAAAATACGGTGGACTGGTTGTATGGCACGCTCGGCTTGGTGATTTTTGCCATCCTATTGATGCTGGCCATTAGAATTTATAAGCACCTTCGAAAATGAAAATCTGCTACCCTTTTCTCATTATCATTTTGGCGTTCGCTTCCTGCGGTCCGGTGAACAACAACAAACGCCTGCCGATCATGGGCAATCATGATATCAATGGTGCGGACACTACATACTATACAGTGGGCGATTTTCGATTGACCAACCAAGACAGTGTAGTGGTGACGCCCGAATCGTACAAAGGAAGAATCTATGTCGCTGATTTCTTCTTTACCTCCTGCCCTACCATTTGCCCTGTGATGAAGGCACAGATGCTGCGCGTGTATGAGGAAATTGAAAATACGCCGAATGTGATGATCGTATCTCATACCATAGACCCTGAGCATGACAATGTGCAGGTGCTCAATGAATTTGGAAAAAACTTGGGCGTTTCATCGGACAAATGGCACTTCCTCACCGGCGAAAAAGACAGCATTTATGCATTGGCCTATACCTACATGATCATTGCGGATGAAGATCCGGATGCTCCGGGTGGTTTTGCCCATAGTGGCGCCTTCCTGCTCATTGACCCTGACAGACGTGTGCGTGGTGTCTATGACGGCACAGAACCTAAGCAAGTAGATTTATTGATCAAAGACATAGCCGTATTACGCAAAGAATATGAATAAGCTTCTTCCCTTTTTCTTCATTGTATTATTGGCCGCTTGTGGTCAAAGTCAACCTACAGATACTCAAGCTGACCAACTGCCCGAGATGGATCGCCGCACCAAGATTCGGTTTGACCAATACAAGGTGCAGGGCATGACGCTCTACACCAAGCATTGCTCACAGTGCCATCAAGCCAGCGGCGAAGGATTGGCTTCCTTGTATCCACCACTGAAGCAAGCAGATTACTTGTTAGAAGATTTGCCACGTGCGGCATGTATCATCATCAATGGACAAGTGCAGGCCATCACGGTGAATGGCAAAACCTACAACCAAATGATGCCCGGTGTACAAAACCTCACCCCGCTGGAAGTAGCCGAAATCATGACCTACATCACCAACTCCTGGGGCAATGCCAAGGGGCTGATAGAGGTGAAAGAAGTGGAGAAGTGGCTACAGGCGTGTGAGTGATTATTCGTAAAAAGTGTATTCGTAGCTGATGGTATATTCCGGCTCCCCGAATACATTGAATACTTCCGTTTTGGTTTTGAGACCTGCATCGTTGTAACTGTACTTTCGGGTGTTGTATAGCTTCTCTCGCACGAAAAATTCAGAGCGCACTAACTGATCACCTTCATAGAAAAACCGAAACACCTGATCCCCTTGGTCGACTTTGATGAGTTTATCACCATCATACTCAAATCGTACATTTTTCTGATTCATGCGCACAACTTGCTCCTTAGCATCAGTGACTACTTTACCTTCCGAAATTTTAAAATTCACAGTGGAATTCAGATAACTCAT
>CAZPST010000215.1:0-3537 GCA_964589185.1 uncultured Roseivirgaceae bacterium | reverse complement strand
TGAACGTCCAAGTAAGAACCGTCAGTGGTTTGTATTTGGCCAAGAGGGGTTTTGCAATGACAAAATACAGACTGAAACTTGTTGCATTCAGAAATACGAGAAAATCACCCAAAGTGTGCCCGCTATTGATTCCAACTTTCACCACGATCAACAATGCACCACTCAGTCCTAAAAATATGCCGAGCACTTTAAGATAGGTCACGCGCTCCTTCAGAATAAGACTTGACCAGATGAGTACCAATATCGGCGTGAGCGTCATCATGATGGAGCCATTTACAGCGGATGTAAGACTAATTCCCTTGTAGAAAAGGAGCATGTTTACCGAGACGCCCGTCAGTCCACTTGCAGCTATTCTCAATCCGTCTGCTTTCCAGTCAATTTTGTCGGTGGATATAAGCAAATGACATATCCAAAATACACTTGAAGCAACCACCAGTCGATAAATAATAAAGCCATATGCGCCGATGAATTCAGGCACGGCTATTTTCAACACACTAAAATTGATCCCATAGAGCAGGCTCACAAGCGTAAGCGCCGAGTATGTTTTGATCAGATGCCAGTTCACGCGGCAAAACTGTATCTTTAATCCCTGACGAAAAACTACAAGATGTACGTTTTTATCAGGAGTTAAAACAAAAAGTTTATGCGCTACCTATTGATTTTAGTTTTGGCTGTTGGGTTAGTGTCCTGCGCTGGTTCCAACTTGGAGACATTAAAAGCAGAAAATGAGGCGCTGCGAGCGGAAGTTGCAGTGAGAAAAGAACAAGCTGAAGCTGAAGCTGCCTATGCTCGCGAAGCTGAGACAAGGGCAAGGCTTGCAATGGAACAAGCAAGTGATGCTGCGAAAAGAGCTGTCGAGGCAGAAGCGGAAGCCATCAAGCAAAAAGAAGCCGCGATGAAAGCCCTAAAAGATTGCAAAGGGAAATAACGCCCATGTGATATCTTCACCCCCGTGAAAAACAACAATGCGATTCTCTTCGCTATCCCTACCCTCATTTGGGGCTCCACCTTCTATGCCATCAAGTTTCAAATTGGCGAAATAGATCCCTTGTGGTCGGTGAGTTATCGTTTTATACTAGCAGGTCTGATCTTGTTTCTCTATTGCCGAATCCGAAAGCTCGCGTTTTCCTTTACATTCAATGATCACCTTCGAATCATGCTTCAAGCGGCAATGCTTTTCGGCTTCAACTATTGGTTTGTTTACATGGCCGAAGCAGACCTCACCAGCGGGTTGGTGGCGGTTGCTTTTTCTGGCGTCATTTTTCTTAATATACTGTTTGGACGGATTTTTCTAGAAAAGAAAACAACGCCCAAAGTATTTATAGGAGCCATACTCGGAGTGATCGGAACAGCCTTACTTTTTTATGAAGACTTAGGTGAAATCGCCTTCGCCGATCTGCCCATCGCTAGTTTGATATTGTGCTTTTCTGCCGTGGTGATTTATTCGCTTGGCAATATCATTTGGGCATCCAATCAAGCGCGCAAAATGCCCATCATCCAGACAAATGCATTCGGCATGCTCTATGCCGGATTGCTTATGGCGTTGATCGCCGGTATCACGGGTTCACCACCGGCCTATTTACTTTCCTTCGAATACATGGGATCGTTGATTTATCTATCCATATTCGGTTCCATCATCGCATTTGGTGGCTATCTCACCCTTATCGGCAACATTGGAGCCGATCGAGCTGCTTATGTGAACATCGCCATTCCTGTCATAGCCGTTTCTCTTTCAGCCATATTCGAATCGTACCAACTCACCACCTTGGTTGGTTTGGGGATGGTGCTGATTTTGGTAGGGATTTATATCGTACTGGCTAAATAGTCCTCTTTCCATTTCGGATTAACAACCTCACACGGAGTAATCGTGTACATATATTTTGCGTACATTTACCAAAACTGAACACCATGGCTACATCGCTGAAAGAACATGCTCGATTTAATGCACGCCTGCCCAAAGAACAAAAGCAACTCTTTGAGAAGGCGGCCTATTTGGGTGGTTTCCGAAATCTCACCGATTTTATCATGCAGTCGGCTAACGAGAAGGCAAAGAAAATAATTGAGGATAGGGATCAAATCATTGCATCCGAGAGAGATGGCCAACTATTCTTTGATGCCATTACCAATGCCAAAGCACCTTCTGATACCTTGAATCAAGCGTTGAATGACTACAATGCCTTCATCGCAAACTCAAAGTAGATTTGATGATAGAGCTACTCAATCAAACACATGACCGTGACCATTTTGATTGTGGCAATGAACTCTTAACCAATTACCTAAAAACGCAGGCGGGACAGGACATCAAAAGAAAACTCTCCGTTTGTTTTGTTCTGATCGAACGTCAATCAACTGCTATTCAAGGGTATTACACACTTTCCAATAGTAGTATTCCCTTGAGTAGTTTTCCCGAACAGATTCAACGTAAACTTCCAAAATCGTACACATCGATACCCACTACATTACTTGGTAGATTGGCGGTTGATTTGAAACATCATGGCATGGGGATCGGGAAATTGTTGCTGATTGATGCACTCAAAAGAAGCTATGAGCTGTCACTAAAAATGGGGTCTTTTGCGGTGGTGGTCGATCCGATTGACGAGGAGGCAGAGCAGTTCTACAAAAAGTATGATTTCATTCAACTTCCGGATAGCAAGAAAATGTTTATCGCCATGAATACACTAAAGCAACTTTTCGAACCAACGTCGAAATAACTTTCAAGAGGTTCAGACAACTTGTATTTCAAACGCAACCGCCATCCGCTTACCTTTATGCCATGTTTGAAGACGTATCTCCACTAGCCGAACGTATGCGCCCCACCACGCTGGAAGACCTGATCGGTCAGGAGCATTTGGTGGGCGAAAAAGGTGTGCTGCGCCGTGCGGTGGAGTCCGGTCAGGTGCCGTCCATGATCTTGTGGGGGCTACCGGGTACAGGCAAAACCACCATTGCCAACATCATTGCCAATCAGGTGAAGCGGCCGTTTCATACGCTCAGCGCCATCAGTGCCGGTGTGAAAGACGTTCGCGATGTGATCAACAATGTGCGCTCGGGCTCCAAGGCCATTCTTTTTATTGACGAAATCCATCGGTTCAATAAAGCGCAACAAGATGCCCTGCTAGGAGCGGTGGAAAAGGGGACGATCACCCTGATTGGTGCCACTACCGAAAATCCCAGTTTCGAAGTGAATGCTGCCTTGATTTCCAGATGTCAGGTGTACACACTCAAAGCACTCGGCAAAGAGTCACTAGAAGCCATTGTGAAAAAAGCCATGACCACCGATCATGGCTTGAAAAAACTCAAAATAAAACTGAAAGAAACGGAAGCACTCTTCAATCTATCCGGTGGAGATGCCCGCAAGGTGCTTAACCTCTTCGAACTGGTAGTGAAAAGTGAAGGCACGGAATCGGTGACCATCACCAACGAAAAAGTGACCGCAGTTGCTCAGCGCAAAACGGTGCTCTACGACAAGAAAGGTGAGATGCATTACGACATTATTTCGGCTTTTATCAAATCTATCCGTGGCAGTGACCCGAATGC
>CAZPST010000214.1:0-3613 GCA_964589185.1 uncultured Roseivirgaceae bacterium | reverse complement strand
AACAATGCTTCCTGAAGTTCCTCGTGATATGGCTCCCGTTGCGTTCATATTGCGCTTGTAGTTACCGCCTTCTTCTTCGTTCATCTTGTCAGAAACGAACTGTGCATATCGGCTAGCCACGCTTGTGCTGCCTGTTGTCACTTTTTTCTCCAATTCAGATACGGCGATAGTACCGCCTTTGCGCACCTCAATAGTCTTACCGCTTTTGTGCATCAAGCCGATGTACGCGCCTTCTTCAGCAATCAGTGCATCACCGGCATCTAAGGTGGCACCTGTCTTCAAAGCCAGCATTTGGCCTGTGTTTGCTTTTTTCAGCTTGTTCGAACCCTTGTTGGCTAATACTCTAAATGTATATCCTTGGGCTAAAACACTCTCGGCTGCAAAAAGCAGTGCGATAATCATCGCGTAAGAAACAATCTTTTTCATAGTATTTCGCATGTTTGGTTTTTAGTCAATAATTAATAGATGGTTGGTAAAACAATAACTGTGCCTAAATCTTGGATACTCGGAATAGTTCTTTTCGGCCTTCTTTGCTAAAGGAGTTTTTCACCACCCCATAATAGACCTCTAATGAGTCTCCCACAAGTGCTACCACTATCAATGCGATAGTCAGGTCAAGTTTCAGGCTGAATCTATCGAGCACATAAATCATCAAAAACAAGATACCTAAAAGCTCCATCAACTGCACCAACTTGGTGACACCATCGTACCAACGCGGGATTTTCTTATACACCCACGAAAACGCCAGTACATTCAAGAAACAAACCATGATGGCTATAGCTATGGATTGCCACTCTGCTAATTGATCAATGTAGTCCTCGTTCAAGATCTGAACGATAATATTGGCATGCACAACTCCTCCAAACATGTCTGCATAAGCACGACCAATGTACTTGGCATTAATGGGGGTGAAAAATTTATCCTCAAGGGCCTCCTGGTCACCCAGATAATCTCCCATGTAGCAGAAAATCACTATTTTATCCGTAAGTATATCAGGGAAGTACCGACGCTCGTACGAATCCGTCTCCGGATTGTAATAAGGCTCCAGAACCTCCGAATGATCAAGCGCAAAAAACATACTGCCAAACTTGGTAGCTCCATAATCAAGGATGTTTCCACGGTAATTAATTACCTCCTCTTCATTTCCTCTTTCTAAAAATTTTTGGGCTTTAGCCGAATCTAAGACACTGGCTAGTTTCACAGCAAAGGCCAACTGATCTTCCCCATTTACCTGTTGGCGAGGCGTAAACGTACGACACATCTTCAGATCCTCTTGTTTGGCAGCCCCGGTTATGAGATTAGCAAAAGCCAAATCGGCATTGGCTCTAAACGGTTCCCATGAAAGACGCATAGAATCAAAGGAGTCCGTCTTTTCATTGTACAAAATCTTCGACACCATGATCAGGTTTTCCACCTTTCCCAGATTGGCTGCCAGCAACGAATCTCCCATGGTATCTTCTTTGGGAAAATCAAAGAAAATATCGACTCCAATAGCTGCGGGATTAAACTGATTAATAGAATCGATCATCATCGCAATTTCGAATCGGGAACGATTACCGACATTGACAAGCACCACTCTATCATCTACTACCGGCTGATCACGCAATTGGGAAAAAACCACGTCTGTCATCTCCATATCCTCAAATGCCTGACCGATGGGATCGAAAACGTCAAAAATCTTGAAAGCGGTGAAACTCTTGAACAAGCCCATCAATGCGAAAATGAAGAGTGTGCCCAGAATTACGTCGAGCCAGAACTTCTTAAACATTGATTTACCTTTAGGCTCAGAATTAGATTTAGCCATGCTGATTTAGATTTAGAGGTCAAATTAAGGAAAATCGATCATATAGACTGTCCAATGTCTGCAACACCGCACAGAAAATTTAGCTTACAAGAGATCACAACCGGCATTAGGGCAGGACAAACTCAATGGCTCAGCAGAGGTATCACCTTAGTAGAGAGCGAGTTACAATCGGATCATGCATTTTCTGTACAGTTAATTGATGCCTTGCTGCCCAGCACAGGAAATAGCTTGCGAATAGGCATCACAGGAGTACCGGGAGTAGGAAAAAGCACGTTTATTGAGGCATTTGGTACCTATTTGACGCAAACGGGCGAGCGCTTGGCTGTGTTATCCATTGACCCCAGCAGTATACAATCGAAAGGTAGCATCTTGGGAGACAAAACACGTATGGGCGAATTGTCCATGCATCAGAATGCCTTTATTCGGCCATCACCATCAGGCAATAGCCTCGGCGGAGTGGCTAATAGCACGCGCGAATCCATTTTGCTATGTGAAGCAGCAGGATTTAATGTGGTAATAGTAGAGACGGTGGGCGTTGGCCAATCCGAAACATTGGTGAAAGACATGGTGGATTATTTCCTCCTGCTCATGCTGCCCGGTAGCGGGGATGAATTGCAAGGTATCAAGCGCGGGATCATGGAGATGGCTGATGGGCTGTTTATAAATAAAGCGGACGGGAATATGGAGCGAGCGAAGCGAGCTCGCAAAGACTTCCAGAATGCGCTGCACTTGTTTCCTCCCACCGCGGCTGATTGGCAAGTGCCTGTAGATATGGGATCGGCTTTAGAAAAAACAGGCATTGAAACTGTTTGGCAGCAAATTGAAAAATTCTCGACGCATACGGTCGCCAATGGCTGGTTTGCCGAAAATCGCAAAACGCAAGAAATCAAATGGTTTCATCAGCTCATTCGTCAGCGATTGGAGTACGATTTCTTTTCATCTGAAACCACACGACAGAAAATACAAAAAGCAGAGGAGATGGTCTCCTCCGCTCAATTGTCAGTTCGTGGGGCAGTAGATAGCTTATTTGCCAATTAAGTCCATCCGAAGGCCAACGGTATAATTTCTGCCTATTGTGGTGTAGCCCAAAATGGCCTCATACTGCGTATTCAGCACATTATTTACGGATCCGTACCACGTGAATTTGCCCAAGCGATGATTCACCGCCAAGTCGACCAAACCAAAAGGTGCGGTGTTTACAAATCCAAACGTCTCCGGATCCAATTGTCGGCGCTTTCCTGTCCATGTGTAATTCAAGGTCACATTTCCATTGGATACATACTGATACGAACCGCCTACGCTTGATTTCATTCGGGGGACGCGCTGACGCAGAGTTCCCCACACATCATTGAGCCACGCATGGCTGCCGTTGATTTGCCACTTTTCTGTAGCATAACGAAAATCAACTTCCACTCCCTCTACCCGCGCAGCACCTTCGGCATTGAAATATTGGCCTCCGATAAAATTGAATTCATCATCGTAAAAAGCTTCAAAATCGATCGGACGGGTATCTATTCGTTGGAAATACACTGCATTGACTTCCAATCCTTTGCCTGATAAAAAGCCCAATCCTACATCTGCATTTTCAGATTCTTCTGGACTCAAAGCATCGTTCCCATATGGGCCATTCAATTGGTACAAAGAAGGTGTGATATAGCTGGTAGAATAATTGGCCAACACTTTCAGTGACTTTGCTCCCAAATCAAACACATACGAAGGGTTCACATTGTAAACGGTGTGGTTACCATAGGCACTGTGGGTATTCAATCGTCCTCCAAGCTGTAGATTCCACCTTCCCGATTCAATCAT
>CAZPST010000213.1:0-3631 GCA_964589185.1 uncultured Roseivirgaceae bacterium | reverse complement strand
GGTTAAAAGCGCCCGAGACGCCACCCGTACACTACCTGCTCTAAGTGACCAATATCCACCCATTACACAGCCCACACCTCCCACAGCGATGGTCAAAAACGCGAAAAAGGAAACTGACATTTCTGCTGATTGCATCTGATTGTACAATGCGATATAGGCGGGCACAAACGCCCAAAAGGCATACAATTCCCACATGTGCCCGAAGTAGCCCAAGGCCGCTCCCCTGAATCGGCGATAACCAAAAACCTTGACAAAAGCGGTGATGTCAAGTCCGGCACTCTTCCTGCGAAAAGGACCATCAGGCACTGCTAGTACGACCAAGATGCCACCCAAAAGCGACAATGCTGATGTGGTGAAAATCACATACGTCCAAGGCTGAGTGGCGAAAACAGAACGCAACAAATGTGGAGCGGCTGTACCGATCACCAATGCGCCCACCAAATAACCAAGTGCCAAACCGAGTCCCTTTTGGTGATAATCAGCGGCTATTTTCATCCCTACCGGATAGATGCCTGCCAGAAAAAATCCCGTTGCAAAACGCAGGATCAGCAGTTCAGATGATTGTGTGCTCCAAACGATGGAGAGATTAGCCGAAGCGCCAAGTAAAGCACACACCAGAAATACACGTGAGGGTGAAAAACGATCGGCCACTTTCAGCATGGCGAAAAGCAAGGTACCTATAATGAAACCGATTTGAACAGACAAAGTGATCGGTCGGACGGCATCTGCCATGCCAAATGCAGCAGCCAGCTCACGAGCCACTCCATTGCCGGCAAACCACAACGATGTGCAGCAGAATTGGGCAATAACAATGACCGGAAGGATGCGCCTAGGGATGGCCTGCATATCGATGATTATTGACTAAAAAAGTGAAAGAAAATTCAGGAGATTGTTAAAAAATCAATGGCCTACACCTGCAACACACCTCTGAATCCTCTGGCACCATAATAGGATTCGGCACCATTGTGATACACAAATACGGTATCATAGCGCCGGTCACAGAAAAGGGCGCCTCCGCGTTTTCGGATGTCAGCAGGAGTCTGTACCCAACTCGATGTTTTGGTGTCGAATTCGCCCAATTGTTGTAATGCGCGATACTGCGCTTCGGTGAGTAATTCTATTCCCATGTCGGCAGCCATGCCAAGTGCGCTATTGGCTGGTTTGTGCTCCTTTCGTGATTCTAAGGCAGCATGATCAAAACATACACTTCGGCGGCCTTTGGGACTTTCGGCGGCACAATCATAAAATATGAATGCACCGGAACTCTTATCCTGCCCAACAACATCCGGTTCACCACCGGTAGCCTCCATTTCGTTGAGTATCCACATTTTTTCCGGATGTGCTTGCAAACGAGCCAGCACTAGGCTCCACTCTACGAGCGGATGTCTTGTATGATTTTTTTCAAAGCGCACCTGCAGTGTATCAAGCAGTGCTGCCTGCGTTTCAGGAGTTAATCTTCTGGTAGTGGCACTCATGGGCAATCGGTTAGTCGTTCTGTTGATTCACTTTTAAAAATGGAAAATTCTGCGGCCAATGTCAATTACTAATTTGGAAGATAATTTATGCCCAATGCTATTTACTCTCCTCAAAAATTATCAATTTACCATATTGTAAACGATCAGTTTTTGATCTCATGTTATCATACCACGGATGACCAATATAACCGACGCAGAAAACATACACGAATTGCACAGGCAGCTCGAGATGCAAAAATTGCTGATCGATATGGCATCCAAGTACATCAACATACCCTTGGATAACGTGCGCGAAGCTATCGAGGAGTCGTTGCGAGAAATGGGATTGTTCGTGCAGACGGACAGAGCTTACATATTCGAATACGATCTCACCAGCAACACAGCTCGAAATACCTACGAATGGTGCGCAAAGGGTATTGCACCACAAATTCACTTATTGCAAGCACTACCGCTCGACAATATACAGCAATGGGTGGCCGCACATGAGCGTCACGAGCCATTCATAGTGCCCGACGTGCAGGCATTGCCCGATGATGGGCCGGGTGGACTCAGAGATATTTTGGCTCCACAGGGCATCAAAAGTCTTATCTCCATTCCCATGCGGCATACGTCAGGATTTTTGGGCGCTGTGGGATTCGATGCAGTGCAAGAGAAACGTCTCTTTTCAGACAATGAAAAGGCCATTCTTCAATTATTTGCCGACATGCTCGTGAATATTCACATTCGCAAGACAATAGAGGAAAATCGGCAAGGTGACTTGCGCATGATTAGGCAACAAAATGAAAAACTGAAGAATTTCGCATTTGTGGTGTCGCATCAGATTAGATCGCACTCATCCAATATAGAAGGGTTAGTCAGCCTACTTGCCGATGACAAGCCCGAGCTCGCACAAGATGCAGCCTTTACGATGCTATCGTCTGTAGCCAAATCGATGGATCAAACCCTACGCGATGTGACAGGCATACTCACACAGACAGAAGAAGGTTGACCTTTCACTTCTATCTTCCATCTCCCCTACTTCTTAAAAACAAAATACACGGCTAGCACCAAAAAGACGAACCCAATGAGGTGATTGAGGCGAAAAGTTTCGGTTTTGAAGGCAATCAGGGTGAAAGCTGTGAATACCACCAAGGTGATGACTTCTTGCAGCACTTTGAGCTCAACGAGGCTGAATGGCCCACCATTACCACGGTAACCCATCTTGTTGGCAGGTACTTGGAAGCAGTATTCAAATAATGCAATACCCCAACTGATCAGGATAATGGCCACCAAACCAAGTTTGCTTGTCCATTTCCATTCAGCAAATTTCAAATGGCCATACCACGCCAGAGTCATGAAGATATTGGACATGACTAGCAATCCGATGGTGAGCAGGGGTTTCATAGGTTGTATATTTTACTCAAAGAAAACGCGTTTCACATCCTTTAACAATCCTTAACGGTAGTTGTGAATTGCTCCCGATAGCTTCGTATCAAATTTCAGAGACATGAAACTTTCGGCAGTGACTTTTGGTACGCTTCTATTTTGCCTAGCGCTCAGCGTGGCATTTGGTAAGCGAGCCGAGCATGAGCTGTCAGCTTTTATTGGAAATGATCGACTAGAGAATGGAGCACTTGCTCAGCAGGATGAGGTAAAGTGGCGAGACATGCACGTGATGAAAGAGCTAGAGGAAGCAGAACGCATGCGCGAGTTGGCAAGTGCCCGTTTTTTGGATCGACCTGCACTACCTCCTATGGACGATAGGGTGCGCCAAGTGGGCAATTTGCACGAGGAATTAGTGTCAAAAGCAACGCTAGCTGCCAAGACGCACAAGGTGATTGTATTGGCTCTCCATACGAATGAGCCGCAAGAGGAAAAGATTGGTACGATTTCTGAAATGCACGTGGACAAGTAAAAAATATTATTTCATACTGGTATAAAAATAATATTCAGCGCCGGAAATGCACACCGGCGCTTTTTTTATGGTTCGTCACCGAAGCTCTACTTTGTCTTGCACGTACTCAGGCCAAAGGGCGCATAGAGCGGACAAAAACTGATCAGACTGGTGAGCAAAAAGATGCCAGATAGTACGATCAACACAATGCCCAATGTCCCTGTGACTGTGCCGGTGAAGTACAGCGTGATTGCAATAGCAGCGATGATCACTCGAATCAATC
>CAZPST010000212.1:0-3657 GCA_964589185.1 uncultured Roseivirgaceae bacterium | reverse complement strand
CATCATACAACATTCAAGAGAGAAAAATTATCATAATGCATCATAAACCATTCATTAATGCTATAAAAGGGGCTTTGCGAATGGTATACCATACATTCGGCTCACCACTAAAATAAACGACAGGGAAATGTGTATGAAAGGAATTGACTACTCATATTATTACGAAGAGTGATGTAGGCGTGCTGTCCTGAATAAACTCCCCTTCCTATTGACTCACTTTAGCACAATTTGGTGACGGTCATACTTTATCTATGCTTTATCTATGCTTCATCCATAGGGCATCTTGGGGGGACATACCTCCTATTAGTTTGATATAATTAATGTGAGGTAGAGATAGGAACTCCAAATTTTATTCAAAAATGACACCTATTAGTCTCCTTTTGGGAGGACATTAAGAGGTGGGTATTTTTAACCGTCATTTTTGAATAAAATTTGATGAATAAAATGAAAAACCGCTATTTAAAACCGACCCCTCCATGGAGGGGATTAAAAGTGTTTTCCATTTTATTCTTCTCCCAGACTCACGTTAATCAATTCCACCTGCCCGATTTCTCCCCTAACCTGAAGAGTCTGTCACCTCGCATCAATGTGCGTAGCTATACCTTCGAAGCATAGAAAATAGACATGAAAACGAACATCCGAATATTCCTCAGCCTGCTGGCACTTTATTGTCTGTCAGCTGCGGCACAGTCACCCGCCAAACCCAACATCGTGCTCATACTGGCCGATGACTTGGGCTATGCCGATGTGGGATTCAATGGTTCGACAGAAATACCCACCCCCAACATCGACCGTATCGCCAAAAATGGCGCTGTATTCACCAACGGCTATGTGTCGTATGCCGTATGCGGCCCCAGCCGTGCAGGCTTGATCACAGGACGTTACCAAAACCGGTTTGGCTATACACGCAATCCCCTCTTTGCGCCGGATGATCCGAATGTGGGGCTTCCACTCACCGAAAAAACACTCGCCGACGAACTCAAAACGGCCGGATATACCAATGGCATCATTGGCAAATGGCACCTCGGAGCACACGAATCTTTGAAACCTAAGAATCGCGGATTTGATCAGTTCTATGGCTTTCTCACTGGCGGACATGACTATTTCCCCGAAAATCTAGTGCTCAATGACCTCACCGACGTGCAAAATGATTGGGCATGGTACCGCACCAAACTCCTACGAAACGATGCGCGTGTGGAAGAGACGGAATACCTGACAGACGCATTCAGCCGTGAGGCCGTGTCATTCATTCAAAACAACGGCACCAATCCCTTCTTTTTGTATTTGGCCTACAATGCGCCGCACACGCCACTGCAAGCCACCGAGAAATACCTGGAGCGATTCGCACACATTCAAGACGCAAAAAGACGCACCTATTCCGCCATGGTGAGCGCCCTAGACGATGGCGTGGGACGCGTGCTAGATGCCCTAGAGCAGCAAGGGATTTTAGAAAATACCATCGTCATTTTCCTATCCGACAATGGCGGCCCTGAGCATGACAATGCTTCTGATAATGGCCCGCTGCGCGAAGGGAAAGGGAGTTTTCATGAAGGAGGCGTACGTGTGCCCTTTGCTATGCAGTGGCCGAGCCAAATCCCCGCAGGCATCACCTATCACGAGCCGGTGATTTCGCTGGACATCTTTGTCGTGGCATGTGCAGCAGCGGGTGTACAGCCGCAAAACGAGCTTGATGGCGTGAACATCGTCCCCTTCATCACCGGTGAAAAAACAGGAAGCCCTCATGAGGCCCTATTCTGGACCAATCCGGACAGAAATCACTACGCCATCCGACAGGGCGCACACAAACTGGTGAATGAAAAACCGGTGCGCAATCAGGTATTCGATCTCACCGCCGATGTGAGCGAAAAAGCACCCCTTACCGTACCTGACATTCAAAAAACCTTACTGACTGCCTACCAAGCATGGGAAGCCTCCTTGGCCGAGCCGCTTTTTCATGGACTGGGACAAAAGGCGGCTTACAACAAGCTGAAAGAAAGCGAACGCCAGTTGGCAGACTACACCCTCATTTGGGCGGATGAATTCAACGAAGGCACCACGCCCGATCCTGCCAAATGGCAATACGAAAAGGGATTTGTGCGCAACAATGAGTTGCAGTGGTATTCGGATCAAAATGCGACGATTGAAAATGGCAAGCTGGTGATAGAAGGAAGGCGCGAGCAACTGCCCAATCCGAACTACAAGCGAAAATCAGACAACTGGAAGGAATCGCGGAAGTATGCCGAGTACACCGCCGCGAGCATCAAGACGCGTGACCTGTTTTCCTTTCAATATGGCATCATCGAAGTGCGGGCCAAAATAGATACTGCCATGGGCATGTGGCCGGCCATCTGGCTGCTCGGCAACACCCAGCCTTGGCCTGCCTGTGGCGAGATAGACATGCTCGAATTTTACCGCATCAAAGGGCAACCCACCATTCTGGCCAATACCGCCCACAGCCTGTCTGCATCCGATCCAAAGAAATCCCGCTGGCCGACCTGACCAACAAAAATGCAAATTGGGTCAAACAGCACCACATCTGGAAAATGGAGTGGGATGCCGATTTCATCAAACTGTACCTTGATCACGAGCTGATCAATGAAGTACCCCTTGCCGATTTCACCAACGCCGACGGATTCAACCCGTTCCGGCAACCGTATTACATCTTGCTCAATCTGGCCATTGGCAGCAATGGCGATGATCCTTCGGGCACCACCTTTCCCCGCCGATTTGAGGTAGACTATGTGCGGGTGTATCAGCGGAAGTAGGGAGATGGAAGTGGGGAGTAGGAAGCGGGAGCGGCACTTTTTGGCTATTTAGTAGCTTCATACGTGCCCTAAGGGTCACGGCTAAGTTGCATTCATAGGGCATTTCATCATCGGCAGGAAGACTTCCAAAGTTTTTGAAACTTCGGAAGTCTTCTGACGCCACAGCAGTGCCTCGTTTAGAAGCGGATGGCAATAGTGGACTCCAGATTTATCTTGGTTCACAGAACCGACGATATAGCTTCGGAATTGCAAATTCCGAAGAGCAGGATTTCTTATTTCTTTTAAGTCTCTCTGGAGGGTTCGCTTCGACAAACCAATTTGTAGGCTATCATCTCGCGATTGGAGATATTCAAATTGATGGTCAATGAAGCTTTGCAACTCCTCATAGGTTGAGTAAGGCCTTGATTTGAGCTTTTTGATTATGAGCAGATAGCGGGATATGTAGCCTCGTTTAGACATCACTTGGTTGATAAATGCTCTTTTACTGCTTTCGCAATTTGTACTAATAAATCAGGGCTGAAACTGTTACTGAGTTGTCTGGTATGAATTATCAGTGATTTATTTTCGCGCGACCGGTAAACAGAGAATCTACTTCCCCTTCCGAGGACAGTTGTTCCATTCACATCTTGATAGCAGTTAAATAAGCTTTCAATCTGAGGCTGAGTTATGTAATCATTACAAGCCAATATGATCGCCTTGAAATGATTTTTAAAGTAGTCATGCTTTTGAAAAAACCGAATCCTACTCTCAACGTTCTTCCTAACCCACGGAGTGCGAATACCTTCTGATTTTTTACTGGGCTCATGGTTAAATTCGGAGATAAAGAATTGTTCCAAAAACAATAGCGTCCTAAACGATTAAAGAGGGAGGTGTGCCTTAAGTATCCCAAGGT
>CAZPST010000211.1:0-3662 GCA_964589185.1 uncultured Roseivirgaceae bacterium | reverse complement strand
CATACGCACCACCATGCCGCACGTCCCTTCGTGAATCTTTGATTTGGTTCTTTTGCATCAAGGCAAAAGAACAAATGAAAAAATCACTCAAAACCCATCATGGCAATTATTAAAAAACAAATGACAATTTTGAGTTAAATTCATAACATGTTCCGCCTAACCAGTGTAGTACTACTCATCCTCTGCCTGAGTTGCTACCGTTCCGTACGTCCGGCACCTGAAATTGTACCGAATCCGCAATCCATGACCATGCAGCAGGGCATTTTTCGTATCCTTTCTGCCACCACGCTCTATGTAGAAAATGACGCGATAAGCGCAGATAATCTGCAAGCTGCGATCAAAACGATCCATGGTTTCACCATTCCCATTTCTAAAAAAGAACAATCGCTACAGATCCGGGTGACGGTGGATACGACACTGAATCAACCCACTGATTATTACCGATTGGTTGTGGAAAATGACGTTATCGAGATCACGGGAAAATCTGCTTCGGGTGCATTTTACGGCACACAGACGTTGCTGCAAGCCATCCGCCGAGAGAAGGATTATTTCATGGTGCCGCGCATGGTGGTAGAGGATTATCCGCGCTTTGCGCATCGGGGCTTGTTGCTGGATTGCAGTCGGCATTTCTTCTCGGTGGATGTGGTGAAAAAGTACATTGATGTGTTGGCTTTCTATAAAATGAACGTGCTGCACTGGCACCTTACGGATGACCAAGGCTGGCGCATTCAGCTTGACCAATATCCAAAACTAACCGAAGTGGGTGCGTGGCGCATCGAACCGGATGGCAGCCGATACGGGGGCTTTTATACCAAAGACGAAATACGTGAGGTAGTGGCGTATGCAACTGCCAGACACATCACGGTAATCCCCGAAATAGAGATGCCCGGACATGCACAGGCGGCACTGGCTGCTTATCCGGAGTTTTCGTGCGTGGGGCATGGCGTTGAGGTGGTGAATGACTGGGGCGTGTTCAAGGAAATCTATTGCGCAGGCAATGAGGACACATTTACCTTTTTGGAAAATGTACTAACGGAAGTGATGGAGCTTTTTCCGTCGGAATACGTCCACATAGGCGGAGACGAAGCGCCAAAATACCGATGGGAGCAGTGTGCGAAATGTCAGGCGCGCATCAAAGCAGAAGGACTGGCTGATGCACACGAATTGCAGAGTTATTTCATCCGAAGAATCGAGAAAATGCTACAAGCGAACGGTCGTCAGTTGATCGGATGGGACGAAATAATGGAAGGCGGACTCTCGCCAACTGCCACCGTGCAGGCGTGGCGCAGCATGGAGCATGGTGTCACGGCAGCAGAAGCCGGAAATCCGGTCATTATTTCTCCCACGAGCCATTCGTACCTAGACTATGACCTCAAGTCCATTGACATGGCCAAGGTGTATAGCCTTGATTTGCTCCCGAACGAATTAAGCAAGAAAGGAACTGCCAACATCCGTGGTGCAGAAGTGAACATGTGGAGCGAACATGTACCCAATGAAGCCACACTGGATCAAAAGGTCTTCCCTCGCTTGCTTGCGTTGGCCGAAGTGACGTGGCGCTACGACACAGATCGGCAGTATGACGAATTTGCCAAACGCGTGATGGCGCAGTATCCATTCCTGACCAAATGGAAGGTGAACTATGGAGCCGAAAGCGACCCGATTCGGTTGGTAGTCGATACGAACGAATCTGCCATTGAGCTGCTGCCCGGCTCCCCGGATTTGAAGCTAAAATACCTGATCAATTCCGGCAACTGGATCGATTATACTGCGCCGGTGAAGATTGATTTTACGGGCACCTTCACCGCACAAGCTTTCCGCAACAACGCGCCATATGGTGCGCCAGTGGTGCAGCAAGTGGTCAATCATTCGGCCTTGGGTTTGCCTATACAGCTCAGCACCGCATACAGTGAAAGCTACACAGGCGGAGGACTCAAAGCCCTGACCGATGGTTTGCTCGGTACGCTGGAATTCAGGGATGGTCGTTGGCAAGGATATTTTGGAGAGCATTTGGATTTGACTATTGATTTACAAGAAGTGCTTCCGATCAATGAAATACGGTTGAACGTTTATCAATACAACAATGCCTGGATTTTTCTACCCAAAAATGTCACGGTAGAAACATCGCCGGACGGAGAAAAATGGACGTTGCTAGGAAGTGTCTCTCCGCAAGCCACACCCGAGCAGCGCGGACAATTCATTGAATCGTTTCAGGTGAAATCGGCACAACCAATCACGGCACGGTATCTTCACGTGCGCGCAGAAAACCTGCTCACCGTACCGCATTGGCACGAAGCAGCCGGATCAGAGGCGTGGCTTTTTGTAGATGAACTAATTGTGAACTGATGCACCTCGAACTTGTAGTAGAATCCTTTGAAGAAGCAGAACTGGCCGTCAGGTATGCGTTCCATCGAGTGGAACTTTGCAGTGCGCTATCGGTAGGTGGCCTCACGCCCAGCGCAGGCATGATCAGGCAATGTGCTAAATACGCCCAAGTGGAAGTGCACGTGCTCATCCGTCCGAGAGCGGGACATTTTGTGTACACTGCGGATGAAGTGGCCGTGATGATGCGCGACATTCGGGAAGCTGCCAAACAAGGCGCAAGAGGCGTTGTGATTGGGGCATTGACAGCCGACCATCACTTGGATCTGGTCACGTGCGAACGCATGGTCATTCAGGCCAAAAACCTAGGATTGGAAACGACCTGCCACCGCGCATTTGATTTTGTAAAAGAACCAATTGACACATTGGAACAACTCATTTCACTTGGCTTTGATCGCTTGCTGACCTCCGGACAAAAACCCACGGCTTTAGAAGGAATTGACACGATTTCAGCACTTGGCAGGCAATCGAAGGGACGCATCCAAATCATGGCCGGAAGTGGCGTAAATGAGCACAATTGCATGGCGCTGAGACAAACTGGCATCCACGCCCTTCACTTCAGCGCCCACAAACCGACCGCCGCGTCACCGCTGAACATGGGTGAAGTATTTGTGCCGGATAAAGATAAAATTGAGCGGATATTGAGGAATTTGAAAGGGTGATCAAACAATAATAGTGAGCATTCAATTAGGGCAGAACAGGATTACGGATTCTGAGATGCATAGGATTTAGAAAAGATGCTATGCCATTATTAATCGTGTCCATCCTGAAATCAAGTTAATCGTGTCCAGACAATGGATGCGGAGGGCAAAGCGTGGAAGGTTAATGCTGACTTGATCTTTTACTCATACGCACCACCATACCGCACGTCCCCTAGTGAATCTTTGATTTGGTTCTTTTGTATCAAAACAAAAGAACAGGCGAATCGGATTTAAGAAAATATTCAAACCCACCCTTGCCTTCGCGAAGCTGCGGCGAAGCAAGGCCTAACCCCTCCAAGGAGGGAAATTGTGAGTGCTCAATTCTAGATTACTCACCGATCGAAAAATTGAAATCCAAAAAATTGAAATGTTAGAGGAATCAATAAAAATCCAATGACTATCTATTTTCCATTCAATCTATGAGTCATCACACTCGATTCGTAGAATCGAAAGCGGGTGGGATGTCAGCTTTCTCCCGAAGGATCGGGACAAGCTGGGCGTGCGGAGGGCATGTGTGCGGAAGGTTAATGTTGACTTGATCTTTTGGTTCTTTTGTATCAAGACTAAAGAACAAGAAGAAAC
>CAZPST010000210.1:0-3668 GCA_964589185.1 uncultured Roseivirgaceae bacterium | reverse complement strand
TCACACATACGTACAATCAACCCGGCATCTATCAGATTGTGCAGCTCATCAGCGCAGATGTGCCAAATAAGACCGACACACTTACCATTGAAGTCTTTGCTCCTACTGAACCCAACTTCTCCTATTTGTATTGCGATGGTAATCAGATTCTTTTAGAAATCACCGACCCCACGTACGATTCCTATGACGTTACATTCGCCGGCGTTTCACAGGTGAATTTGCAAGATGGGGAAACGACTGTGCATGCCTTTGCACCGGGAGATCCGCTTTCCATTAATGTAAAAGGGCTATACACAGGTGCGCCGAACAATTGTGCCGAAAGTCTGCTCGTACTACCTGAAATCAAAGCCGCACTCGTGCCTCCTGCACCAATAGCACAACTCACGCAACCTTGCGAGGATGTATATCAGCTACAAGTACATGCAGCCTTTGAGGCAGATGTGGTGTATGAAATTGAATGGAGCAAAAGCGGATCACCCTTCCTGCCCCTTTATGAAGGGCTCCTGACCAGCGCGATCACATTTGATGAAATTGATTTTTCATCTGCTGAAACAAGCTATTGTGTGCGCATTAATACACGAAACGTATGTGACAACACGCGCACTCTGGGTTCGCAAGTCTGTACCGTACTACAACCGAACGGTCTGAATCCTGTTCGAAATGTGTATAGCACCTATGTGGGAGAATCCATCGCCCTAGTACTGGAGCCAACTAACCAAGGTACGTTTCTATTTCAGCGCTCTTTTGATCAGGCGAATTTCTCCAACATCCATAGCGGTCAATCGAGCTACACCGATACGTCCCCATTTTTAGGTCGTCAATATTTCTATCGCATTTTCTTTCGGGACGGATGCAATGGACAGTGGAATATGCAGGAAACTCAGCCACCGTTTGTCCGAGCTGTGGAGCAATCACCAAATACATTTACCATCACCTTCAATCCGGCAGTGCACTCCTTACCTACTGATTTTTCGTATAAAGGTCAATTAACAGGTTCAGGTGGCAGTCAAATCATTCCGATTGCCAGCAATTCATTCGAGCTAAAACTACCCCCTACCCTAGGCGAAAAACAGCAATTTGTGGTGGTAGGAACCAATGGTGGTGTAACCGTCCAATCCAATCCAGTTGCGTTCACATTTGAGTTTACCGTCTATGTGCCAAAGGCGTTCACGCCGAATGGAGATGGGTTAAATGATCGTTTGGAGGTTTTTGGATTGGGTGGTGCAATTGCCCAGTTGAATATATACACGCGCTGGGGCCAGCAGATTTACGGAGAGTTTTCATCAGCACCTTCATGGGACGGACGTATTGATGGGCGGTTAGCCGCTGAGGGCGTGTATATCTATGAAATTTCTGTTCCCGATCAACCAAACCATATGCAAAAAGGTACTTTTGCACTGATCAAAAAGTAAGCATATGCTAGACATGATGAAAATGATGGGCAAGGTAAAAGAAGCCCAAGAACGGATAAAGGAAGCACAGTCGCAGCTATCGGGCATCACGGCCACAGGATCTGCAGGAGGCGACATGGTCATAGCAGAAGCCAATGGACTCAAGCAACTCATTCGCTTGAAAATAGATGAATCATTGATAAATGTAGATGATAAAGAAATGATGGCTGATCTGATCGTGGCAGCAAGCAATAAAGCATTAGAAGCAGCAGGCATCAAGGCTCAGGAACACTTACAAAAAGCCACCGAAGGCTTAATCCCCAACATTCCCGGATTTGATTTGGGCAGTATGATGAAATAATGAAGGACGTTGCGGTAGTCATCCTGAACTATAATGGGCGCCATTTTTTGGAGCAATTCTTACCCCCTTTGATGGCTCATTCAGATCAAGCGCAACTCATTGTGGCAGACAATGCCTCCACTGATGATTCGGTTGCATTCATGCAGCAGCACTATCCGCACATTCGGCTCATACAACTTGAAGTAAATCATGGTTTTGCAGGTGGATACAACGAGGCGCTCAAACTAATCGACACACGATATTATGCCATTATCAATTCGGATGTTGAGGTATCTGCAGATTGGATAACACATTTATATCAGTTCCTTCACGATCACTCAGACTATTCGGCTGTTCAGCCCAAAATACGTGCTTTTCATGCACGCGACACCTTTGAGTATGCAGGTGCCGCCGGTGGATTTGTAGATAGCTTGGGCTATCCGTACTGCCGTGGAAGGTTGTTTGATACCCTCGAAAAAGATACGGGACAGTACGATGAAATAATCGACATTGACTGGGCTAGCGGCGCATGTATGCTCATACGCAGTGAAGTCTTTCATTCCTCAGGCGGTTTTGACGCGCACTTTTTTGCCCATATGGAAGAAATCGACCTCTGCTGGCGCATCCGATCGGCGGGCTGGAAACTAGCGTGTGTGCCCGATAGTGTGGTATACCATGTAGGCGGTGGCACCTTGCACAAATCATCACCTCGCAAAACCTTCCTCAATTTCAAAAACGGACTGTCTCTATTGGTCAAAAATTTACCTGCACGTCAACTCATTTGGAAACTTCCGGTGCGTTTGATTTTGGATGGAATTGCCGCTATAAAATTTGCCTTAGAGTCATCACCCACGCACCTTGTGGCTGTCCTGAAGGCGCATTGGGCGTTCTACAGTGGCTTTATTCGTGATTTCAAAAAGCGCGACAACACATCCTCGCCAAGACGAATAAGTGTATTAAGTGCGTATTTCTTCAAAGGAAAGCGGACGTTTACCGAACTGAATCAATAGTACCAAAGGGTATTGTGCCTGCGCCGTAGGATCTTCCGAAACCCCATCACAAAAGCTAAAGCCAGATAGAGTATCACCGGCGATCCAAATGTGAGAAATGAGGCATAAATGAAGAAAAGGCGGATGTTGGAGGTGGGCACGTTCAGCTTGTCACCAAGATTAGTACAAACCCCAAAGGCATATTTCTCAAAAAAAGACTGTATCTGGCGCATAAGTAATGCTAAATTAATCGGTTCGGATCATGATTGACTAATTATAGCACAAGGTATTACGTAATACTTTGCTTAATATTGCATTCCGATTAAAATAAGGAAACAATTGATTTTTATACAAAACCATTTAACAAAGATGAAAAACCTAAGATTAGTCCTAGTAGGCCTAGTTGGAGCTGCTATTCTGTCGGGCTGTGCACTCAGCCAGATGATAAAAGCCGCAAAAGATTCCAACTTTACCGTAACACCAAACCCGTTAGAGGTTCACGGTGGCAAAGTGCCGCATAATCTATCAGCAACATTACCCCCAAAAATTCTTCCTTCAGGAAAAGTATACACCATCTTCACTATCTACAAGTATGGTGATCAATCTGTAAATGTTGGTTCAATCACATTGAACGCTGAAGATTATCCAAACAGTGGCACATCGTCAACACCCGTAAGCCAAGATTTTTCTTTTGACTACAAAGAAGGAATGAACCCTGGTACTTTGGTGATGTACGGTGAGGCAAAAGATCCTAAAAATGGCAAAGTAAAATACACAGACACCCTAGCTATTGCACAGGGCTTAGTTCTGACTTCCAATCTAGTAGAGCCAGTGGCATACAGTTCATTCGCTGCTCACGGGTACAACGACAGAGAAGAATTGACTACTACAGCAGTGAATTTCTTCTTCGATCAGGGTCGTTCTAACGTGAACATGAGCCTAAATGTA
>CAZPST010000209.1:0-3676 GCA_964589185.1 uncultured Roseivirgaceae bacterium | reverse complement strand
ACCATGGCCAATACCTACACGCAAATCCATATTCAAGCCGTCTTTGCTGTTCAAAACAGACAAAGCCTGATTACGGACGAATGGAAAGATGATTTGTATAAATACATAACCGGCATTGTCCAAAATAGCGGACATAAACTGCTGCAAATCAACGGCATGCCCGATCATATCCATTTGCTATTTGGAATGAGACCTGTTCAGGCATTATCCGATCTGATGAAACACATCAAACAAGATTCATCTAAATGGATCAATGAGAACAAGCTGGCGACAGGTAAATTCTCTTGGCAAGAAGGATATGGTGCTTTTTCCTATGCTAAAGCCGATGTGCCAAGGGTTATTGCGTACATTCAAAACCAACAAACGCATCACCGAAAAAGCACCTTCACAGAAGAATACCAAAGTCTGCTGAAAGCGCATGAGGTAGAATTTGATCAGCAATACATATTCAAACCTATTGACTAAATTGAGCCATCTCAAATCAGCTAATGAATAGGAATGCAAGACGTATGGCGTACCTACGGCACGCAGCTCCAAACCCATACACACATGCTACCCAGCTGTGGTCCCTACGGGACGGGCTGGCGCATACCCTACATAGCTAAATAATCAAACCTACACATGCTCTTCCTACTCCGCCAAATTCGCCGCAAGCTGCTCACTGATAATAAGGTGGGTACGTACATTCTATATGCCATTGGCGAAATTGTGCTGGTGGTGGTTGGGATTTTAATAGCCGTTAATATAGATGATTGGAATGAGAGCAATAAACGTCAAACGAAAGAAGAAGCGTATCTACAAAGACTTAAGGAAGAGGCACTTTGGAATATTGATGCACTAGATGAACGAATAAAATCGTATCAAAAACGAGCAGCAAGACTTGATTCAGTGGCAACTCTGCTAAGCCAAGATGCTCCTAAACATAATGCACCATCAATACCTGTCGCGCCCTATTTTGTGAGTTCCTGGCGGTTAAGGAATTCCGCTTATGCTGAACTGGTGTCAACCGGCACCTTGGGCATTCTGAGGGATGAAACACTACGTGAACTACTTGATGAAACAGCCAGCTTCGAAAGCCAAACCATCAAAACATTGAATTATTGGCGAGACCTATCTATCGCAGACATACAGCTTTTTCAACCCTATCGTGAAAAAATAGTCACGAAATCTGACACAGATACTATTAAAAGTAAAGGAATGACACTGAATTATGAACAAATGATAGGGGATTCTGAAGCCATTGGAGGACTATATTATTGGAGTGACGTTAACTATGCGTTCGCAGAGGGCATCTCTGAATTCAGAGATTCCTATTTCAAAATACTGGAGCGAATCAACTGTTTGGAATCTAAAACTTGCGAAAACTAACAATGCTATTTCTCCTGAAAAATATCCGCCGAAAGCTTCTTGCCAATAATAAGGTGGGCACCTATATACTCTATGCCATTGGGGAAATTACGCTAGTGGTTGTGGGTATCTTGATTGCAGTAAGTATTGACAACTGGAACTCCGACCGAATTCAAAAAGCCAAGGAGCAGACCTACCTCCGAAATATCCTGCGAGACTTAGAAGAGCAACTCATCAAGATTGATGATCAAGTAGAGTTTGAATCTAAAGTAGCTGAAGTCGCCTACCCGATTATTGACTACTACAAAAAAAGCAAATCCTTTCAGGTGGATAGTGCCTTTACTGCCGGCATAGGTTTGCTCACCGGAAGAGTAACCTTTATCAAAATTGATCCAACGTTTTCGGAACTCGTAACCTCTGGAAATATTGACATCATTCGAGATGAAAAAATAAAAAATGAGCTGGTCATCTACTTCAAAGGACTAGAAAGATTAGAACAAATAATCAACAAAAACAATCAACACTTCACTGATAATGTATTCACTCGTGAAGTATTGGGTCTATCCGAAGTACAGCTAGCCTTAGATTATAAATTAATGATAATGCCGATACAAATAAAACAGCAAGATCGGCAACTCATCGACCTGAATGAAGATCGTCTCAAAGAACTAACGCGTGCTCAGCTTCAAAAACCAGAAAACGAGTTGTTACTAATTAACATGATTAACTTTCGGCATTACTTAGCCATCGCACACCTTGACTTTATGAACACTCAAAAAGACAAGACACATGCACTCATCACCCAACTGAAAAAATTATGATTCGATTTTTCAGCACCATCAGAGGAAAACTACTTGCAGAAAATAGCTTCAGCAAATATCTGCTGTATGCCATTGGCGAGATACTGCTAGTTGTGGTCGGGATCTTGATTGCCCTTCAGATAGACAACTGGAACGAAGAACGAAACAACAGACAAAAGGAGATCACCTACCTGCAAAATATCCTGGCGGACCTTAAGAATGACAAAACCAAGCTCATCGAAATCATAGCACGAAGGGAAGATAAGGCGAATTCCGCCGAAATCATGCAAGGCTATCACAAAGGAAAACCAATTGAAAAATTATCAGATTATTACTTCCATTGGACGAATGTACTGTACTGGGAATTTCATCATCCCCGCAAGACCTCCTTTGAAGAGCTAGTCAATTCGGGCAATCTCTCTATTATTCAAAATGCCCAAATAAAAAATTTGTTGCTAGAGATTGACGTGTCTTACGAAGAATTATTTGAAGTACGCAAGCACATGTATGATGACTATAAACTCTATTTATATGCTCCATTTGCCGATATCATCAATTATGACGAAGGTATTGAGGTATGGTCTAATCCGGAATTCACCAATGAACTGTCAGAAGAAAATGTAAGACGAGCGCTACAAAATCAAGCCATCAAAAACGGCTTTACACTGGCAGCTTTCAACAATCGGGGATTAAAAGAGCAATTGCAAGAAATTTTAGAGAAAGTAGAATCGTCAATAGTAGCCATCGAATTAGAATTGAATCATTAACGTATACTCCAATGCTCTTCCTCCTCCGTCAAATCCGTCGCAAGCTGCTCAATAATAATAAGGTAGGCACCTATTTTCTGTATGCCATTGGTGAAATCATTCTTGTGGTGGTAGGTATTCTGATCGCAGTGAGTATTGATGGCTGGAATGAGAGCAGAAAACTTTCAATCCGGCAAGTTGAAATACTTGAAAGCTTGCATAATGACATCAGTGACAATGCAAAAAAATTAAAATCTGTTATCCAACATGATTCCCTAGCTAATTTCAGAAGCAACTATATTTTGAATCTAATGCAAGATCCAAATGCTGGTTATGCTGATTCGCTTCAATCATACTTTGGAGTAATTGGTCGATTTGACGTATTTCAACCAAAAAAAATGGCGTATGAGGTGGTAAAAACCAAGGGATTGGAAGTCATCAACAATCCCGAATTAAGGTCGGATATTATAAAACTGTATGACGAAATTTACACACTCAATTCAATTATACTGGACTTAAGAAAAGAAATACATATGATGTCTGTCCAATTGTCCAACAAGCGCTTCATGACACTTGGCCCTTATGCGAGCCTAAGAGTACCAAATGACTTTGAATCTTTAAAATCAGATACTGAATACATCAATTCATTGTCCTATGTAATTGCAGAGAACTCTAATATTATAAATCACTATAAAAACCTGTTAAGTGTAACAAAGTCAGTCCAAGTAAAAATTGAAAAAGAATTGGAATTGGATGTTGAGGATATACTACAAGTTAGTGCAA
>CAZPST010000208.1:0-3676 GCA_964589185.1 uncultured Roseivirgaceae bacterium | reverse complement strand
GTTTTCACTTTGGCACCATGGAATACAAAGTGGTGGGCATGATCTCGCACTTGGGCCCGCAGTTGGGCATTGCTGATGGTATTGCCCTTTCGCATTTACTAAGAAAAGAACAAAAAGTGTCGCTCGTATTCACCGGCGATGGTGGTGCAAGTGAAGGCGATTTTCATGAAGCGCTCAACGTGGCATCCGTGTGGAATCTGCCGGTGGTATTCGTAATCGAAAACAATGGCTATGGCTTGTCTACGCCAAGTCGAGAGCAGTTCAACTTCGATTCGTTTCTGGTGAAAGGCCCTGCCTATGGCATGGAAGCACATAGCGTAGAGGGAAATTCGATCTTGGAAGTGTTGAACGCACTAGAACCGCTGGTGGCAGATATGCGCAAAAATCCGCGTCCGGTTATTTTCGAAGCGCGCACCTTCCGCATGCGCGGACACGAGGAGGCATCAGGCACCAAGTATGTGCCGAAGGAACTGATGGATCATTGGGGCAAGAAAGACCCGATCAAGAATTATGAGAAGTTCCTTTTGGAAGGTGGATACATCACCCCCGAAGGAATTGCGGCTGTAGAAAAGGAATTGAAAAAGGAAATCAGCGCGGCGGTGAAGTCGGCTTTTGAGGAAGAGAATATCGGCGTGAGCACCGAAACCGAAGTGGCAGATGTGTACTATCCGTACGTGCAGCAGGTGGTTGCACCCAGTTCGGCTAAGAAGGAAATGCGTTTAGTAGATGCCATCTCTGATGGTCTGCGCGAAAGCATGCGCAAGCACCCCGAGCTACTGATCATGGGTCAGGATGTGGCGGATTATGGTGGCGTGTTCAAAATCACCGAAGGGTTTGTTGAAGAATTTGGCAAAAGCCGCGTGCGAAATACCCCATTGTGTGAATCGGCCATTGTCGGAGCAGGATTGGGATTGAGTATGACGGGAATGAAATCGGTGGTGGAAATGCAATTCGCGGATTTTGTGACCTGTGGATTTAACCAAATCGTAAACAACCTAGCCAAAATCCATTACCGCTGGGAAGAAAAGGCCGATGTGGTGGTGCGCATGCCTACAGGTGCGGGAGTGGGTGCCGGTCCGTTTCACTCCCAATCCAACGAAGCGTGGTTTTTCCATACACCCGGTTTGAAAATCGTCTATCCGTCCAATCCGGCAGATGCCAAGGGCTTGTTGGCTGCCGCAATCGCTGACCCAAACCCGTACATGTATTTTGAGCACAAAGCCCTGTATCGTTCATTGAGTGGCGATGTGCCTGAAGGATACTACACCACAGAAGTAGGCAAAGCGGCCGTGGCAAAGGAAGGTTCAGACTTGTCCATTATCACTTACGGAATGGGCGTGCATTGGGCGCTCGCATTGGCACAGAAACACGAGAAATCAATTGAAGTCATTGACTTGCGCACGTTGTTGCCTTGGGACAAGGAAACCGTGGAAATAAGCGTACGCAAAACTAATCGTGTGTTGATTTTGCATGAGGACTGCCTCACCGGAGGAATTGGTGGGGAAATAGCCGCATGGATTTCCGAGCATTGTTTTGATGTGCTGGATGCCCCCGTGGTGCGAGTGGCTAGTTTGGACACGCCTGTGCCATTTGCTGACGAATTGGAGCGCAATTTTCTGCCCAAAGATCGGTTAGTAGAGCGGGTGGATCAGGTGCTTTCGTACTGAGGCATTTGAGAAAGTGGAGATAATTGCCAACCTTTGAAAAAAGACTGTCCTGCGGTTTCTTACGATCATATGTTCCTTTTTCTTGCTCATGTTGGTGGCGGCACCCGCGCACGCCCAATTGATAGACGACTCTAAGGCCAAACTGAAATCGCAGAAAGTCAAAAAAGCAAAGGGTGGTACCAACGCAGCAAAGAAGAAAGGGGCATCCGTAAATCCCCCTGCCGGAGGACAAGCGAGTAGTGCTCCACGCTATTCAGCAGGTTCAGCTAACAGATTCAGAAACATCAAACTACGTCAGCCGCGCTACTCCACCGGATCAAACGCCAGTAGGGGCACGGGTGGTGGAACTGCTAGTCCTAGGTATTCGCAGCGCACCTCATGGCGCAATGTGCCCACACGCACAGGCGGACCGGGGTATTCAAGACCTGTCTCGTGGAAAGGAACGACTGTAGGAAGTGGCGGTGGCCGATTCTCACGACCTGTATCGTGGAAAGGCGCATCCGGGGGTAACGTAGGACGATATTCGCAACCCGTGTCTTGGAGAGGAACGAAAGTGGGCAGTAGTGGGGGCGGCACGTCTCGTCCTGTATCGTGGAAAGGCGCACCAGGTGGAAATGTAGGCCGATATTCACAGCCAGTTTCGTGGAAAGGCGCTCAAGGCGGAAATGTGGGTCGCTATTCTCAGCCGGTCTCGTGGCGTGGCACGCCTAGTTTGGGTGCTCCGCGGTACTCGCAACCGGTGAATTGGCGCGGAACTAAAATGGGTGGCGCTCCGAGATACTCTCAGCCGGTCAATTGGCGTGGCGCACCCAGCTTGGGCACACCTCGCTACTCACAACCCGTAAACTGGCGAGGTACCCCGTGGGGCGGTAACCCACGATATTCACAACCTGTCAGCTGGAAGGGGGCTCATTTCCCCGGCACACCAAGATACTCGACATTTAAGAATCGGTTTGATGTGGTGAAATGGCAAAGGAGACAAAGCGTGCCTATCAACGATGCACGAATGGCGGCCAACCATGGTACATATAAATACACCCGACCGCACTATAAAAACATGCATCCGAGCGTGAAGCATTTGGGCGCCAAGGGAATCCCAAGCAAAAACATCCGCATGGGTCTTCGCAAGTGGAACGTATTCTGGGTGCGTGTGAACAGAGGAAAAATAGACCCCAAAGGATCTCGAGATTATGCCAAGAAACCCAAATTTGACAAGCGGGAGCGCGACATTTGGGAACCAAAACGAGACGCCAAGCCATCCACACGGCAAGACACCACCGGCCAGGCCGAAACACCAGATCACAATGAAGAGAACTAATGTGTAGGGATATCGGATTTATCTTTGTTTATTGATGCACCCATTGCTATGAAACAACTCTTGCTTCTTGCGTTTCTCTTTCCGCTGGTTTGCTTGGCGCAACTCGACGAAGACTATGAATACGACAAGGAATTCGTGTGGGGACCCAACAAAAACACCAACGGTGGGATGATCGGCAGTCTTACCTTCAAGTGGTCGCGCAGTATAGGAAATGATTTTTACCGCACCACCGGATTTGAGCTCAGCAATGTGAAGCACCCGAAGGAAAATCGCGTGATTGGCAACACCGGACAAGGGTTTATTTATGGAAAAAGTAACTACCTCTATGCTATCAGGCTGCAATACGGCATTGAAAAACTGCTTTTCAGAAAAGACAGTCAGCAAGGCGTGCAAATAAATGCGGGGGTGATGGGCGGCCCCACCATCGGACTACATGCCCCGTACTATTTCCTGAACACAGACGGAGACTATGTGAAATTCAGACCTGAACAAGACGATCCACAGCCGTTTTTGGCACGAGCAGTTGGGCCGGGCAAATTGTTTCAAGGCTTGGGTCAGTCCGAGACCGTGATGGGTTTCAATATCAAAGGAGGACTCCTCTTTGAGTTTGGCACGTGGAAAAACAACGTGGCGGGCATAGAAACCGGACTGATGCTGGAAGCCTATTCCCGCGAAATATTGCTCATGCCTA
>CAZPST010000207.1:0-3731 GCA_964589185.1 uncultured Roseivirgaceae bacterium | reverse complement strand
CGGCGTGGTGCTTGAGCAAATACGTGGCAACATCAGCTAAAAAAGTACTCATACGCGCTTCACCTCCCCATCTTTTAAATACAATACATATCCACTGGTCTCATAGCCCATTCCCCTTAGCAATTCCACGTACTCGCGCACTTGCGTCTCATCGCCCTTTTTGGGTTGACCATTTTTGAAATCGATCACCTTGGCTATGTGGTCTTTGATGATGACCCTGTCTATGCGCTTCGTCTCTCCGTCTTTGGGCAGCACCACCACTTCCGTTTTTACTTCATAATCCGACGAAAACCATTCCTTCACTTCCTCATTTTCCCACAACCGACTGATCAATTGCCCATAGCGCTCTGTATCCGATATTGAAATTTGATTGCGTGCTTCGTAACGAGCCAATACATCGTCTGCTTGCTGCCAATGGGTGATTTCCGATAGGATTTCGTGTAGCAAAATGCCCTCATTTCGTTGCTTCTCCACCTCATCGTCATAGTAAGCCCGCCCCGTCTTTCTAATTGTCAGTTTATTGCTCCACTTGTTTGACCGGTAGGTGTTCATTTGGATCAAATCTGTCGGTAGTTTGCGTTTCACCACATCCAATGTACCCACCCGATACACACTTGCTGCAGCATCCCAACCTTCCGGTTGCTCTTCTTCAAAAAATGACCACAGTAGCTTGGATGCCGTGCTATACATTTTGTTTTTCTCTTTAGGCGGAGGCTCACATAGCGCTATTAAACCGCGTTCGGCACGCGTGAAGGCCACATAGAGCACATTCAAACTTTCCAGATGCCACTTGGCTAGGTCATCCTTGTATGCCGGTGCGAAGGCCGTATTTTCCAGCATAGACTTGTAATCCACTGGAAGCGACTTCACTTGGTCAAATGGTGATTCAAACCACGCCGTATGGGGGATGCTATCCATATCAAAATTGCAAAACGGCACGATCACGATGGGATACTGAAGTCCCTTTGCCTTGTGCGAAGTAATGATTTCTACAGCACCCAACGCCCCTGTGAGTTTCACTGATCGCTTAAGCTGAATCTCGTCCCACCATTCAAGAAATAGGCGCACATCAGATCGGTGGTTTTTGCTGTATTCCAACACAGCATCTTGAAACGCCTGCAAATAAGCAAACTCGGTACGAATTTGCTCCAACCCAAAACACCGAATCAGCACTTCGGTCATTTCAAAAATGGGCAGATGCAGCAGATGAGATTTGTGCTTTTTGAAACTTTCGGGTAGCGATTCTTCCGTGAGCGACTGGAAGTCAGCATGTCCATTGAATGAATGATGCTCCACGGCTTCTTTGAAGGCATATACCAAATTGGTCAAAATGGAGGCATCTTTTGGGTGAATGAGATGCCTGAATGCTGAAAGGAGCAATTGCACCACAGGCGAATTTCGTAGCAGCATACCATCATCCGATATCACCTCTAGCGCACTGCCGGTTGCACGCTTATGCTCCAATACAAAATCAACCAAATCGGCAGCTTCTCTATTGGTGCGCACGAGCATAGCTATGTCGTTCATATCGTGCCCGTCTTTCAACAGTCCTTCAATGATTTCGACCGTGCGAATCATGGCGGCATTTTTCCATGAACCTTCTTGTTTGGCTATGAATTCTACTTGTACCAAGCCTTCCACGTCCTTATTTCCGTCAAATACGTGCTGCTCCACCCCTTCGTAGGTGGTAAGAAAGCTAACAGCACCTTCAGGATTGATCACATCGCCCATCAGCCGTGCCATGAGCGCTGAACCGTTTGAAAATAAGGCATTGTTGAATTCCACCACCTGCTTGGCACTTCGGTAATTGATCGATCCGGGTACCCATTTGGCATGTGGGAAATCAGCCTGAATGCCGCTGAGCAGCAAACTAGGATCGCCCCCGCGCCAGCTATAGATAGATTGCTTGGCATCACCCACGATGATGCTTTCGTTCGTGGAGCCCGGCAGCACCCCTTCCTGACTGAGACTTTCCTCTAGCAGGGGTTTGAAATTGCGCCATTGCAGCCGCGACGTATCTTGAAATTCGTCAATAAGAAAATGCTTGTATCGATTGCCCACTTTTTCGTAAATGAAGGGCGAATCCGAATCGTCGATAATCTGAGACAGAAAATCCGGCAAATCAGAAATCATAATGACCTCTTCGCTCTGCTTGTAGGCTTGCAATCGCTTCGACAGATCGGATAAAAGGCCGAGTGTATAGAGATGTTCTATGGCAGATTTGGCGGTGACATATCTTCCATATTCCGTCTGCATCAATTGCATTGCTTCATTGAGCAACGCCATACCCGTCTGCTCAGCGAACTGTATAACGAGATGTACATTGGCATTTGATTTAGCGACCCATTTGGAAGCATCATCACAGGCATCCAGTACTGTTTTCGCAGGTGAGTTCGAAAATTCCTTTTTGGTCAAATCAGAAAAAAAATTTGGAATTGGTTTTCCTCTGAAAAAATCATCGGACGCAATTCCTGCTGCTTCTTGCTTTTTCAAAAAATCCCTTCCATTTCGCGCCATTTTACTTTCAAAATCTCGCTGCGTGCACTGCAAATGTTCCTTTAGTTCTCGCAGTTTCTCCTTGGCTCCCTCATCAGCAAATTGGGTCTGATCAAGTCCCTTAAATTTTTCGGTAAATAGTTCTTTGGCTAGTTTGCCAAGCTCCTTCCGTATTTCGTATCCATCACCCTCACTTAGCTTGCTTCCGGCAAATTCAATCAGCCATTCTTTTAGCTGTGGGTCAGTATCAATGTCTGTGAATATATCTGAGGCAATAAATTCAGCTACTTTCTCCGTATCTAGCTCTATACCGAAACTACCTTGCAGACCAATCTCACGCGAGAAGGCACGGATGACGCGATGAAAAAAGGTGTCGATGGTAGAAATGCTGAATGAGCCATAGTGATGCAGCAAGTGGGTCAACGTCTCCTTTGCCCGATACTGCACCTCTGCTTCGGTGATCTTCATTTCTTTAGCATAAACGGCCACAAGCTCATGTTCACCCTTGGCTATTTTGATCAGAAAATGGAGCACCCGCTCCTTCATCTCCTGCGCCGCACGATTAGTGAATGTGACAGCCAAAATCTGCTTGTAATAGTCCTTTGAGCGCAACGCCAATTTCAGGTATTCCCTAGCTAGCGTGTAGGTTTTACCCGATCCGGCGGATGACTTGTAGATGGTAAGCGACATGATTGACTAAAGTACTGCGCAACGACTTAGCACAGTAATATCTGACCAATATGTTATCCACATTTTTCTAATGTTAACTTAATGTTACCAAAATGCTTGTATTTTACGTATGATTACTTAACTTCGACTTAACATTGAGAACTAAAAGGAGTACGTCATGAAAAAAGCAGCATTTATCTTCACCATTTTTTTCCTAGCCGTTGGAATGTTGGCCTTTGCTAACAATGGTGATAAAACCACAAAAAAGGCGGTTGTATCTAATTATGTAGATGTTTTGAAGCAAATAGAATATCCTCAAGTGTGCCGTGAACAAGGCATAGAAGGTACTGTGCTAGTGCGTGTTTCCTTGAACGAGAAAGGTGAAATGACCAATCATGAATTTGTAAAATTCCCCTGCACTGATCTGAAAGATGCTGTGTCTCAGAAACTGGCAGCACTTACATTCAAGCCTGCCATTGAAAACGGCGAGGCAGTGAGCAGTAAGCTTTTGATCCCAATCGAATTCAAACTTACGCTCTAAATCAGCGTACCTAAAAAACGTGAAG
>CAZPST010000206.1:0-3746 GCA_964589185.1 uncultured Roseivirgaceae bacterium | reverse complement strand
CTGTTGTGGGTGGATTAATGCGTAGATGTGAAAACGTTTAGGACGCTATTGATTCAATATCGTAGTTCAATTTTTAGGTATAATTCTTAATGCCCTGCTCTTCGACAATCTTCCGAAGCGTAATAACGGTGAGGAGATGTACCTTCGTTGCAACTTGTCTTGGATTTCCAAATACCATCATAGACCCGCACAAATTTACGCGAGCTGAGATAGCGTAAACCCTCAATCATCATCCTCCTCGTCCATATCCACCGGACTGCCCTTGATCAGGTGAAAACTGAACGTGGAACCTTTGTCTACCTCACTTTTTACTTTCACCGTGGAGCCATGCCCCTCCATGATGTGCTTCACAATGGCCAAACCCAGCCCCGTGCCGCCCAACTCCTTTGATCGGCTCTTGTCCACCCTATAGAAGCGCTCAAAAATGCGCCCCATATCTTCGGCCGGTATACCAAATCCCTCATCTATCACCTCGCATAGTATATCCGTAGGCGTCTCCGAAAAGCGAATGGTCACTTTCCTGTCCTTTTTGGAGTATTTCACCGCATTGGATACCAGATTGGTCATCACCTGTAGCATGCGCTGATAATCGGCATGCACGAATAACTTGTGCTTCGGATCATTGACCAGCACCAATTCAATGTTTTTCTTCTCCGCCTTGCCCTCCATCTGATCTATCACTTGCTCGGCTAGCGAAATGATATCGAAGCTCTCAAAATGCATCTTGATTTCGCCTGTTTCCATCTGCGATATGGTCAGCAGGTCTTGCACCAATATGTCCAGACCGTCCAAGCTGCGAGCGGCTTTCTTCAAAAATTTGTCCCGCACTTTCTTGTCTTTCACGGCTCCATCCAGCAGCGTATGTACAAAACCTTGCGCCGCAAAAAGTGGGGTTTTCAATTCATGCGAAATATCCGCGATAAACTCTCTTCGAAAACTTTCCAACTGCTTCAATCGCTCAATTTCCTCCTGTTTGCTCGAGGCATAGGAGCTAATCTCCGTTTTGATTTCTTTGAGCGGGTTGAGTCCGTATCTACGTGTGCGGATATTGAGCTTGATATCTTCCTCTTTGATCTGCTCCAATAATTCATAGATGGTATTGATGTGCCTAAAGAAGAGCGTTTCGAGTAGGATGCGAATGAGAATGGAACTAGCCGCAAAACTTATGAGCCACGTGAGTAGCAGCGTGGTGGGAGTAACGGAGAGTACAATCCAAATAAAAGCCGTGGAAATGGACGCAATGAGCACACCCGTGACCAAGGCAATGGAGCGGGAACTGATCATGCGCTTTGGTCGAATTTGTAGCCTACGCCCTTCACCGTGACGATATGCCCCTCACCTATTTTCTCCCGAACTTTACGAATGTGCACATCCACGGTGCGAGCGAGCACATACACATCTGTGCCCCAGATATTGTGCAGCAGCTCGTCACGGCTGAATACTTTGCCTGGATTTTTGACGAGAAAGTGAAGCAATTCAAATTCCTTTTTGGGCAAATTGATCTTGTCTCCATTGATAGTGACAGTGTACGACGAACGATCCACTACCAGTTCGCCGGCATTGAGCGTTTCGGTCTCCGTCTTCATATCCCGACGAAACAGCGCCTTGATGCGGCTGATGAGTGCACGGGGCTTGATTGGCTTGGTGATGTAGTCATCGGCTCCCATATCAAAAGCGGCCACTTCTGAGTATTCTTCGGAGCGTGCCGTGAGGAAAATGACAAAACATCCGGCTAGATCGGGGTTTTCACGAATCTGACGACACGTTTCTATGCCATCTTGCTTGGGCATCATGATGTCCAGCAAAATGAGCTCAGGGAGGAACTGCTTGGCCACTTCCATAGCCTTGATGCCATCTGAAGCGGTCTTTACTTCAAATCCTTCTTTCGTTAAATTATACTTCAGTAATTCCTGAATGTCTGCTTCGTCATCTACTACCAGAACTCGATGGGCTTTTTTCGACATTTCAATTAGGTGTAATTCCTGCCTCGATATTATTCAAAAATAAACCAGAAATCAATCCGACGCTGAAATGGTAACAATTAATTAAACAAAGATCACCGGCCATGCTGTGCCTTGATCTCAGTGATAAATGCCCGAATATCTCCTCCAAATTGCCGCTGCAGCACCTGATTCAATGAATCTCCATGCGAATGGTACCGCATATAGGACATGAAATACGCATTATTGGGCAAACCATTTTTAAATACATGAGCAAATCGCTCGTCATTAAATGGGACAGTCGCCAGCCCATCACGCACCCGCTCGATCATTTCTTGTTTTCTCTTTTGCTTTATTTCTACCGCCAAATCCTCAGGGAAGGATGAATACAAACTATCCAGCCGCTTGGTAGCCTGTAGGATGTACGCTGTAAATAACCGGCCGTCAATGTCGCCATTCAAATAGCTGCGCAATTGGGCTGAACTATCACCATACTGTGCCGCCAAAAACAAGCGTGCCCCATGCTCACCGATAAATGAAGCCAGATTTTCATTGAAGGTGACCTGATCACTGATGAATACCGTGCTATGGGTGAGTTCGTGAATGATCAATTCGGCCAGCTCTCCTTCTGACCTCTCCAGCATACTCGATAAGATCGGGTCGCGAAACCACCCGAGCGTAGACCAGCCACCTACCGGACGCACGCGTACATCCCAACCCTCGGCTTCAAGCTCAGCAGCCACGGCAAGTGCTTTTGACTTGTCAAAATACCCTTTGTATGGTACCGTGCCCACGATGGGAAACCACCACGTCTTAGGTGAAAAAGTATACGGCGCACAGGCGGTCACATTCCAGAGCGACACTTCACCCTGCTGGTCAAAGTAGGTGGTGTAATTATCCGTGTCCTTAAGGCCCAGTTCATCCACGGCAAATTCTCTTGCCTTCTGTATGATTTCGATCTGTGCTCTGAGACTATCCGGAAACGTAGGATCGGCCAGCAATTCGGTCAACTCCACGCTGTTCATCACAATGCGAAGTTGCCCTTTTCCCTGATTGATTCCGTAGCTGAGCAGCTCCCATTGCCAAACCACCACAACTAACAAAACAGTCAAGAGGAATAAAAATATTTTTTTTCGCATCGACACCTTAATATTGCATTTTTTGACCAGCTTTGAACTCTTCTAACGACAAGCAAAATAGCACAAGACATGGCAGATAATGCAGAAAAATTAAAGGCACTACAACTCACCATTGACAAACTGGAAAAGACCTACGGCAAAGGTACCGTCATGAAGCTCAGCGATGAGCGCGTGGTGGATATACCGGCCATTTCTACCGGTTCATTAGGGTTGGATATGGCCTTGGGTATTGGAGGAATTCCACGCGGCAGGGTCACAGAGATCTACGGGCCCGAATCTTCAGGTAAGACCACTCTCACCATGCACTGCATAGCCGAAGCACAAAAGGCTGGCGGGTTGGCTGCATTTGTGGATGCCGAGCATGCCTTTGACAAGTTGTATGCTGAAAAACTAGGGATCGATACGGAAAATCTCCTGATCTCTCAGCCCGACAATGGCGAGCAAGCGTTGGAAATCACCGAACATTTGATACGCTCGGGAGCTATTGACATTATCGTGATTGACTCGGTGGCTGCATTGGTGCCCAAAGCCGAACTAGAAGGTGAAATGGGCGACAGCAAGATGGGATTGCAGGCACGTTTGATGTCGCAGGCATTGCGCAAGCTCACAGGTACCATCAACAAGACCGGCTGTGCGTGTATTTTCATCAATCAGCTGCGCGAAAAAA
>CAZPST010000205.1:0-3882 GCA_964589185.1 uncultured Roseivirgaceae bacterium | reverse complement strand
TAACACTTAATCCTAATAGGCTAGAAATACTTGAAAATTTGAAAAAGGAGCAATCAAGAATTATCAAACCTATTGACAAAAGAGACTTAGAATCCGAAGTGTTCACTGATTACAAAGGGAGTAAACTGTTTAATTTTTACGGTCTACTCATCCTCGGTTTCTTCGGTTTTCTATTGTACAATGCCGCTGAGGGAAATACGGGTGGACTCATTGTTGGACCTCCAATACTTCTAGGACTTGGATATCACTTGCACTATTTTCGTCTGTCAAGTAATTACTTTCAGGTCAGAAACTTCATTTGGTTTTGGAAATGCAAAACCTATCGAATTGAGGATATAATGGAGATTATTCAAGAACAACCACATCGGACTCCTCCATCTTTGCGAATTCGGCTAAAGAATTACCAGACAAGTGCCTTGCAACCTGCCGAGAGTCTTAAAGATGAAGATTGGATTAAGTTATTCTCAGAATTAGAGAAATTGAATGTGACCGTACGAACGGTTAGATAAGTCACCAGCTCTTCCGTTTTGCAATTCGAGGGTCTTTGGTAGGCTCTGCGAACCAAATTCTAGTAATTAAACTACCAAACTCCCCGCACTTCCAATCCAGCCCCGACAAAAGCGGCATCCCGACAATTGTCGGGATAAAGCGGATGGCGGGAGTACAGGCGCTAAACAGCCCATCCATCTCGCTCAAAGAAAATCGTCAGAATCACAGAATAGACGGATTTTTAGATTTCACGAATTAGTGTAACACCAGTCAGCCAGAACCAATTAACTAAATCACCAGCCGCACCCCTAAATCCCTAAAGGGAGCCACCGCACGGAAGCACCCCAACTAATGAACTGACAACTCTCCAACTGACAACTACTTCTGTAACCTTCTGCCCCTTTCTAGGTAACTTATCCGAACCAACAAAAAACGAGACTCGATTTGGAACCGGAAATCACTGATGAACTACTGATGGCTCGCATCAAAAACGGGCAACTGGATCAACTGAACGGCCTATTCGATCGCTACAGCAAGCGCTTGTATGGCTACTTCCTGAAATCCACCTTATCCAAAGATGAGAGCGATGACCTCACGCAGGAATTGTTCATCCGCGTGATGAAATACCGACAGTCCTACAAAGAAGGCCAGCGGTTTGAACTCTGGGTGTTTCAGATAGCGCGAAACATGGTGAAAGACCACTACCGCAAGATGAAAGTGCACTCGGACTATTTCAACCCAAAAGACGTGATGCCGGATGTGGTGGAAGAAGACGGAAACGGACAGTGGGAGCGCGAGGAACAACTCTACCGCGCCATGAAACGACTGCCGGATGAGAAACGCGAACTACTGGTGCTGAGCAAGTTTGACGGCATGAAATACGAGCAGATAGCCAGCTTGCGCAAAACCACAGTGGCCAATATAAAGGTGCAGGTGCACCGCACATTGAAAGAATTGAAAGACCTCTATTTCGAACTGAATTGACATGGAAAAGAAAATAACCGACGAACAATTGATCGCGCTGCTAGAGGGAGAAGCCAATGCCGAACTGGAGCAACAGATTGAAAAAAGTGCAGCCTTGCAGAAGCGGTACTACGAGCTGAAAGAAGTGTTGGATGCAATATCGGCCAGTCATACGGTGGATGTGCCCGAGCATATCCGTGACCAGGTGCAGCAGGCCATCTTCGAAGAGCAAGCGAACATGCAGAAAGGCTTCACCTGGATGCACATAGCCGCTGCGGTGGTGATACTCGTCCTCGGTTTCAGCCTCGGGCGCGTGGGAACGGATGACTCGGAGGCCAAAGAAGAATTGGCTGCTTTGCGAACAGAAATATCCTCGTTGCGAGAGGCTACTATCACGGGTTCGCTCAAGCGCTACTCTGCAAGTGATCGCATCTTGGCTGTGAACCGCATTGAGCAGGAAGCTACCATCAATCCGACCCTGCTCTCAACGCTCGTGAGCACGCTGAACTCTGACGAAAGTCCGAATGTGCGCTATGCAGCCATGCAGGCATTGGCCAACTACATGCACGTGGATCAGGTGCGGTACGAACTGGTGAAATCACTGGAAGCACAGACAGATCCTCTCATTCAGATTTCGCTCATCACCATACTGATAGAAGCCGAAGAAAAGAGCGCGCGTGTGCCAATTAAGAAGCTGATAGAAAGCGAAGAAACCTTGCCGGAAGTGAAGCAGCAAGCGGAGATAGCGCTGAAGGTGTTAGTGTAGTGGGAAAAGGAGTTAGGAAGAGTAAGCAGTAGACTATAAAAAAGTAGGCAGTAGGCAATGAAAAAGTAGGCAATAAAGCAGGAAACGGTACGCAGTGGACTGTCGACCGTGGACAGTGGACAAAACAAAAATTTAAACTCAAAACAAAAATGAAAAACGCAATTACAGGACTGATTTTGTTGCTTGGCGCATCGGTGCAGGCACAGGAATACAAGTACACGGTGAAGGGCAATGCCGCTGACACGTGGGTGGAGATCAATACACTCGCCGCTGATCTGATTATAGAAGGCAGCACGGGCACAGACATTCGGGTGGTAGCCACCGGTTATGAAGGATTGCCGGACAAAGCAAAAGGATTGAAGCCGCTCTCGGCTGCCGGAGTGGACAATACGGGAATCGGATTGAGCGTGGTGCAAGACGGCAGCATCATCACCATTGTGGGTACCAGTCGCAGTGCAGATGAGAGCAAGTACACTATCTATCTTCCCAAAGGACTAAATGTGCGTGTGGACTACCACAACTGGCAGGCGGGCGATCTGACGATCAAAGGAATGGCCGGACAAGTGGAAGCGAAGGCATTCAGCAATGATCTGGAATTGATCGACGTGACCGGACCCATCGTAGCGCACACGCTGAGCTCCAATCTGAATGTGAAGTTCACCACATTGGCACAGGCGGCTCCATCGTCTCTTACCTCCACCAGCGGCGACATAGAAGTGACTTTGCCATCGTCTACCAAAGGCACATTCAACATGAGCACCATGTCAGGTGGTGTTTATACTGACATGGACTTTGATCTGGGTCAGGATAAGAATGTACAGCGGATCGGTGGTACTAAATCCACAGGCAAACTGAACGGCGGTGGCGTGGAAGTAAGCCTGCGCACCATTAGTGGCAACATATACGTACGCAAAGCCAACTAGACATGCGCGTGCTCGTACTTATACTTTGTGTGGTGGCGCTAGGCGCTGCTGCACAATCAAAAAAGGTAACAGAATCGGTGGCGGTTAGCGGACAGACTGTCCTTGATTTGGAATTCACCTTTGCCGATGATATCGTGCTGAAGACGTGGGACAAAAAGGAAGTGCTGGTAGAAGTGGACGTGCTCATCAATGAAGGCGAACACAATGACATCTTCAGTTTGGCAACCAGTTCCCTTGGTGAGACCATCCGCATAGCCATGGACAAGGACATGTGGAAGCAGATCGAAAAGAACTGGAAAGGCAAGGGCGACTGCTGCAACTGTTTCAATAGCACCATCAACTACACGGTGTACGCACCCAAAGGGATGGAAATAAAGGCCAACACCATCAACGGCAACTATCTGATCACCTATGCCGGCAGCCCAATGACCCTGAAATCCATCTCCGGCGAAATTGACATGACCGTGCCTGCTCAGGCCGGGTTGGACTTTCAAGCGAAGACCATCTCCGGCGAGGTATTCACAGACATTACCATTGAATTCCCCTACGGCAAAGACGGCCTGCGGCAGGTGGTTGGGCAAAATGTAAAAGGGCGAATCAGTGGTGGCGGCAAGGAATCTTCCTTTGAGACCATCAGCGGCAATATCTACTTGCGCAAAGGCTGAGTAATTTTCTTCTATTCATACCAAAAGAGGGTGTCTCAAAAGGGCATCCTCTTTTTTATATTGAGGTTTAAAAAAT
>CAZPST010000204.1:0-3908 GCA_964589185.1 uncultured Roseivirgaceae bacterium | reverse complement strand
CCAAGCTATTGGCTAATTGCTTTGCACAATCTGAGGCGCTCATGGACGGTAGTTCGAATAACGATCCTTTCAGACATTTCGAGGGAAACAGACCGTCGAATACGTTGCTACTCAAGGAACTGTCACCTGAAAGTTTGGGAGCATTGATCGCCCTGTATGAACACATCGTGTTTGTGCAAGGTGTCATTTGGAACATATTCAGCTTTGATCAGTGGGGTGTGGAATTGGGAAAGGTGCTCGCTAAAAAGATCCTCTCAGGAGCTGATACCGGCACCAATGCCTCTACATCTGCACTCTTGAATAAAGTCAAGACGATGCAGTAGCCAGATGGTGGCAGATGATCCCTGTGGCAACACCCACATTGAGTGATTCTGCCTGTCCAAACTTAGCTATCGTCACGCTAGTGTCCAGCAGGGGCTGCACATGTGCACGCACACCGTGTGACTCACTGCCCATTACCAATATCATTGGTTTCATCGGCCTGAATGCATCCAGCGGACTACCACTCATTTCGGCACCCACTTTCAGTCCCTTATATGAGGTAAGGAAAGCGGCTAAATCTGTATGCACCACCCGCACTCTGGCGAAGGAGCCCATGGTAGCGCTGATGACTTTAGGATTATAAAAATCCACCGTATCCTCAGAGCAGATCAATTGGTGCAGCCCGAACCAATCCATGGTGCGGATGATCGTGCCCAAATTACCGGGATCATTGATGCCATCCAAGCCCAGAAGAATACCTGATGTATCCACATCATCAAGCGCAAACTCCTTCATTTTGACGATTGCCAACGCCTGATCATTGGTGACCAGTGTAGACATGGCGGCCAAATCCTTCTCTGAGGTAACAGAAAATTGGATGGATGCACGTATGTTACGGTGCTTTTCGAGAAATTGAGGCGATACGAAGAGTTTCTCCACTTCGAAATCACTAGAGATTAGCTCTAAAACATTTTTTTCACCTTCTACCAAAAAACGCTTTTCACCAGTGCGGTACTTTTTAATTTTGAGCGACCTAATGAATTTCAGCTCACTTTTTGAAACCATACGCAAAAGTACGCATGTCGGCACAGTCTGCCTCATGGTACTTGTTTTTGTCATGAGTTCATGTGTGGGTGTGCGACATCTACCAGAAGGTCAAAGCATTTTGAGTAAAAACACTATCAAGGGTGTGAGTACAGGGCAGAATGACTACATGACTCCACTTCACCAACAAAAGCCCAATACGAGGCTTTTGTTTAGTCGAGGACCTGCACACCGAGTAGCCATCTATCATTTCGGTGAAAAGAATTTTCTGTTCGAATATGACAGAACGCGCATTCAAAAAAATAAGGAGGAACTGATTAAGAAATATGACAACAAAATAAAAAAGGCAAAAAGCTCAAATAAAGAAAAGCGTCTTATTAGTAAGAAAGCTGAGAAGATTGCAGTAAAGGATAGAGCATTAACAGAAGGTAACCAACTAATGAGATGGGGGGAGCCATTGAGCATATTTGACTCTAGTCAAATAGGAATTACAAGTCAGAAAATGCATCAATACCTCAATTCTCATGGTTACTACAGAAACAAAATAGACGTAACTACAACCTACCGCGGAAAAAAGAAACAATTCGTCGATTTAACATATAATGTTGTAGTTGGTCCGGGGTTTATAGTAGATTCACTCATATATGTTATTCAAGATAAAAAAATAGAAGCATTTCTTAAAGAACACGAATCCGAGCGAAAAATCAGGCCAGAAGTTAAAATACGTCAAGAGTTCCTAGCAGCTGAAAGAGATCGAGTATATGACCTAATGGTAAACAATGGATATTATGAATTTTCAAAAGATTATATTCTGTTTGAAATTGATTCAGTCACACTTGAACCTACTAGGCTAATTCTTCGTCAAATCATAACAAATCCTCCAAATGAATCGGCACATAAATTATACACAATAGATTCGGTGGTATACGTTACAGACGCTGGAGCCAACACGTCCAAAACCATTCCGAATGAATATTTCAAACGAGTAAATTACACCTATGGTAGATTTAGGTATTTGCCAAAGATTTTAGACTGGCATAATCAACTTCGCCCCGGCAATGTCTACTCAAGAAATGATGTGCTCGAAACACAACGACAACTGTCCTATTTAGATAATTTCAAATTTATCAATATCCATTTTGACACACTTGATGGCAAATTCATTGCACATGTATTTACCAGCCCAGCAGATCGTTATCAAACGTCCACGGAGGCGGGATTTGTGAGTGTAGGACAGGGCTATCCTGGTCCGTTTGCATCTTTAAACATACGTAATCGAAACATCTTCAGAGGGTTAGAGATCACAGAATTGAATTCTCAATTTAAAATTCAAGGGGTAAGTGGTGTGACTCAGACAGACGCCACTTATTCCAGTATAATGTACGGATCAGAACTCTCAATTACTTTTCCTCAATTCCTATCGCCATTGGGGAGATTTTACAAGAAAAAAATCGCCAAATACAATCCACGCACCAGATTCGGATTGGCGTACAATCATGAAGATCGATTGAATGAATATAATAGAACACTATTGAGTACAAGCATGTCTTATGCTTGGAAAGTAAAGGATCATGTAAGTTATACATTAAAACCGCTTGACGTAGGGTTTATTCGATCAAAAACGGATTCCGTATTTCTAGCCAGTGTTGAAGCCGTGAGTCCAACATTTGCCAACACATTTCGATCTGCATTTGTAAGTAGCGCATCTTTCCAGCTAGTAGTTAATAATAATTATGGTGTATCTCGAAATTCATCCTACTCTCAATTTTATATTGAAACGGGCGGATACTTACCAAGTCTCTTTTCTGAGGAACCGTTTGGAAGTGGATTAGAATATTTTCAGTATAACAAATTTAACGTAGACCTACGGCAAACGATTCGTATACAAAGCAGACAAACATTTGCCACTCGTTTTAATCTAGGAGTGGCCATTCCCACAGGAGGATCTCTTCCATATGAAAAATATTATTTTGCAGGCGGTAGCAATAGTATTCGTGCATGGCAACCTCGACGATTGGGCCCTGGTTCGTATGTTGAGAAAGACAATTCGGGAGCAATACAATATAATCGAGAACGTCCGGGAGATGTGCTATTGGAGTCAAGTGTAGAATTTCGTCAAAGATTGGGATATGGTTTAGTAAACTTGGCCTTATTTATTGACGCAGGAAATGTATGGTTACTACGCAGTGAAACTATAGACACGTCTGATTCTGAACCCGGGGCAGATGGAAAATTCAGATGGAATGAGTTTCCTAGCGAAATTGCCGTAGGAGCTGGTTTTGGTGTGCGTATTGACATGTCATTTCTAATTTTCCGTTTAGACTTTGGATATAAAGTGGTGGATCCCGCTAGACCAAAAGGCCAGCGCTTTGTGGCTGGAGAAAATGACATCATTACTTTCGGTAAGAAATTTCCTTGGGTCTACCTTGATCCCTTCAATAAGGATAAAGTCGCCATAAATATTGGTATCGGCTTCCCGTTCTGATCTAATATGTTGACAAAAGAAGAAATAGCTCAATGGTTTATGCGGTTGCAGGATAGCATCTGTACCAGTCTGGAGCAACTAGACGGTGAGGCTATTTTTAAGGAAGATGCATGGACGCGTGAGGCCGGAGGTGGTGGACGTACACGTCTGCTTCAAAATGGCTCCTTAATTGTGAAAGGCGGTGTGAATTTCTCTGCCGTGCATGGCGCCACGCCAGACAACATCCTACATGCACTCAAACTAGACAAAGCTGATTTTTATGCCACGGGCGTATCCATCGTACTCCATCCGGTGAATCCTTGGGTGCCCATCATTCATATGAATGTGCGCTATTTCGAGATGTCCAATGGAGTGTATTGGTTTGGTGGTGGCATAGACCTCACGCCTCATTACATTG
>CAZPST010000203.1:0-3918 GCA_964589185.1 uncultured Roseivirgaceae bacterium | reverse complement strand
TATTGGATCAATGCATCGGATGAGGATGTGGTGAAGTATGTGAAGATATTCAGCACGAAGGATAAAGAAGAAATAGACACGCTGATTGCGCAGCATCTGATGGCTCCTCATGAGCGTTTGCTGCAGCGCACACTCGCCGAAGAAGTGACGGAGCGCGTACACTCAAAATCCGATCTAGACACAGCGATTAAAGCATCGAACATTCTATTTGGAAAAAGTACCACGGAGGATTTAGCCTCTTTGGATGAGAAAACATTGCTGCAAGTATTCGAGGGCGTACCACAAACGGAAATCACGAAAGCACAACTGGCCAATGCCGAAACAGTGACTGACTTGCTGAGCGAAGTGACGAATGGACTGGTATTCCCATCAAAAGGGGAAGCCCGCCGCATGATCCAAGGAGGTGGCGTGTATGTGAACAAAGAAAAAGTGGAAGATGCCAACGCCAAACCAACCTATGCTCTGCTGCAAGGCAAATACCTGCTGGCGCAAAAAGGGAAGAAGAATTATTATTTGGTGAAGGTTAGCTAAAGCTGTCGACGGTCGACTGACCACTGTCCACGGACTTCTGTGGACCGTGGACCGAAAGCTGTGGACTATTCAAAACAACTCCCACTCCCCTCCTCTTTTGAAATTCGACGCGTCCAACGAGGGCATTTTGGCGCCTTTGAAGTACTTCGCTTTGCTAACCTGAAAAAGCTGTTTGATGACGCGGGACAGTTCGCCCTCCCCGCTCATGCGCTTGCCAAACCGCCGATCTTGCAGTGAGCCACCGTGTAACTCCTTGATTTGATTCAATACCTTTTCCTTTCTATCTGGGAATGTGCGTTCAAGCCAATCCTCGAAAATTGCCGCTATTTCTCCATTCAACCTAACTACAGTGTATCCGGCAGAGGTGGCTCCATTTTCAGCCGCTCGTTTGAGCAATTCGGGAATTTCATGGTGGTTCAATCCGGGGATGATTGGGGCGGTCATCACACCAACGGGAATGCCCGCATCGCTTAGTTTTTTCATAGCTACAAACTTCTTATCGGCACTGGCAGTGCGTGGTTCGAGGACGCGACGAAGGGATTCGTCTAGTGTAGTTATGGAAAACATGACATGGACGAGATTGAGTGTGGCCATTTGCTTCAAAATATCCACATCACGCTCGATCAGGGCATTTTTGGTGATGATGCCCACGGGATTTCTGAATTCGAGCATGACTTGCAGCAGCTTGAGGGTGAGTTCGTATTTCTTCTCAAGCGGCTGGTAGCAGTCCGTGTTACCACTGAGCATAATGGTGCCTGGCGCGTAATTTTTCTTCACGAATTCCGCTCGTAACACGTCGGCTGCATTCAGTTTCACAATAATTTTCGATTCAAAATCCAGTCCGGCGCTGAATCCCCAATATTGGTGCGACTCCCGTGCGTAGCAATACACACAGCCATGTTCGCACCCTTGGTAGGCATTGACCGAATAGGCACCCGGTACATCGGGACTTTTGTACTCGCTGATGATTTTCTTCGGATGCTCGATAAAGACTTGCGTAGCGGGTCGATCAAGATCGGTGAATTCCTGCCACGTGTCTGGGTCTGAGGTATCTAGGCGCTGCTTGCTAAATTTGTTCTCGGGATTGTACTGCGCGCCCTTTCCTTTGATGAAGTCGTCAGGCTGCTTCACGCGTACGGAAATTGCGTAGCGTAAAGGCCGTCACCAAACCTGTGATAGCCCCAAAAAGATGCGATTCGTAACTCACCCGCTCGTCAAGGGGAAAGACCGTGTATACAAGCCCGCCGTAGAGCATAATAGTGCCTGCGGAGATGAGCAACGAGCGCAGATTGCGATGAAAAAAGCCGAACGAAATAAGAAAAAACGCCAATCCATAGACTAACCCACTTGCTCCGATATGGTAAAATGGTCTGCCAAGTGCCCACACAAGGATATTGGTGAAAAAATAGCAATGTAAAAAAACACGGACCGCAATGGCTTGGTAGAAGTAGAACAATATACCGCCCAGTAGAAGCAGTGGGAGCGCATTGGACAAAATATGCTCCGGTGATCCATGAATAAGTGGTGCAGTGAATATGCCAATGAGTCCTTCGATACTGAGTGGGTATATACCTAAAAAGCCAAAATCAATACCCGAATACTGCTCCACCGTGAATACAGCAAACATCAAGAAGACAAAACGCATGGGGAAAATCAGCGAACTCATGCTCATAGCGCTAAGATGGATAATCGAGACTGAATCAATGTAGAGAAAAACAGAAAAAGCCGCAAGCGAGTTGCATTTCGTACTAGGGCGCTCGGGCGGGCTGTCGCTAGTCGCCGGCCACCGCAAAACCAACAGGGGCTCCAACAGGCCGCTCCATCCCTAGCGCGAGGGAGTGCACCAGAAGAAAGGTATTGGATGCTTGAGTCCGTACTTTCTTAAAATTATATGCTTGGACCAGAAGAAGAGAGTTAGGAAATGTTCTCACCCCGTTTATGTAGTTTTGTAATACGAAAAACAATCTAAAGTGCCATGAAAGCAGAGACTACATTTGTGATCCACATCGAAACTAGCGAGCAGGAAAATGCACTAAAGGCTTTTGCGAAAGCGCTCAAAATGAAATTCGAAGTGCGCAAGGGTGTTTATAATCCTGATTTCGTAGCTAAAATTCAAGAAAGCAGGCAGCAGGCTAAGGATGGGAAAGTGACGAGAGTCAGAAAAGAGGAATTGAAAGAATTTTTAGGCGTGTAAAGTGGGCTATCATCTAGATTTCACCGATAAAGCCCTAGAAGATATTGCCGCGCATAAGAAAGCAGGGAATAAAGCCCTCCTGAATAAATTACTCACATTATTAGAAGAATTGGAAGAGCACCCGTTCACCGGAACGGGAAAGCCGGAACCATTAAAACATGACCTTGCCGGGTGCTGGTCTCGAAGAATTAACCGTGAACACCGCCTTGTTTACGAAGTATTGAACCAAACAATTTATATCTTGTCAGCCAAAGGTCACTATAGCTGAGTTGCAAAGGTTATTCTGGTCATCACAACAGACTCGCTCACTATCAAAATTGCCCCTTTATCGATTGGAAAACAAAAAAGCCACCTTTGGATGGCTTTACTTTTGAGCGAAAATCTTAAACTCAATAAGTAGCCGGATCTTGAATCATATTCAATTCCATCAATTTGGCTTCTTCGTAACTCACCGTGAGGAAGCTCATCACACCACCGGAAGACTCAGCTATTTTCTTTGCCAGATCTTTCAAACTTGCGTGTAGCTTTATGGCAAAAGGTCTATCAATCTTTTTCATAATGAAATTGAGCTTACGTAGCTCGCGGATGATGGCTGTATTGCGCTCCTCAGTGCCAGCCGGTAGTGTAGCAATTACCTTTTCGAAATCTTTATCGAAGTTGATGTCATTATAATACTCGTGCAATTGCTCACGTGACCTACTTTGTCTGTTATTCGCTATTGCTATCGCCTCTTGGCGCTCATCACTGTCAATATTTCCATCTGCTCCGGCAATTAATATGGCCACATAAATGGGTGCTTTCATCAGCACATCCACTTCATCTTCTCTGAGTTTTGCAAATTCCTTTACCATGGTTGTAGGTCGTAATTTTTGAGTTTCGAAATTAGGTAATTATTCACTAATGGTAGAAGCATCAGCCTTAAAAGTGAAGGTCATGATCACCGGCAAATGATCGGATATATCACCAGCCTCTGTAACCACACGCGCGTGAATAGACTGGATAAAAGTTGGGTTGTAAAAAATGTAATCGATCATCTGATAGGGCTCTTCACTACTGAAGGTGTAGTTTACTGAAGGATCGGCCAAATACCTAGTCTCATCAATCGCCGAAGCAATATTTCCGGCATTAAGCAAGGTCTGTATGACTGCATCTGTCTCAGCCCCCCATGGCGGCTGACTATTGAAATCGCCAAT
>CAZPST010000202.1:0-3933 GCA_964589185.1 uncultured Roseivirgaceae bacterium | reverse complement strand
AAATGGATGTGCGCGTGGGGCACTTCCAGCCCAATGACGGTCACTCCTATCCGCGCGCACGGCACTACCTTTTCAATGGCTTTGGCCACTCGCTTGGCAAACAGATTCAGTCCGCCTAGGGTGTCATCGTCAAGATCAAAAATATAGTTGACTTCCTGCTTGGGTATCACGAGCGTGTGACCCGTCACCAGTGGGTTGATATCCAAAAAAGCTAGGTAATGGTCATCCTCAGCTACGATATGGCCGGGAATTTCTCTATTGATGATTTTGGTAAAAATGGTAGCCATCAGTTGATATCTATCACTTCAAATTCGATCTCACCTGCCGGTACTTTTATCACGGCGGTTTCGCCTATTTTCTTGCCAAGAAGCCCTTTACCAATTGGAGACTGCACAGAGATTTTATTGGCCTTTAGATCGGCTTCTTCTTCGGCTACTATCTGATATTTCACCTTCATGCCGTTTTTCTTGTTTTTGATCTCCACGGTTGTCATGATAGACACTTTGGAGGTATCCACGTCGCTTTCATCTAGCACACGTGCATTACCTAGGGCAATTTCCAATTTCTTGATTTTCAGCTCAAGCAAGCCCTGCGCTTCTTTGGCCGCATCGTACTCGGCATTTTCAGATAAATCACCTTTGTCACGGGCTTCAGCTATTTGTTTGGACATATCTGCACGCCCCTTGGTCTTGAGTTCTTGCAACTCATCCTTGAGCTTCTGTAATCCTTCTGCAGTGTAATAATTAACAGCCATTTTCGTAGAGTTTAAGCCAAAAAAGAACGGCCTCAAAAGCTGAAGCCGCCTCGTTATCATTGGTATTTGATGCGCAAATATATCAGTTTTTAGACGTTTGGGCAAGATGCGTACCCATGCCTAGCTCCACCATCTTCTTTACAATCACTTCATTGATACGCACATACGATTCAAACGTCCATCCGGCGATGTGCGGAGTGAGAATCACATCCTCGCGACGCGCAAGTGCATCGTAGAGTGCCTTTTCATCAGTGGTAAGTTGGTCTATTTTTTCATTTTCCAATACATCCAGTCCGGCTCCCAGCAACCGGCCTTCTTCTAGTAATTCCAGCACACCTTTCATGCTCAGCACCTCTCCCCTAGCGGTATTGATGATGAATTTTAACTTGGGATACTTACGGAGATTGTCAGCAGTAAACAACATGCGCGTCTCCGATGTAAGTGGCACGTGAATGCTTAATATTTCAGTCTCTTGTTCAAAGTGCTCCAACGAAACCTCCTGCACCTGCCGCGAGCCAAAATCTTCTTTGAACTTGTCGTAAGCAATGACTCTACAGCCAAATCCGGAAAGTTTTTCGGCAAACGCCGAGCCCATGTAGCCATATCCATAAATGCCTACCGTCTTCTCGGCTAGTTCTATGCCTCGGTTGGCTTCCCTCTTCCATACACCCGCTTTCATTTCATTGGCCGCTCGGTTCACATTGTGCATGAGCGAGAGCAGCATGCCTACGGCGTGTTCACCAAGTGCGCTTCTATTACCTTCAGGGGCATTAATCAATTGGATATTTCGGTCTTCCAGCGCATTGCGGTCTATTTGATCTAGTCCGGCACCTGCACGCGCTACCAGTTTGAGACGAGTGGCTTTATCAATCAACTCTTTGTCTACAGACGTTTTGCTCCGAATGATCAACCCTTCGTATTCGGGTATTATTTCTAATATCTCTTTACGCGTAATTGCGGGGCGGTAGTCCGCATCCCATCCGATTTCGCTTAGCATGGGACCAATACTCCTATGCATTTTATCAAGAATCAATATTCGTTTGGGGCTCATCATAATTGGTACAAGGTATGCGCTACAAAAAAGTAAACGGCCAAGCCCAAAAGATCGTTCGCGGTGGTAATGAATGGTCCTGAGGCGAGAGCCGGGTTGATGCCAAATCTATTTAGCACCAGCGGCGTGATTGTCCCCATAAATGATGCCAAAAGCACCACACTAAACAACGCAAGCGAAACAGTAAGTGCCAGCGACTGATCTCTGTTGATCAGCATGATCAATCCGAACACCATGAGTGAGAGAATGAGTCCGTTTACTACTGCCACAAAGAACACCTTGAGGAGGCGTTTCCCCATAGAATCTACAAATACATGTGCACTGGCGAGTGTCTGCACCACAATAGATGACGACTGAATGCCCACATTGCCACCTGTGGCTGTGATTAGTGGAATAAAGAATGCCACGGCAGGTATCAAAATGATTTGCTGCTCAAACAGCCCAACGAACTGCGCTCCGAATATGCCTCCAAACATGCCAATAATCAGCCAAGGCAGACGTGCCTTGGAGATAGCCCATACGGTATCATCTTCCTCTACATCTGAGCTCACACCCGCCATTATCTGACGCTCCTCTTCGGCTGTCTCTGTGATTACGTCCACTACGTCATCTATAGTGATGCGACCCACGAGGCGTCCACGGGCATCTACCACCGGCACAGAGTCAAAGTCATACTTCTGCATGATCTGCGCCACTTCCACGTCTTTCATGCTGGTATCCACCGATACCAAATATTCATCAAAAATGTCTGCTACTTTGGTGACATCCATTGAGAGAAGAATTTTCTTCAAACTGACTTTTCCGAGCAGCTTGTCTTTATTGTCCACCACATACACCGAGTAGATTTTCTCTACATTTTCAGCTTGTTTGCGGATTTCCTCAATGCATTGCTTCACCGTCCAGTTTACATTGGCCTTGATAAGTTCCTTGGCCATGATACCACCCGCCACGTCTTCATTGTAGCGAAGCAGGTCGAGAATGTTGTGTGCTTTTTCTTCATTGCTAACGTGCCCAATGACTTCATCGCGTCGTTTCAGAGGCACTTGGAATAAAATATCTGCTGCATCATCAGACGGAAGGAGCTCTACGTATGACGCTATTTCTTCGGCACTGAATACGGTGAGAAAATCCTCCAGCACATCCTCGTCGAGTTCATTGAGAATGTCGGCGTTTACTTCAGGCGGCAGCAGATCAAAGACGTACTTACATTCTTCCGTATTGAATTCATACAGCACCGACGTGATATCGGCAGAATCTACCCCATCGAGACTGGCACGGATAAACTCCGCATCCTTGCGATCGACAGCATCCCCGAACCGATCGAGGAACTCACGTGTAAGCTCAAAATTCATTACGCCTTCCATTGTGCTATTTGACCAGTCAATTCGATAAACTCGACAACACTCAGTTGCTCCGCCCGCTGATTGAAGATATCCTCCGATGTGAAAGATTCAGGCAAATTTAGGTCTTTTAGTGCGTTGCGAAGCGTCTTGCGTCTTTTTCCAAAGGCCATTTTCACTACTTGTTTGAATAGTTTTTCGTCACAGGGCAACTCCGACACATCATTGCGTGTGAGCCGGATCACGCCTGAATGCACCTTGGGAGGCGGATGAAACGCACCCGGAGGCACGGTGAATATGTATTCCACTTTATAAAAAGCCTGAAGAAGCACACTCAATATGCCGTACACTTTATTGCCATGCTTTGATGCAATGCGCTCGGCTACTTCCTTTTGCACCATGCACACCACCTGACTCACGGTTTTTCGATCATCCCAGATTTTGAAAAAAAGCTGTGATGAAATGTTGTAAGGAAAATTACCCAATATGACCGTATTCGATTGCGCGATATGCTCAGCCATGAAGTCTTTGAGCAAGAATTTTTCCGTATGATCGGGATAATGCTTTTTTAGATATTCCACCGACTCATCGTCCACATCAAATGCCCGAAAGTTGGCACCACTTTCAATCAAGTATTTTGTCAACACGCCTGTGCCCGGTCCCACTTCCAGTATTTCGGCAGGATCGGTCAGGGTGATGGCTTCCACAATCCGCCGGGCGGCTTGCTCGTCTTTGAGGAAGTGCTGTCCTAAGTGTTTTTTCGGCTTGACCATTGGAGGGTATTGGCT
>CAZPST010000201.1:0-3940 GCA_964589185.1 uncultured Roseivirgaceae bacterium | reverse complement strand
TGCCCCTTGAATCGGAACAGTTGCCTCACTGTCATATTCCATGTTGTTGGAAAAAAGTCCACCTGCCTCTGAGGCCACTGATGCGCCATTTTTCATTGACTCCACGACATCCATTTTAGATAGCACCCAAAGTTTTTCTTTGAGGAATGCACCACCAATCTCCCAACCGAGCCTTACTTCATCCGAAAAATTGTTGTTGCGGTTGTTAAATCCGCCATACACCGTGCTGAAAGCAGGCAAATTTCCTATTTTGAAAGACCTACTCACATCGGCACGCATGAGTTGGTTGAATTCTCCATCACCCGTTTGAAATGAGCCATCACTTCCACCTGACGAATTTCCGAGTGGCAGACCGAGCAGTAATGTAGCTGCCACGGCATACGTACTTCCTTTCTTGGAGATGGCGTATTTCAAGCCAATATCGGTATCACCAAAAGCATTAAAAGCCTCACCATTTACGAGTGTCTCACCGGTGGTTCCGGATACTTGAGTATTGCGCACATTTCTTACAAAAAAGGGCATGTAAACAATGCCGGTCAATCGCTGGGACAGGCCAAATTCGCCATATAAACTGGTAACATATGTTCCTCTGGTGGAGTTTGGATCTAGTAGACCACTTCCCGTAAAGTGCTGATCGGCCACTTGCCACCACTGACTCAATTTGAAATAGCCCTTTCCTTTTTCTTTGGGCCACCCGCCACCAGCGATCACGTGTGTGCTGGCTACTAAAATGATAAGTGTGAGTAATTTTTTCATTATGGATTCATAATTTGGCCATGACCCACTTTCACATGAAATGGCTTGCAATAATAAAAGACATAGTCAAAGTCATAGAGTCCTACGCCAGATATGACGTAGCTGTGTGCCCCGGTAAAAATCTGTACTGCTCCCAACTCATGGCCGCCTGAGGGCGAATTTGGATTGTTTGTTAAATAGAGATAGAGGCCGGGTAAACGTGTGTCAGCTACATAATTGGAAGCCAATGACAAAACAATGTTTTCTCCTTCTTGTTTCAATTCAAAATCGCCTCGAAGCGTGTAGCTGGAAGTGGTGCTGACCGTACCAAAGCGTACCCCGTCTATTACTATCGTATCATCTGAAATGTCAATATCCAAGGTGGTAGTCACTTCAAATATGCCATAGTTAGCTGTGAGCGTGATTGTGACAACTCCATAGTCAATTCCGCTTACTACTCCTTCTGCGTCTATTTGAGCGATGGATTCGTCTGAGCTTGTCCAACTAGTGTTTTCAGGCGTCACGGACATGCCAATATCATTCGTCATCATAAATTGCAATTGGTAGGTGTTGCCAATTTCTAAGCTAATGATGGGATTGGTAATACGAATCACCGGCTCTACTTCATCGAAGACTATATCTTCACCGATGCACCCTGATAATGCAAAGAATAGTAGCACACATTTTTTCATAGTTGAACTCGCCCCTTCTCCGGCCCATTCTCCAATTTCAACACACCTCTAGGACACACTGCTGAGCAGATGCCGCACCCCACGCATGACGAACGTACAATATTCTGCCCACGCTGCGCATACCAACGCACGTCTATTCCCTGCTCGCAATAGGTGGAGCAATTGCCACAGGAGATGCACTGACCGCCATTGGTCGTGATTCTAAACCTTGATTTGAATCGCTGAATAAAGCCCATATAAGCAGCTAGTGGACAGCCAAAGCGGCACCACACACGATTGCCGAGTAGGGGATAGAAGCCCACACCGATTACACCTGAGAATATAGCACCAATGAAGAAGGCGTAGGGCTTGCGGAAATACGTGCCTATGCTGATACCGGCTATTTGTCCGGTGTTAGTGAAGTAGCCGTACAGCGTAATTGCTGTGACAAGGATGATAAATGCCAGTACGCCGTGGATTAGCCACCGTTCTAGTTTCCAGGCGGAGAGTTTTTTAGATGAAAGGTGTCTGAAAGGGTCACCGGCGGTTTCGGCCAAGCCACCGCATCCACACACCCACGAGCAGTACCACCGCTTGCCTGCGAAATAGGTAATGATAGGTGTGACTACCGCAAAGAGCACGATTCCCCACACGAGAAAGATCATCCCGGCGCTGCTGGCTTGCATGTTTTTGAGGTGCCACGGCTCAAAAAAGTAGTAATTGAGCGGCCACATATTCTTCAAGTCTTTGGCGAAATAGGGCGAATCCGAATTCATGCCCTCCATTATCTCGGGGATCAAATAGGCGAGGAATAGCTGAGCGACAATGACCGATACCGTGCGGATGAGTTGGTACCGATTGTTGCGGTATTTGTACATGAATTTGATGCCCAGTGCCAAAATGATAAGGGTGTAGAGCGTGCCATACACAAACCACTGGGTGGCGGCTTGTCCTTTGAAAAACTGACTCAATGGATCGAAGAGGGCGACTATGCCAGTGTTACCAGCCTTGGATTGCCCGAGCAATTCAGGAAACCAATAGAGAAAAATGTAAAAGGCCGTGAGCACGATCCCTACAAGCCAGCCGAAGGCGCCTCTGTTGGTGAGGGAGTTGAAATACACGCCATTGTTTTTGATCCCGGCAGGAATGTGACGGTAGGTCTGCACAGCATAGAGCACCGTGCCGACAAATAGGCCAACCAAAGCAATCGGAAGGAAAACTGCTCCATTCAGGGTGACGCCCGCCCAAGTGATAAGTAGGATTATAATGCTCACTCCCACTATTCCCAAGCCGAGCATTTGCACCCAGTCCGTTCGCGGATGTGGGTTCGATATGGATATGCTGTCTGTCATGTTTCTTGTCTTAACCACATAGGTACATAGTCTTCTTTTCGCATTATCTATGTCACTCTGTGCGCTATGTGTTTCAAAAATTAACTGCCGCCAAAATTCTTCTCCAACTTTTCTTCCTCACCTTCAAGTCCGCCCAATTCTCCCGGTTGAATTGCGCCACTATTTCTCCCTCATAGCTTTTATAAAACTCCGGATCGAAGTTCGCATCCCGCAGATGCTCCAGCGCATGTTCCACCGTCTCACCTTTTCTAATCCATCTATCAATCACCTCATGTCTGAGTCGAATACCAAAGTTGTTCACCCCAATCAATCGCCTATTGACCTTATCATACACCAACCGCACACACATCTTGCCCGACACATGCTCCCAATAGAAATCTGCCTCCTGTTCTGCTCGATTGGGCGTAACCGTGCCATACGTTTGGTATTCGATATCAAAAAACTTAGCGGAGTTAAACCACACACCCGGATCATACGCCGTTTTGCTGTCCGTCAGTGTTTTGGCTACCGTTTCACCCATCATGCGCCCGGTGTACCACACCGCTTCTATCGGTTTTCTGCCTACCAGCGGCTGCTGTATCTGCGCACAGTCGCCAATCGCATACACATCTGACTGATTGGTTTGGAGATACTCATCCACCACAATTCCTTTTTCGATTTTCAAACCACTATCCCGGAGAAAATCCACATTGGGAGATACACCCACCGTGAGCCCTACGAACTGACAGTCTATCTTTTCTCCTGATCCAGTCACCACGGCCTTCACCTTGCCCGTGCCATCGTCCTGGATTTCTTTTAGCTCTGTGCCTAGTCGTAGGTCAATGCCATGCTCCCGAATGTGTCGATCTATCATTTCGGCTTCCTCCCGAGGCAGCACGATATCCCAAAAGTTCTTTTCCCTGACCAAAAACGTCACAGGAATGCCGCGCGAATGCAGCATCTCCACCATCTCTATACCTATCAGTCCGCCACCCACCACCACTGCATGCCGGATGTCTTTCGTATGCGCCTCCATCGTCTCCAAATCCTGATAATTATACAGCCCTTGCACACCCTTCAAATCCTGCCCCGGCCAGCCAAATTTGTTCGACTTGGATCCCGTGGCGATGATCAATTTGTCGTACCGTACCTTTTCGCCATAGTCGTATTGCAGTGTCTTGTTCGCAAAATCCACCGACTTCA
>CAZPST010000200.1:0-4011 GCA_964589185.1 uncultured Roseivirgaceae bacterium | reverse complement strand
GAAAGCGAGGCAGCAATTGTGCAGCAAAATCAGATTGCAGGGAAGCATACTTGAATTTGGCTTGCGGATCGCGATCGATTAAAAAATGTACGGACGAATTGCACAAGTTGCACACGCCATCAAACAAAACGACCCGATTTACCTGATTATCTGTACCCATCCGTTGAGCTTTTGCACGGCCAGTTTTGGATCTAGCGTGTCAAACGTAACCACACATGTGTAGAAGTAGGTTCCGGCCGGCAGGTCTTTGCCATTGCTATTTTTCCCATCCCAATTGATGTAAATGTCGTTTTCAGCCTCTTGAGAATCGAAACGATACAATTCCTTACCTGTGCGGTCAATCACTTGAAACGTCACGGCTAGCACAAATCGCGGACAGCTTGTAGGATCATTGTCTCCAAATGCTTTGAATGTGTCATTGATGTTGTCTCCATTCGGAGTAAACACATTCGGGAGTTTGTAGCCTAGCTTATCATTATCATCAAAGATGCAATTGTCCTGACAAACTGGTGCGCTCAGTGGACTCTCATTGCCTGATCGGTCTACCGCAGAGATGATATAGCAGCCTTTTACCGAACTCAATCCTGCATGCAAGTAAGATACCGCTGTGGTATTGGTCAATAATTGATAGCTTCCTTCTACACCTGTTGCTGAGAAATACAGATTGAAACTGACCACATCGTCTTCGCATTCAGCGGCCATATTTTCTTCCCAGAGTAATCTGTTTGAATATACGTTTTCTCCACATGCATTTAGATCCACTTGATTCTCGCAGGTCAATGACTCATCAAATTCAAAGTTTATTGGAGTACAGGGTGCCACCTCGTCATTTGGTTGGGCACATTGAATCTGCGAATTGTTGATAAGTGGGTCAGGTACTAGCGGGTCAGCATTGTCATACGATCCGCGCGCCACTACCCGATAGCAGTAGAGCAGGTTCTCATCCAGTGGTACTCCATTGCCATCATCTGTGTAGGAAAATCCATCCTGCGTCACATTTACAGTGGCTATGAGCACCATCTCTGCAGGGTCACCCGGATTCACTCGATCTCGATAGATGTCGTGCAGAGGAAAGTCCGTGCTGCTGTTGGACCAAGGCACGAGTGCACTCCATGTCACGCGCATGGCGCCTACTTGCGGCACCAGTTCCAAACGCACAGATGAAGCGGCGAAAGAATCATCCACAAGGGTCAGCGTGTTGTCATACATGCGAATGATATACGAGTAAGCATTGTCTTCTGTATTCAATCCCGAATCCACAAAAAATTGATCCGTCAGTCCGGTGGCCACCACAGTGAAAGAGTTAGGATTAGCTACTTTTCCTGGAGCGCGCAACACATCGTATGTGTAAGGGCCCGGAAACATATCGGTATCAATATCCAGCGGGTCTATCCATTCCACCCGTATTTCTCCGGTTGTTTCAGAGGTAGAAAGTACGTCCGTTTTGGTAATTAATGGTACGATGGATTCTAACTCCGTACACGACTCTTCAGACGCATAGCTGGTACCTCCTGTGGGATCGGCAAATTCAGCTACCAAGCGGTAGCAGTAGTTCGCTCCGGGAGCAAGTCCAAGTCCACCATTGGTATCAATGAAAACATTCTGCGTTATTGGAAGCGTGGCAATCAATTCATAGCCGGAATTAGCGGGAATGCCCAGTTCACATTCGTCGGGGGTAAAATCAAAACTGCCTACTCTGCGCCACACTTGCATGGTTGCACCGTCATTGTCGCAGGCATATTCAGCCCACTCCAGTTGCATACGTCTGCTTGGTAGGGCGGTGGTGATCAGTCCTTCGGGTGCCGGGCCCACTATGGTGATGTTCCATGTTTCGAAATCTACCAGTTTGGGGGCTGTGGGTAGTCCATTGGCAAAAGGTGGATTGTCTTCGATTTTGAGTCTGATTTCATACGGGCGCTCCCGGATGTGCTGACAGTCCGTCTGCCAGAAAAACTGCAGAATGCCCGGTGGGCCTTGTGGGACTGGCGGATTCGGTTCGTACGTGGCACTTCTGTCTTGCGAGAAAGCTTCAAAAGGTCCTCCAAAGGCACTCAAGGTGACGGGATGACCATCAGGGTCGGTTCCAATAATATCCGGTTCGTAGACCGTATCGTCAATGTAGGTGCCTGCTGCCACACAGAGGTCATCCGGCGGGGTAAGTTCCGGCGGATTATTATCCGTGTCTTCCACCAATATTTGCATGTCGCGCGTGACATAGCCGAGTCGGAAGTAGATGCCGTTTATTTTTCTCCATTCTTCCACGATGAATGCCACATTGTATTCACCTGCCATCCCCGGAGCATCCCACACTAGGTCACCGGTGGCAGGGTCGAGGGTGAGTGTGGGCGGGCCATCATCGGCTTCATTGCCTGTAGCAAATCCATCCGGATAAAAGCTCGGGTCGATGGGCGATTTGTAACCAGCCACTTGTAGGTTTCTGGCCTGCAATGGAACGGAAAAGCGATAGGAAAGGCTATCTCCGTCTTCATCAAAGGCGCCCGGATTGTGAATGAATATCAAGCCTTTCGCTGCTATATCTATGGGCGGCACAGTCAGAATGGGTGTGTTGTTGATCCCTATCAGTGGATCGATGATCAATAGGGTCTCAGTGAAATAATCGGTACTCACAGAGTTGGCCATGTTGACAATGCCATCATTCCTGAAGGACTCTTGGTAGCTCACCCGATAGGCACCCGGGCCGGCGTACGTGTGGTTCAGTACAAAAACTACTTTTTCGGTATTGTTTCCCACATCGCCTGCGGGTGTCCAAGGGATGTTTTCGCCTGGATTGGCCGGATAGAAGTTACCATCGCCAAAATTGAAGCGACCATTTGAGAAATTGACTCCTTCTTTATCCCGATAGCCCGTCACAGTAAATTGATACTGATTAGGACCAATGCGTCTTGCCGTAATCTCAATGGCCTTGATATGGGTGGCATAAGCTGCCAGCGAAAGGAGGAAGAAAAGAAAAGGGAGTACAAACCTCAATCGAATCATAAACACTTTAATCAGTAATACAATATTAACAGTAATTGAAAGCCTTTCCCTCAAAAACAAGTGAATTAGTTGACACCTAATCGAAGATGCTATTTAGAACGATTCAAAATAAAATTCCACATTGTTTACTCACTTTTCCACGAGTACCTTTGGAACTCAACACTAAACCTAACAGTTTCACGAGCATGGGTTGGACCAAGCAATTTTTTAGCAGTTCCATAGGCCGGAAGTTTGCCATGGCGCTATCCGCTTTTTTCTTAATCATTTTTCTCCTACAGCATTTCCTGATCAACCTCACTTCGGTGTTGAGTCCGGATGTGTTTAATCAATTGTCCCATTTTATGGGCACCAATCCGCTAGTGCAGTTTGCATTGCAGCCGGTGCTGCTCATCGGAGTGGTGTTTCACTTTGTGATGGGCTTTGTGCTAGAGATCCAAAATAAACGTGCAAGAGGCGTGGGTTATGCCAAGAGCAAAGGCTCGGCAAACTCTACGTGGATGTCACGTAATATGATTTACTCAGGGCTTTTCATCTTGCTCTTCATGGGATTTCACTTCTATGATTTTTGGATTCCGGAGATCAGCTACAAATACATTGAGCAAAAGCCTGCTGTGGAGGATCGCTACTGGGGTGAGGTGGTGCACATGTTTCAGAATCCGTGGCGAGTGGCCATTTACTGCTTGTCATTTGTGTTCCTAGCACTCCACTTGCTACATGGATTTCAGTCGGCTTTCCAATCTGTGGGAGCCAACAACGAAAAATATACGCCCGGTATTCAGAAGTTGGGCAAACTGTACGCTATTCTGATTCCATTGGGATTCGTTTTTATTGCGCTTTATCACTTCATTTTCAATTCGCATTAAGGTATGGCTATGCTAGACGCTAAAGTTCCTGCAGGTCCGCTTAAGGATAAGTGGACAAGTTATAAAGATCATATTCGGCTTGTAAATCCTGCCAACAAACGCTCGATCGATGTGATCGTGGTGGGCACAGGATTGGCCGGTGGTTCTGCTT
>CAZPST010000199.1:0-4029 GCA_964589185.1 uncultured Roseivirgaceae bacterium | reverse complement strand
GATACGTTGTAAAATTTCTTCTTGACCTTTCGGTTTTCTTCGAGCTCTTCAAGGCGCTCCTCCAGCGTGGAGATCATTGAAGTGACCAAGTCAAACGTCAATTCGCCCTTGTAGAGGAGAATGATATTTTGGTCGTATATATTCTTGTAGCTTCTTAGGTAATCCATTCTAGTTAGAGGCAATAATCGAATCAGAAAGTAAGCACTATTTTCTGAATCCAACAAGGATACGCCGGATATTTGATTATTTAGGGCGCAACACTTGAAGTGATCGTTTAAGGCAAGTGCGTATTTCTACGTAATTTCGATTGCGTAGAACAAAGCTAACACCATTATATCTATAATTGAATTATATTTGATTAGCGCATTTTAACCAAAACCAGCCTACAGTCATGAAGAAAGATCTCTATGCTGTTGCCTATGTAATCACATCTCTTTTGATACTTGGTGCAATATTCTATTATCAACTCCAGCTCCAAAGCGAGATTTTCAAATCGTTTGAACAGGGTGATAAGCTAATTCAGGTTTCTGCTCGTCAAGAAGTGATGTCGCAGCAATTTTCAAAAGCGGCGCTCGGTATGGCCTATCAAGTAGAGCTAGGAGCTGAAACATCCGAAAGGAACTTTGTCCTTTTTCAAAATCAAATTCGGAATCTTCTGCCCAATTGGGAGAAATCCCACGAAGCACTCCGAAAAGGGGATGAATCTATTGGAATTGACAAGCCGGTAAGTAATGAGACGTTGAGTCAGTTAGATGACGCATTTAATTCAGCACATGTACTATTGACAGGGGTCATTAGGGAATTTGAAGCTCAGAATTTTTTGGTTTCAGATGTTGCAGACCCTGCATACAGAAAATTTAGGTCTAATGTAATTAACCTCTTAAATGCCGAGGCGAATTACCTACGAGCCACCAAAAACCTTACAGACTATTTTTATGACAGTTCTAAGGCAAGGAAGACCTCTTTTGATACGGTTGAAATGATTGCATTGGGGTCATTAGTGATCCTATTCATCGTTCAGGGATTTGTCATTTTCAGACCATTGTGGCGTTTGGCAAATGAAAACTATCAAACAGCCAACAAGGCCTTCATCAAGGTGAAAAAATCTGAGCAAGAACTGCGGGTGAGCTACGAAAAGCAGAAACGCGCCAACAAGCAACTCTTGATATCGAGGCATCAACTGGCCGCCAACATCAAGCGGTTGAAAGAGTCTGAGTCCAAATTATTGAAGAGCACGCAAGAGCAGATCGAAATCAATGACAAACTCATCCATGCACAGAATGACCTCAAAGATGCATACGGCAAGTTGCAGAAGTCAGAAGAGGAAATTAGATCCATGGCAGAAAAGCAACTAGAGGATAATGAGAAATTATTCTTTGCCGAAAAACAGGTGAAAGAAGCACTTGAACTGGAGAAAAAGCGACGCGAGGAACTAAACAATGCCCTCGAAACATTGAAAGGAGCACAGTCTCAATTGGTACACTCTGAAAAAATGGCCTCACTTGGTCAGCTTACGGCCGGTATTGCGCATGAGATCAACAACCCGATTAACTTCATCTCCAGTGGTATGAAGTCTATTGAATTTACCATTGATGCAGTGCGGGAGATTTTGGCTAAGTACGACGAATTGGAAAAGAATATCGACAAGTCAGGTGACATCCTCAAGCAGGTAAAAGAGCTAAAGGAAAATCATGAATATGAGGAGATCATGGCCGAACTAGATGTGATGATTCGAGATGTGAACTATGGCGTCACGCGAACCATTGAGATCGTGAAAGGACTGAGGGTCTTCTCTCGTTTGGATGAAGAGGAAATGAAACGCGCCAATATCAACGAAAACCTAGATGCTACGCTCGTACTCTTGCGCAACAAGACTAAGAATCGCATCAAACTATCCAAGTTTTATGATGAAAACATGCACGACATAGATTGCTACCCGGGGCAGTTGAATCAAGTATTTATGAACATCATCAACAACGCCATACAGGCCATCCCTGAAGATCGGGAAGATGGCGAGATTGTGCTGTACACGGAAGAAACCCCGGACGATATTTGCATTCGTATAAAAGACAATGGTGTAGGGATACCGGAAGAAGTGAAAAACCGAATTTGGGAGCCATTCTTTACTACAAAAGCCGTGGGTGTAGGAACAGGATTGGGGATGTCAATTTCTTATAGTATCATTGAGAAACATCACGGCAAAATAGAGCTACAGAGTGAAGTTGGACAGGGTACGGAATTTATCATTACTGTGCCACGTGTAGCGAAAGACATGCAGAAAAGAGCCACTGTGGCCTCTGAAAACGAAAATTAATTGAAATAACTACTAACCTAGAAATCACCACCACATTATGGAATTGATGGAAGCAGCAACAATAGAGGATCAGGATAAAGCGAAATATGAAGTGCTTTATGTAGATGACGAAGAGGTAAACCTACGGGGCTTCAAGGCGAACTTTAGGAAATTCTTCAAAGTTCACACTAGCACGAGTCCCACTGAGGCGATTGACATATTGCGCGATAACAATATCCACGTGGTGATCACTGACCAGCGGATGCCCGAGATGACGGGTACGCAGTTCCTCGAAAAAATCCTCCCTGACTATCCGGATGTAATCAAAATCATCCTGACGGGCTTCACAGATATTGCGGCTATCCAAGATGGTATCAACAGATGTGGCATCTACAAGTACATCACCAAGCCGTGGGATTTTGACGAAATGAAGGCCACTTTAGACAAGGCCATGCACGTGTACCAATCATCGAAGGATGATGAGCGGCATATTCAGCAATTGGAGGTGACCACTCAGGAATTGGAGAAAAAGGTAGAGGAGCGCACCCGCGAGCTACACGAAGTAAACAAGCAACTCATCGATAGTATTAGATATGCAGGGGAGTTGCAGCGATCGATGCTGCCGGCTGAAAAACAGTTGGAACGGATATTCGATGAGCATTTTCTTCTTTACGAAACCAAGTATCTCTTTAGCGAAGAATTCATTTGGGCATCTAATTTCAATTTCCGAAACGAAGACTTTTCGTTTATTGTCTTGCTGGAGTTTGAAGGAAAGGGGCTTGTTGGCTCACTCAAAACACTGATTGCCGATTCAATACTCAACGAACTCATCCATGACCGTAAGTGCGTGCATGCCGGAGACATTGTGAAATATTTGAAAGAAGACCTTGACCTTGTAGGTTCCAATGAACTCCGATGCGATATCAAGATGGGCGCTTTGGTCATTGACAATTACAATCGGTCACTGGAATTTGCCGGCCTCCGACAGGATATGATCTTCTACGATAAAGATGGCAATGGCCATTTGGTAGAGGGTACTGTCACGGACAAAGCGGAAGAAGTGGAGGTGCACAAGGTGGATTATGATGCCTATGGCGCGTATTACCTCTACACCAATGGCTTCTTTAAGCAGCAAAACGAGGATGGCATTAAATTCTCCTATGACAAATTCCAAGAAATGATACGCAGTGTACAGGAGATGGACATGGGCGAGCAATTAGATGTACTGCAGCAAACGCTTTCTGATTGGACGAAGCAATCAGGTCTCGAAGATGATCTCACAGTTATAGGTTTTAGATTACCTGAATAATTGGGTTGATGGTGAAAGCGATAAACTATAAGAATTGGTGCACTGAGAACATTTCTCCACAAGCGTGGAATCGGATCGTTCTCAGGACATTACCTGCTTTGCGAGCCAATGGGATGGATTTGAAAGAAATGGAAAATCCGGACGACACTATTTTGCTTTCAGAGGCAGTCATGCAAGTGCTCAATCAAGCGCTTGAAGAACTCTATCAGCTCAGAGTGGAAGCTGAAGTACTCAGTTAACGTGAAGTTCGGATTAGGAATTCCAAATTTTATTCAAAAATGACACCTTTTAGTCTCCTCTCGGGAGGAGGTAAAGAGGTGGGTATTTTGAACAGTCATTTTTGAATAAAATTGGATTGTAAAAAGAAAAACGATTTTAAGAAACCCACCCCAACCCCTCCAAAGAGGGGATTTAAGGTGTTTTCCTT
>CAZPST010000198.1:0-4075 GCA_964589185.1 uncultured Roseivirgaceae bacterium | reverse complement strand
GCCCGTATTGGGAGCATGGCTACCATGTGGTGAAGGGCGTGGATCAGATCATCCCTGTAGATGTGTACGTGCCCGGCTGCCCACCTCGCCCGGAGGCGTTGATAGGTGGTTTTTTGAAGCTACAAGAAAAAATCCGTGGTGAATCCGTGCTGCGACCAAAGGGATTAGAGAAAGTATTGGAGAGGAGAAAAGCACAAACCACTTAACTTTAGGGTATGCAGAACAAGCACATTTCCTATTTCAGAGTAAAAAACTTCAAGCGATTCAAGGACTTGGAGGTGCAGGATATTGGCCAATTCAACTTGGTGTTAGGAGATAATAATGTGGGGAAGACGAGTTTGTTGGAGGCGTTGATGTTTGATGGATCAATTGATCAATTCATATTATCCCTTTCAAAGCGGCTAGACAAAAGAAATATTGGTGGAACACTTACAGATGGGGTTTGGGGATTTTATGTAAACAATGACGCGAAGCTAGATACGGAAAAGATCCTAACTGAAATTGAGTCAAATATTGCAAATCGAGCGCTCCTTTTTGATAAAGTACTCAAAAAGATTTATTTGAAACCTGAAGATGGAGTTTGGGATTTACTTGACATGATGGAAGGTGATAAGATGGACAAGAAACCTTTCGAAATTGAAAATCCCAAGGGGTATACCTGGCCGGTCGATTTCATTGAACCCCTTGTCTCAAACTTAGATAGACACGAATTTGGACTTACTAAAACGTACTCCAAATTGGTGCGAGAGTCACACAAGAACTTAAGAAAAGAGTTCATTGCTTCCCTCCAAATTATTGATTCGAGTATTGAGGATTTGAGGGAGGACAGCATTAGCACTAATCAAAACCTGATTTCTGTGGAGTCTGGCAAATTTGGAAGCACTACCCTTTTGGCGATGTATGGAGATGGGACAATTACTATGTTCAGGAATTTCCTAATGCTAAATCTTTACAGAGGCAAAAAAATGATGTTTGATGAGATTGACGCTGGCATCTATTACAATCGAATGAAAGACTACTGGAAAGTGATCTTAAAATCTGCTCACGAAAACGATGTGCAAATTTTTGCCTCTACGCACAATGAAGAATGCATTACAGCCTTTGAAAAAGCATTAGCAGAACTTGGTGAAGAATACTTGAAAGATGCTCGAACAATTACGCTCAAGGAGAGACACGAAACAAATGAAGTAATAGCCTACACAAATAAAATTGATGTTCTACAATTCGCTGTTGAAAGCGGTAATGATTTGAGATAATGAACACTGTTTATTTGGTTGTAGAAGGACTAGATGATGAAAATTTCATTTTACAATTAATTTCTTCATTTGCAACAGAAATCGAAGTAAAATTCATAAAGGTCAAAACAAATGGAAGAAGTCTTTCAGAAACTCAAATTAAAACAATTGAAACTCTATCTGACGGTCTTTCCAACTTGACATTATTTATACTAGATGCCGATGCGCCTGATTATTCAGAGACTAAAAAATCATTACTCAAAACATTTTCTGAATTTAAAAGTCCTCTCCCTGCTGATAACATTTTTCTCCTTCCAAACGATGGTGCTAGTGGTTGTCTAGAAGACCTCCTCTGTGAATTGATACCGACAAAATTTAAGACGTACTACACCGAATGCATAAAAACATACGGCGAGTGTGTTAACAAACAGAAAAGTGAGCTTCGAGTAGACAAAAAAGGAGAGTTGTACATTTACACAGCATCATTGACGAGACGAGAATCAGAATCAAAAGGATCAAATAGAATTTATACTAACGAGTTCTGGGATTTAAGTTCATCCGCCCTCAAGCCTCTTCTCAATTTCCTCAAAAAACATCTGGAACCCAATGGATGACATTCACAAAATTTTAGCTGAGAGCATTCTGGGAATTGCGGTGACAGAAATCCCCCATTCCACCCCCGCCGGATTTATCATTCCTGCTGAAAAAATACATATTGTATGCGAAATACTGCATCGCCATCCGTCGTGCTACTTCGATCATTTGGCCTGTTTGTCAGCCGTAGACAATGTACCTGAAGCGCATACAATGGAAGTGATCTACACACTCTACAGCATACCGCACCATCAGCACTTGACATTGAAAGTGCTATTAGATAGAGCCAATCCACAGGTGGACACGGTATCAGATATTTGGCGAGGCGCCAATTGGCACGAACGAGAGGCGTTTGATCTATTCGGAATCATATTTACAAACCATCCGGACTTGCGTCGCATTCTCCTACCCGCCGACTGGGTGGGATTCCCCATGCGCAAGGATTATGAAGAAGACACGGCCTATCACGGCATGACCATCAAACACCCTGACTCGCTGAAATCGTGAAGCCAACCACCTATCAATATAGTGACCAACACCTAAGCGTCTCCGAACCGCTGAAATTTTCCGAGAAAGAATTGAAGTCGGAGGAAATGATTTTCAACCTAGGACCACAGCATCCGTCCACGCATGGTGTGCTCCGCTTGGAAGTAATCACGGATGGGGAAATCGTTAAAGAGGTAGTTCCACACATCGGCTATCTGCATCGATGCTTTGAAAAACACGCAGAAAAACTGCCCTACAACCAGACGCTCCCCTTCACCGATCGGATGGATTATGTGGCGGCCATGAACAATGAATGGGCTTTTGCAATGGGCGTGGAGCGCATGCTAGGGATTGAAAAAGACATCCCGAAACGGGTGGAATACATCCGCGTGGTGGTGGCGGAATTGAATCGTATTGCCTCCCACTTTGTGGCCATTGGTACGTACGGGATGGATATTGGCGCATTCACTCCGTTCCTGTGGATGATGCGCGACAGGGAGACGATCTTACGTATGCTCGAATGGGTGTCAGGTGCGCGGATGCTCTACAACTACATCTGGATTGGTGGATTGTATTATGATCTGCCGGTTGGCTTTGAGGAGCAATGTCAGAAATTCTGTGACTATTTGAAGCCAAAGCTGAAAGATGTTGATGACCTGCTCATCACCAACAAAATCTTCATTGATCGCACGGCCAATGTGGGCGTAATAGACAAACACTTAGCGATCAATTATGGGGTTACCGGCCCCAATCTGCGTGCTTCGGGTATGCGATATGATCTGCGTAGAGTAGATGGTTATAGTGTGTATCCTGAATTGGAATTTGACGTGCCAATTGGTACGGGCGAAAAAGGAACTACCGGCGATTGCTGGGATCGCACGTGGGTGCGCTTGCAGGAATGCCATCAGTCGCTGCACATTATTGAGCAATGTTTGGAAAAATTAATGGCCGAACACAATCGCGCGCCAGACTTTGATCCACGTGCCATTGTACCAAAGAAAATCCGTCCGAAAGCGCAAGAACTCTATGTGCGTGCTGAAAATCCGAAAGGAGAACTAGGTTTCTTCTTTCGAGCAGATGGCCGAGCAGATATTCCCTTCCGCTGCAAGTCTCGTGGACCGAGTTTTTCCCATTTGTCTCTCCTGCCCGAAATCTCTCGTGGCGTCATGCTCGCTGATCTCTTCGCGATTGTTGGATCATTAGATTTGGTAATGGGCGAGGTGGATAGGTAACTTTAGGTGCCTGTAACTAAGGATATTTTTCGTTTGTCGGCATTCACAGTTTGCTTGTGAAAATCCACATATTCAGCATAAAGTGATTGATCAAATTTTCCGCTGTTCAATTTAAAATAGCGAATGTAGCGTAAGCCATTTTCATCACTTTGAATCTCGGCACGATATTCCCCAAAAACAGACGAAATTATAATGAGTTCAAAATGCGCTTCTACGCTATACGTTTCTGGTACCATGAATTTGACTGTGTCCATCTCAACGAACCCATGTTCCTCGATAATTGGAAGCTTTCGGTCAGCATATTTCAGTGGAATCCATTGATTCTTGTTTAGAACATTAGGTTGTAAAAACACACGATTACCACTCTTACTCACCAATTTATTTACCCACAAATCAGTGGTTAGTCGTATTTTTTCCTCACTTTCCCTTTGCAAGGCAAATGATTTAACTTCAAATGTTGGAATATCAATTTCCTCCTTGATCCAGTCCTTTTGTTTTTCCGCACCCAAACTTGCGTACTTGTCAATG
>CAZPST010000197.1:0-4084 GCA_964589185.1 uncultured Roseivirgaceae bacterium | reverse complement strand
AGGGCATCTCTGCGAGTTTGCGTCGTGAGTTGCTATTGTATGGTATTGATGTGATTGTGGTTGGGCCCGGCGCGATCAAAACACCCATTTGGAACAAAGGAGCCGACGATCCACGCAATGTGGCATTCTTCAAAACGCCTTGGGCCGAATCGTTGGGCATTTTCCAAAAAGTATTTGTGCTGAAATCCATCAAAAAAGGGTGGACATCTGATCTACTTGCCGAAAAAGTGTTGCGCATATTTGAAACGAATAATCCAAAAACGCGCTACGCGCTCGTGGCACAGCGATTTGAGAACTGGACACTGCCCCGCCTCCTACCTGACCGACGTTTGGACAAAATGATTGGGAAGGGATTGAGATTGATAAAAGAGTGAAACTATTCTAAATTCATTCATATGAAAAATTCAAAGCCACCGAAGAAAGACGATAGGAAATCAAAGGAATTAGAAAATAAGAAGTTGAAGTATTTCGGCAGTTTAAAGAATGTATTTGGAGATGGGTTAACTTATCAAAAGAACATCAGAAAGGAATGGGATTAAATTTAAATAGTATCGAAATATAGTTGTATGAAATTTGGAAGTGTAACCGCCCCAGAATTGGTTGATTTCACTTTGCCGCCGGATCATCCGGGCACGGCCAAGGTGCTGAGTGGTAAGAAGAATCTGAAAGAAGTGTATGTGGGCTGTGCCAAGTGGAATAAAGCCGACTTGAAGAAATTTTATCCTAAGGGAACAAAAGACGAGCTCGCCTACTATTCCTCGCAATTCAACTGCATCGAACTGAACGCGACTTTTTACAGTCATTTCTCCGAGGAGCAGATTGAGGTGTGGCGCACTAAGGTGCCAGAGCATTTCAAATTCTTCCCAAAAGTACACCAGCGCATCAGTCACATCAAGCGGCTCAATGATGTAGGCGATTCGATCGAATACTACACCGAAGGCATCCGTGCATTTAAAGAAAAAATGGGCATGGTCTTCCTGCAATTGCACGACAATTTCAAACCCAAAACCATGGACAGATTGGAACAGTTCTGCGACCAGTGGCCCAAGGATATTCCTATCGCTATAGAGCTGCGCAATACCGAATGGTTCAATGATGAATCCATCGCTCATGATGTGTATCAATTGTTTGAAAATCACCGCATTACCAACATCATCACCGACACAGCCGGACGTAGAGACTTGCTACACATGCGCCTCACCACACCCACGGCTTTTGTGAGGTATGTAGGTGCAAACCATCCCAGCGACTGGACGCGCATGGATGACTGGATGGAACGGATCAAAACGTGGGTAGATTCAGGGTTGGAAAACCTCTATTTCTTTGTACATCAAAATCTGGAAAAGGAATCACCCATACTCGCCACCAAGTTCATTGAGATGCTGAATGCGGAGTTTGGTTTGGATCTGAAGGTGCCTGATCGACTAGAGTAATCCTGACTACAGCCGTGCTACATCTATATTTTCGGCACATTTAAAATGTCCCTTAGGGCAGGCACTATGTCCGTGAAGTCCGCATGGTCGGCAGTCTAGCGGCTCTGTGACCTGCACCACACGTGATTTATCTGAAAGCGGCCCAAAACCGAACTCTGGAACGGTAGAACAAAAGATGGCTGTAGTGGGCGCATTCACGGCAGATGCAAAATGCATGGGAGCTGAGTCATTCATATAGTTCATCACCGCTCCACGCATGAGCGCCGTGGATTCTAGCAAAGACAGCATACCGCAGAGATTTTCTACCCTAGGGTGTGATGCCACTGATTTGATTTGCTCACAGGCATCAAAATCTGAGGGCCCGCCTAGCAAGTATATGCGTCCGCCAAAATCCGTTTGCTGAATAAACTCCACCCATTTGTGCGCTGGAAACTGTTTGGTAAACCACACGGATGTGGGCGCTATCGTGATATAGGGCATATTGCCATATATGCTTATGCGCGTGTTGATTTCTTCATCAAAATAGAGCTTTGGCCTAACAAAGGATGTGTCTGTCCATGGAGCAATCAACAAGATATTACGCTCCACCTCGTGCCGCCCATTGCCCACTGCATGCGTGATTTTGACATCATAACTAAACGCAAACGGATTTTTGTCAAACCCCACCTTGATCTTGGCTCCAGACAAAAAAGTGAGCAACCCCGTGGCGCCAAATCGCTGCACATTGATCAACAGGTCGTACTTCTCACGACGTATTTCGCTTATGAGTTTGAATAGGTTCTTGAGCTTTTGCTCCTTTTTGTTCCAAATGTGGAGTCTGTGGATGTGGGGGTGTCCTTCCAGCAGATTTTCATTTCCCTTGCGCAATAAAAAATCAATCTCCGCTTTCGGGTAAAAATGATGCAACTTCTCTATCAACGGAGTGGATAGCACCACATCTCCGATAAAAGCCGTCTGGATGATCAGGATTTTTTTGAATTCCACGGGAGAAATTTAGTGAATGTTCCTTGGTTCTGCGTCTTGTATTCGTTGTTCAATTTTCCACCAAAATAACATGACTGAAATCTACTCTCAAGTATAATGAATTTGACATCCTAATCATGCAACTCGAATACACAGAACCCAAAACTCGAAACCCCTTACCTTTGCTAAAAATAGAGCACAATGAAAAATGTCTTGATACCCATAGCCGCCATAGCACTTTTGGCCGCCTGTAGTTCACCAAAAAAAGCTGAAGAGAAATCACAAGGAGTGACCTCCAATGGCATCACCATCACGAAAGCGCCGGCATCACCTGCCTATGCAGACGCTACACTTACGCGCAAAGAAGTGAAAATGGGGCTGATGGGAGATACCGCCTCCTTAGACTACACATTTGCTGTTGATCAGTTCGAGCTGGGTACACAGACAGCCGATGCGGAGACACGCGGTATAGCCAACTCTGCAGATGGTCAGCACATTCACTTTATAGTGAACAATGGTCCTTATCAAGCGCACTATATGCCGGGTATTTCTAACAAACTGCCTGTTGGCAATTATGTTGTATTGGCGTTTTTATCAAGATCATATCACGAGAGTGTGAAAAGCAAAGGCGCCTATTTTGTAGAAAACCGACAAATAGGAAATGCTGATGGGGAAGATGTGGATTTGAGCAAACCGCATCTGTTTTACAGCCGTCCCAAGGGCAGCTACAAAGGAGCCGACACCAAAAAACTCATGTTGGATTTTTACCTCATCAATTGTGATCTCTCGCCGAATGGCTACAATGTGAAAGCCACCATCAACGGGGAGGAATTTTTGATTGACGAGTGGGCACCTTATTACATTGAAGGATTGCCATTGGGAGAAGTCAACATCAAACTGGAACTGCTGGATCAAGGAGGCAACTTGGTAGATAGTCCATTTAATCCTGTGGAGCGCACAGTTACCTTATCTGAATAACACATGCTGATGGAATTGATTGGGTGGTTGGGGGCCGGTTTGCTCCTATCCGCCTTTTTTTACCTGACCATTTTCAAGAAAAAAGGAGATGACGCCTTTTATCTGTTTGGCAATCTGTTTGGATCTATTGGCTTACTGATCAACGCGTGGCACAATGACGCCCTGCCATTCGTGCTTGTGAATACCTTCTGGGTGGTGATTACGTTGATTTCGTTGGTGAAAAAGTACGCCGGAAAAAATTCAGTCGAATAAATCAGAACTCAAGTAGCGGTCGCCCCTATCACAGACGATACTCACGATCACGCCTGAGGTGAGTTCATTTGCCAATCGAACTGCAGCACTCAGTGCTCCACCGCTGCTCATGCCTGCCAATATGCTCTCTTCCAAGGCTAGGCGTTTGGTCATTTGCCGCGCTTCTGCTTCGCCCACATCCATCACCCTATCCACACGCGCGGGCTCGTAGATTTCAGGTAAAAATGCCGGCGACCATCGACGGATGCCGGGAATGCTTGATCCTTCGGTAGGTTGTGTACCTATTATCTGAACAGACGGATTCATTTCCTTTAAATAGCGAGATACGCCCATGATCGTACCCGTGGTGCCCATCGCCGACACGAAATGCGTCACTTCGCCTTGCGTATCGCGCCAAATTTCAGGTCCGGTGGTGCGGTAGTGCATGCCGTAATTGTCAGGGTTGGCAAATTGATTGA
>CAZPST010000196.1:0-4096 GCA_964589185.1 uncultured Roseivirgaceae bacterium | reverse complement strand
CGGCACCAAAATCTTTCAAATCACGCACGCCAATATTGGACGTCATGATGATGATCGTGTTGCGGAAATCCACCTTTCGGCCAAGACCATCTGTGAGCACACCATCGTCCAGCACCTGCAGCAGCAGGTTGAACACATCCGGATGTGCCTTTTCGATTTCATCCAATAGCACCACGCTATAGGGCTTGCGACGTACTTTTTCGGTCAACTGGCCACCCTCTTCATAGCCCACATAGCCCGGAGGCGCTCCTACCAATCGCGACACGGAGAATTTCTCCATGTACTCGCTCATATCAATGCGGATGAGGCTGTCCTCCTTATCGAATAGGTAGGTAGACAACACCTTAGCCATTTCTGTTTTTCCCACGCCCGTAGGTCCCAAGAACACGAATGAACCAATCGGTTTACGTGGATCTTTCAATCCCACGCGTGTACGTTGGATCGCTTTGGACAGCTTAGTGATGGCTTCATTTTGACCAATCACTTTTCTGCTCAATTCCTCATTCATGGCCAGCAACTTGGTGCCTTCATTCTGCGCAATTCGCTTGGTCGGGATGCCGGTCATCATACCGATCACATCGGCTACTGCGCCTTCATCCACAATGTATCGTTTGGCGCGGGTTTCTTCTTCCCACTTCTTTTTTTCCAAATCAAGCTGCGCAATCAACTTCTTCTCATTGTCACGCAATTGTGCCGCCTCTTCATACTTCTGGCTTTTCACCACGCGGTTCTTCTCCTTCTTCACTTCCTCTATCTGCTCTTCAAGCTCCACTATGGCTTTTGGCACATTTATATTATTGATGTGTACCCGTGCACCAGCTTCGTCCATCACGTCAATGGCCTTGTCCGGCAAAAATCGGTCACTGATATATCTGTCAGACAACTTCACGCATGCATCTAATGCCTCGTCGGTGTAAGTCACATGGTGGTGGTCTTGGTATTTGTCTTTGATGTTATTCAGAATCTGAACGGTCTCCTCCACAGTAGTGGCATCCACCATCACCATCTGGAATCGACGTGCCAAAGCACCATCTTTCTCAATATGCTGTCGGTATTCGTCAAGCGTGGTAGCACCTATACATTGTATTTCACCACGCGCCAGCGCAGGTTTGAACATATTTGATGCGTCCAATGAACCGGAAGCACCACCAGCCCCAACGATCGTATGAAGTTCATCGATAAACAAAATCACATCGGGCGACTTTTCGATCTCATTCATCACGGCCTTCATACGCTCTTCAAACTGTCCGCGATATTTTGTGCCAGCTACCAAAGAAGCTAAATCGAGCGTTACCACGCGCTTGCCAAATAGGATGCGGGATACTTTCTTTTCAATAATGCGCAGTGCCAACCCTTCGGCAATGGCTGTCTTTCCCACGCCGGGTTCACCAATCAAAATCGGATTGTTTTTCTTTCGTCGGCTTAGTATCTGTGCTACACGTTCGATTTCTTTCTCACGACCTACAATTGGATCGAGCTTGCCTTCCTCGGCATATTTGGTGAGATCACGACCGAAATTGTCCAATACGGGCGTTCGTGATTTCTCCTGACTTTTCGGATCGGCCTTGGCACTTCCTCCGCCTTGAGGTGCGCCGCTACCTGTGCCGCCAAACATGCGGCCACTGTCATCATCCGGCTCGTCTGTATCAGACTGTGCCAATGGATTCTCTGTTTGATACTCTAGCATCTCTTTTACGATATCATATCCTACATCAAATTTGTCCAAAATCTGGGTGGCTAGGTTGTCTTCTTCCCGAAGGATAGAAAGCAACAAATGCTCTGTGCCAATGAGTTGGCTCTTGAAAATCTTCGCTTCGAGATAGGTTATTTTCAGCACTTTTTCAGATTGCCGTGTGAGTGGAATGTTGGCCAAATTCTTGACATTGGCGGTGGCAGTGCCCTTGGTGGCTTGCTCGATGGTGGCACGGAGTTCTTTGAGCGACACGCCCAATTTCTTCAATACGCTGATGGCCACTCCTTCTCCTTCGCGGATCATGCCTAGCAATAAATGCTCTGTGCCGATGTAATCATGGCCGAGCCGCAGGGCTTCTTCCCTGCTCAGAGAGATTACTTCTTTGACTCGATTTGAAAATTTTGCTTCCATAATGGAACCGATTGAGGTTTAGTAAAAATACATCTATTGATTTGAAACTCAAGGAGGTCGTGTGAAAAACCAATTTAGCTACTGAATCGTTCGAGCGGAACGTGAACCGAACGTTTCAAGATTTCACCCGATTCAGGTCCCTGACAAAACAAGAGATCAACAAGGCTGAGGTTCTGGGCAAATGTATTGCCAAAGTTCTGGGTGTACGGGTGAGGACGGTAGAATTTTCGTGTTTCGCAGGATTTCTTAGCCAAAATGTCATTACGCAGGTCATAAGTAGCCGATTTGTCCGATTCAAATTCAATACTGACATCCCACCGAAGCAAGCGAAGGCACACTATCATCATTTCGTGATTGAGATCTAGTAAAAATGCAGGTTGCTTGTCCCACACCTCCCGAAAATAGTCAGCGAAATAATCGAAAAAGGGGGATTTACCATATGCCGAATACACAGCTCCCCAGTGCTGACGCACCCATGATTGTCGGTAATCTACCTTCACATCTTTGAATATCGTGCCCTGATGAAAATGCACCGGCACAGTCAATTGCAGCACCCCATTGGCACTCAGCACATAGCATCTATTGCGATAGGTCTGCTTCTGAAAGGCACTCTCCACATCCCAAATCACCTGATCAACTTGCCCGATGACAGTGAAATATTCCAGACTCGGCAAGTAATGCGGCTCGATCAATACGCTGGTCATAGCAACCCCTCCAACGATCCCATCCCCTCTCGCACCACCACAGGGTCGTCACCTGTGCAGTCGATAATGGTACTGGGCTCTACTTCACCATAGCCTCCATCAATGATGATATCGACCAGATTTTGAAAATCATCAAATATCGCTTCCGGGTCTGTGGCGTATTCGTGCACTCCCTCCTCGTGGATAGATGTGGTGATAATCGGATGACCAAGCACGCGCACAATCATGCGCGGGATTTGATTGTCCGGCACACGAATACCGATGGTCTTTTTGCTGGTATTCAATATTTTGGGCACACTACTCGAAGACGGCAGAATGAAGGTGTAGGGTCCCGGAAGGGCACGTTTCATCAGCTTGAAGGTGGGCGTGTCCACTTTGGCGTATTCGGCGATGTTGCTCAGGTCATGGCAGATAAAGGAGAAATTCATCGATTTACTCTTGATTCCTTTCAGCCGCTTTACCTTTTCCAACGCCTTGGCATTTGAAAAATCACAACCAAGTCCGTAGATGGTATCGGTGGGGTAAATAATCAAGCCGCCATTGCGCAGCACATCCACGATATGTTCGATTTTCCGACGTTCGGGATTTTCAGGATAAAGCTTGATGAATTCTGCCGCCATAGATTCGGCGATAAAAAATAGATTTGCACCGCCTTGGGTAAATTTAGGCAGGGATGAGAAATAGGAAAATTTTAGCGGTATTTTTAATCGTGTTCACGGTGATGTTGTCTTCATTCACCTTTTATGGGTATCAACTCATTTACACGCCCAACTTCAATGTGGACAATGATCGGGAGATCATATTCACTATAGACAAGGGCATGGACTTCAAAGGGCTGCAAGACAAGCTCTACGCTACACGTGTTGTCAATGACTTGGTGGCGTTCAGTTTTATGGCCAAACTCATGGGTTATCACAACGCCGTGCAGCCGGGGCATTATACGATCAAGCCGAACATGACCAATCTGGAGGTAATCCGATATCTGCGTATAGGCAACCCCATCGTGGAGGTGTCCTTTCGCAATCTGAGGCGTGTAGACGAACTGTCAGCCATATTTGCCGAACATCTGCGTGTCGATTCGGCCGAATTGTCGCAGTATTTTGATCGGGAAGACGTGCAGCAGCAGTATGGCATGGATCGCGAGAATTTGATTGGGCTATTTATGCCCGATACGTACGAGTTCTTCTACAAAGCCACGCCTGAGCAAATTATGGACAAAATGCAGGACACCTATTCAGCGTTTTGGACAAACGAACGAAAGCAAAAAGCAAAAAACCTGAACCTAACA
>CAZPST010000195.1:3541-4128 GCA_964589185.1 uncultured Roseivirgaceae bacterium | reverse complement strand
TCTCCAAAAACCCGATGCGGTCTCTTAAGAACGCATCCACGGCAATTTCGTTCGCCGCATTCAATATACATGGCTTATTGCCTCCGGCCACCATAGCGGCATAGGCCAGCTTCAGGTTACGAAACGTCTCCATATCGGGTTGTTCGAACGTGAGCGACGAGTAGTTGGTGAAATCAAAACGGGGAAAATCCGACGTGATTCTGTTTGGATAGCCCAATGCATATTGGATGGGGAGGCGCATGTCCGGCAAGCCCATTTGGGCTTTCATGGATCCGTCCTGAAACTGCACGATGCTGTGTACAATTGATTGCGGATGCACCACCACTTCGATTTGATCAAGCGACACGCCAAAGAGCCATTTCGCTTCGATCACTTCCAAGCCTTTGTTCATCAACGTGGCTGAATCGATGGTGATTTTGTCGCCCATGTCCCAATTGGGGTGTTTTAGGGCTTGCGCTTTAGTCACCTGTGCCAATTCCGCGCGGGTTTTTCCTCTGAATGGGCCGCCGGAGGCCGTCAAGATCAGTTTTTCGATTGGATTGTGAAATTCACCCACCAAACATTGAAAAATGGCCGAATGCTCTGAG
>CAZPST010000195.1:0-3530 GCA_964589185.1 uncultured Roseivirgaceae bacterium | reverse complement strand
TTCACCGGCTACCACGAGCGTTTCTTTGTTGGCTAGCGCAATGGGCTTTTTCGCTTCTATGGCCTTGATGGTAGGTAGCAATCCTGCATAGCCCACCAGCGCGGTGAGCACCATATCCACCGTGTCCATCTGCACCACTTGGCTCAGGGCTTTGTCTCCGGCGTATACTTTGATGTCGTGACTATTGAGTGCAGTATGAACTTGGTCATAAAGCGTTTCATTACCAATCACCACACAATTGGGTTTGAAGTCCATCGCCTGACGAATGAGCAAGTCGGCATTGTTTTGTGCGGTGAGCACTTCCACCTCAAATCGATCGGGGTTGGCTTTGATGACATCCAAAGCCTGCGTTCCAATGGAGCCTGTGGAGCCGAGGATGGAGATACGGCGTGGATGAAACTCGTTCATTTTGTTTGATTTGATCAATTCGGTGGGCAATTTAGTTTGTATTTATCAGTGCGTTTGAATGGCCAATTCATCATTTCAATTCAGGCAGGTTCAGGATGTAGTTAGTGCTTCTGCCGCCTTCACCCGAATCCGATAATACACCTTTTTCTACCAAATCATGAATGTCCCTAAGGGCAGTATCTCGGTGCACATTTGTCATTTTAGCCCATTTGGATGTGTGCAATTTCCCTATAAAATCGCCTTGGAGCTTGTTGATCATGTTTATTTGCCTCACATTGAATGGTGTATTTTTATGCACCTCCCAAAATTTTGCCTTGCGCACTATCTTAGATAATGTTTCGTCTGTAGCAATTAGGGCATCCGTCAGTCGTTCAAAATACCACACCAACCATTGGGTTATATCCATGCTTCCTTTTTGGGTTGATTCCAACACGGCATAATATCCCTTCTTCGATTTCATTATTTGCGATGACATGCTATAGAATCGCTGACTGGATCGATCGGATCTGGCCAGCTGCATGTCGCCAATGGCGCGCGCTATTCTACCGTTTCCATCGTCAAACGGGTGAATACTCACAAACCATAAATGCGCAATGGCCGATTTTATTACCTGCTCCAATTGTGTATCCGTGTTGAACCAGTAGATAAATCTATTCATCTCTGAGTCAAGACGATCAGCTTCAGGCGCAGTATAGTGTACTTTTTCTTTTCCAATAGCACCAGACACTACTTGCATTGGGCCGCTTTCATCGCCACGCCAATCGCCCACGGTTATCTTGTGCATTCCGCTTCTTCCGGTAGGGAATAGTGCCGCATGCCAAGCGGACATTCTATCCTTTGTTAATGACGCTTGATAGTTTTGCGTAGCATCCAGCATCATTTCCACTACTCCTTCCACATGTCTGCTTGCCTCTGGTAATCCAGAGATATCCATGCCCAACCGACGAGCCACAGAAGACCGCACTTCTTGAGGATTCAAAAACTCTCCCTCGATTTCGCTTGTTTTCAAGATGTCTTCGGTCAGCGTGTCTAGTACGGCCTGCTCCCGCAGTTCAAATCCAAGCCCTTCCATTCGGCCAATCAATCTTCCCTGTAGATCGCGCACCCGACTCACATGAGGTAGCACTACATCACTATCCCATTTGAAGTTTGGCCAGTCTCTGTTTTGATGAAAATACATGGATTGGGACTTATTTGCCGTTTATTTTACGGCAAATATGTGTATTATTTGTCGCATTGTGTGTTAATTGCCGTAACAAGTGGGTATTAATTATGTTCACTAAAGTCTATATTTCCCCAACTCCTCCGCAATCTTCCGATCGTTACTCAAGCGAGGTACTTTGTTTTGGCCACCTAATTTTCCGATAGATTTCATGTATTCGATAAAGGCGTTTGGTTGCAACGAGATAATGTCTAGTTCTTTCAAAATGTTTCCCGTGATCAGGTCGTCATAATAAGAATTCAACTCACGCAATTGATTGTCTAGTTCGGTGGTGAATGCGGCTAGGTCTTTTGGCGGATTGGCAAAGGCAATGTACCACTCATGCCGGGGTAAACCGGATGTTGGAGTTACCTGAGGTGCCACGGTGAATTCGACTAATTCTACCTCCGGGAATTTCGCGCATGCATTGCGCATGGCTTTTTCCACTTCTTCGCCAATTACGTGCTCACCAAAGGCCGAAATGAAGTGCTTGATGCGTCCGGTCACCAATATGCGGTGCGGATTTTTGCTTACAAATTTCACCGTGTCCCCGATGGAGTAGCCCCACAGACCCGCGTTGCTATTGATAATCACGGCATAGTTCACACCCAATTCCACTTGATCGATGGTAAGTCGCGTGGGGTTTTCATTGAAGTATTCATCTGCCGGAATGAATTCGAAGAAAATACCCGAATTGCTGAGTAGCAGCAGGCCTTCTTCTTTCTGTGAATCCTGATACGCCAAAAAACCTTCTGATGCAGGATACAGTTCGATGGATGGCACCACCTTGCCGATAGCTTCAAACAATTTCGCTCGATACGGTTCAAAATTCACCCCGCCATAGACGAACATCGAAAAGTTAGGGAACAGGTCTTTGATTTTCTTGCCGCTCTTTTCGCGCAGTTTGTCAAAATACATCTGCACCCACGGTGGTATACCCGAGATCAGCGTCATGTCTTGGCTGATCGTCTCCTCTACGATTTTATCCACTTTGGCTTCCCAATCTTCCATGCAGTTAGTGTCATACGAAGGGAGTTGATTCGTACGCAAATACTTCGGCACGTGGTGATTCACTATACCTGATAATCGGCCGGTGTTAATGCCCGCTTTTTGATCCAGCACCGGACTGCCCGAGAGGAAGATCAATTTGCCGTCAAGGAATTTGCCATTGCCGCTTTCGTGCACGTAGGAGAGGAGTGCATTTCGGGCACTGTTGATATGGTTGGGTATCGATTCTTTGGTGATGGGGATGTACTTGGTGCCGCTAGTGGTGCCGCTGGTTTTGGCAAAATACGCGGGTTTGCCCGGCCACAGCACGTCCGATTGGCCATCTAAAATCTGCTTGACATAAGGCGACAATTGTTCATAATCACGGATGGGAACAGCCTGCTTGAACTCATCATGGGTGTGCACATCTGCCAGATGATGATCTCTGCCAAACACGGTCGATTTGGCAGTGGAGGTGATGTTTTGAAAAATTGCCTGCTGATATGCTTCCGGATTGGCAGACCATTTTTTCTGCTCATTCACTACCATTCGGGCGAATGGTTTGCTTAATACAGATCGAATGCCCATAAGTTCTGTTTAGTACGCAAAAGTAAGTGAATTGAGGGTAGTCTGTTTGCCCAATTGTCTTTGTCGGATTGGTTATTTTGACGGTGAGAGCCTAAATCAGTACATTTGAAGAAGACTAGATGGTATGTCACAGAGAGAGAGCATATTGAACGAAATAAAGGATATTCCTGATGATAGACTTGATGAACTTCAACAATTCATTCAAACGCTATTGCATGATATGCCCATGAGCGATGAAAGAAGGAAGGCAATTCAATCGTTCTCAGGAGCCTTCAAAGATATGAATGATGGAGACTTTACAGATTTTGTAGCCGAAACCAAACGAATTCGCAAAGGGCTTTTTGAT
>CAZPST010000194.1:0-4138 GCA_964589185.1 uncultured Roseivirgaceae bacterium | reverse complement strand
AGGCGCAAAGTTAACCTTTTGAAGATGTTTCCATTGTTTTCGTAAAGGAATATTCGTGAGTGGTAGATTTGGTGATTTTGAGGTGTGAAAATTGATCCTTGTTTTGCCACCTTTCTCCTAGGAATAGTGTTAGCTGAACAATGCGACTAACTATCAAGACTATCGTTTCGGCGCGCATCCCACGCATACAGCAAGGATTCACCGACGAACTATTCCTAAACCTCAATCCGCCCTTTCCACCCGTGAAGCTGCTACAGTTTGACGGATGTAAAATTGGTGACAAAGTGCATCTTGAACTCAATTTCCTCTTGTTCAAGCAAGAGTGGATCAGTGAGATCACTGCAGAAGGCGAAACACCGGATGAGTGGTTTTTTGTGGATGAAGGCACCACGCTTCCTTTTTTTCTAAAGACCTGGCGGCATCACCACCGCATTTGCAAGGTCTCGGAAAATTCATCTGCCATCATTGATGATTTCACCTACTCCACAGGGACAATCTTTACCGATATACTCCTTTATCCAGCATTGTTTTTCCAGTTCATTTATCGCAAACCGATTTACAAACGCGTATTCAAGTCAAAGAATTAAGGCTTGAATGGGTAGCTTTTCACTAGTCGTACCTTGCTATAATTAGTACAAGCAGGATTAAGCACATAGTTGTGAGATTCCGGATCACAAGCCGATCGAACTTTGATGCCGAGAATAGAAGGGTTTTTTAAATACCCATCCCCCAGTCGCTGCGAAGCGGGTGAAGGCGGGTCATCGTCCCAATTCAATGGCAGAGGCTCTATTTCCACACACCCTTCGTCAGGTATCTCAATTTCATACACACGGAAACCATCCGGTATACTCTCGAAATTGACGTGTCTGGCCAATTCGGCACGAGCCAACGCAATTGAGCCCGCCGTGTACACTGCAAATGTTCCTTTCGAGTTCCATCTACCACCCTTCTGGAAAGCACCCAGTCCATCGATAGGGTCATGATCAGGCGGATAGGTCTGACAAATACGATATACAATCACGCGAAAATGCCATGTTTTATCCTGCCGAGCTCATCAGAAATGAGAGTGATCCCTTGATGCGTATCCAGCCATTCTTTTGGGGCGGTATTGCCCAAGGCAGGAATCTGGGCATTGAGCCAGTTGATGAATTTTTCTTTTGAACCAAATACATCTACACCCTCTTTGTATAATTCTGCTAACTGAAGCAATCTATCGGATTGCAAGCCTTGAAATTTCTTGCCCGATTGTAGATTCCGCTCCAGCGTCTTGGTGGAGATATCTGCCAAATGAGCGATTTCTTGCTTGGAGAAGTGGTACAATTCCATAAGATCAATGACAAACTTCGGATCCACACCCCGACGAGACACATGCACTTTTTGAAATGGCGTGTAATACTCGGCGGCAGCTTCCTTGACAATCATGGACTCTAATCCTTCTGTACAATCTGAATCTTCGGACATTTGTCTAAATAATTGTATCCAAATGTACGTATTTTCATTTGGATAGTTATCACAGTCCGTAGATTATTTTATACAGGCGTACTGCATATCGATCGGTGAGGCTGCTGATGAAGTCAGTGACGAATTGCAAGGATTCGTACACACTGAGTCCATTTGTGGCTAATTGTTGATGAATTTCAGCAGGCAATAGGCGATAGATGGTTTTGTGTCGCGGGGTTGGTTTGTCGAAAAGCTGATGATAGGTGGCTATACAAAATGCCTCCATCAATTTGTATATGACCTCATATCCGCCCGCTTCTTTTTCCAAAACAATACGGGAGCGGTAAATGTCTTTAATTGACAACTCGCTGATTATTTTCATGGTTTTGGACGAGGGAATGTGGTCGGTCAAGGCCTGATCGAAGGTGCCTGCCAGCAATTCGGGTTCTTTAGCATTGAACAAATCCGAGCATTCCTGTACCAATTGCGAAATAGCTAGGGCCCTGAGTATCCCCAGCTTTTCATTCAGCGACGGCACTTTATTGAGCTTTTCTTCTGAGTAATTATCACCGATGATTTCGGCCAATAAATCCTTGTACGTCTCAAATGAGACTAGTCCCAATCGGCAGCCGTCTTCCAGATCAATGATACCATAGCAAATGTCATCAGCCGCCTCTACCAAAAAAGCCAATGGATGACGACACCAAGCATCTTCACCCAGTGCAACTAGTTTCATTTCATCGGCTAGCAGCCTGAACGTCTGCGCGTTTCCCTGATAGTAGCCATACTTTTTCTGGCTTTTTCTATTGGGCAATTTTTGTGAAGAGGAGGAGAGCGGATACTTAGTAAAAGCGCCAAAGGATGCAAAGGTCATTTCCGTTCCACGATAAAGCGGACTGTTCAATATTCTGAAACCTTGCGCATTTCCTTCAAAATGTGTCAGATCGTTCCATTCAGCTGCCGATACGTTGTTCTTGAGTGTTTTTCCAAATTCACTTTCAAGGAAGAAACTCGAAATGCCGTCCTCTCCCGCATGACCAAACGGCGGATTGCCCAAATCATGCGCCAAGCTGGCAGAAGCCACAATGCTGCCAAAGTCATGCACGGAGTACAGTTCATTTAACTCAGGATATGTATCCAAAACAAAGAACCCTGCATTCTTGCCAAGCGATCTACCCACGCTAGATACTTCTAGGCTGTGCGTAAGTCGTGTGTGCACAAAATCATCCTCAGGCAAAGGGAATACCTGCGTCTTGTCTTGCAGCTTGCGAAAGGGCTGTGAGAAAATAATCCGATCAAAATCCTGCTCAAACCTACTGCGGTTTTTATCATGCCGAATGTCAGGGCTTTTGTCAGAATAACGGCGAGCGGAAAGGAGGTTGAGCCAATGCATGGGCAAAATTTGTAAGGGCTGTAAACTTAGGCCATTTGACAATGCGGAACTTATCTAACCATCAACTTAGGGTCTTGTCTCAATAATTTGCACATTACACTATAAGTGAGGGGGTGCTTCTCTGAAAATTCCACCGGGCGCTCAAAGAAATTTTCAACGGCTACCGCAAAAAACTCTTCTCTATCTGTAGCTCCATATTCACGGAAAAATGTCTCACGCCCTTCTTTGATCTCACGCATGGTGTTGGTGGCGCGCAGTTCCCATTCGTGCAGTGCTTCTTCATCCAAGAAGTTGAATTCATGGTTCATGATGCGATTTTCTAGGCGCAGGGCATGCGCCATCTCATGTAAGCCAAGGTTTCGGCCGTCCTTTTTTAGATAGCCTTCCACAAAGTATTTCCATCCGATCACAATGGTGCGAGCGGCAGGATTTACTTCGCCATTATGATGCTGTTGTGTAGACGGACTCAGAAACTTGCCCGGAAAAACCAGGATGTACTTGAAGTGGCTCAAATGCACCCTGGGGAAGCCAAATGTTAGTTGAATAGCTGCCGATGAAATGAGCAATTTCATCTCCCACGATACGGCGATCATTTCACGTGGCACAAACTCCTTGCTTTCCATGAAATAGGCCACCCGCTTTTCAAAAATGGTTTTTGAGCGTGGTGGAAGTTGATTGTAAAACGAAAAATGTTGTTCCAAAAACCGACGATGCTGCTCTGTGATATTGACCGGCATCACCGAAAAATTACCCTCAAACCGATTGGAAATATAGGCCTGCCTACCGAAGTAGATGACAACTATAATCACGCCGATGAGTAGGCCTTCCATTGCTATAACGTCTCAAGTAATTTCTTCAAACTTACACGCGCTTCGAGGGTGCTGATAAGCTGCTCAATGGACACGCGCTCTTGCTTCATACTATCACGCTCCCTGATGGTAACCGTGTTGTCTTCAAGCGATTGATGATCGATGGTGACACAATACGGTGTGCCGATGGCATCTTGTCGTCTGTAACGCTTGCCAATGGCATCTTTTGCATCGTATTGGGTAGCAAAATCAAAGCGTAGGCTTTTCAGGATTTCTTCTGCTTTTTCGGGTAGACCATCTTTATTCATCAGCGGGAGCACAGCCACCTTCACAGGCGCCAGCACAGGAGGGATACGCAGTACCACGCGCTCACTTCCGTCTTCCAGTTTTTCCTCGGCATACGAAGCAGACATCACCGCGAGGAACATACGATCCAAACCTATGGAAGTCTCCACCACATAGGGCACGTAGCTTTCGTTTTCTTGGGTGTCAAAAT
>CAZPST010000193.1:0-4143 GCA_964589185.1 uncultured Roseivirgaceae bacterium | reverse complement strand
ATGAATACGAGCTGCTGGAACTTCCGAATGGCATTCGGGTATTGCACAAACACGTTACCGATTCCAAAATCGCCCATATAGGCGTGATGCTGGATATTGGCAGCCGTGACGAACTGGATAACGAGCAGGGACTGGCGCACTTCTGGGAACACATGGCCTTCAAAGGCACGGAGAAGCGCAAACCTTTTCACATCATCAATAGACTGGAGTCGCTCGGAGGCGAACTGAATGCCTATACCACCAAGGAGAAGATTTGCTTCTATGCGTCGGTGCTGGAAAACCACGTGGACAAGGCCGTGGAACTGCTAGCCGATATCACCTTTCACTCCACCTTCCCCGAGCGGCAGATAGAGCGGGAGCGCCAAGTGATCCTAGAAGAAATGTCGATGTACCGCGACACGCCCGAAGACTCGATACAAGACGAATTCGACGAGCAGATTTTCCCCAATCATTCGCTAGGCAAAAACATACTGGGCACAGAGGAGACGGTATCGTCCTTCAAGCGCGACAACTTCCATCAGTTCTTGCAACGCAACCTGAACACCGAGCGAATCATCCTCTCAAGTGTGGGGCCACATAGCGCCCAAAAGGTGTTCAGATTGGCCGAAAGATACCTCAGTGATGTGCCGCACAAGAATCATACAGCCGAACGGCAGTGGTTTGCGGGGTATGCGCCCACGCGCATTGAAAAGCGCAAACCGATTAGTCAGGCGCATTTTGCCCTAGGCATGCCTGCCTTTGCTCTGAAAGACAAAAACAGACTGCCGTTTTTCTTTTTGATCAATATACTCGGCGGGCCGGGTATGAACTCTAAGCTGAACCTATCGCTCCGTGAGAAGCACGGGCTGGTGTATGGCGTGGAAGCCAACTACTCCACCTACTTGGACACGGGGCAGTTAGGGATCTACTTTGCCACCGACCCGAAACAACTGAAAAAGGCGCAGCGGCTATTGCTCCAAGAGATGGACGCACTAAAGAAGAAACCGATGGGGCATGTGCAGCTGCACAAAGCGAAGCAGCAAGTGAAAGGTCAGCTGGCGATGAGCGAGGAGAATAAAAATGCCTTTATGCTGATGATGGCCAAGAGTATGCTGGATTTAGAAAAAGTGCCAAACATCTCTGAAATCTTCGATCGGATAGATGCGCTCACGGCTCCACAACTACACGAACTAGCCATACAAACGCTGGAAATTTCTAAAATGAGCAGTTTGACGTATTTGCCGGAGTAGGCGCAATCGCAGTTTCCAAAAGGCGTTCGTTTAGCATCAGACTTCCCAAACGATCTTCCCGCGTGAATTCCATCCGTTTGATGGAGAAACGGGTCAAGAGATCACAAAAAGTGCATTTGATGAGTTGTAAACACCGCCAACTAGTGCTACATTAGAGTAGTTGTGCACAAAAAACTGTACAAAGCCGGCCAAATCAGATGGCTTAGTATACAAAAACTGTACATATAAGTAAGTTAGGCATAATTTGACAACACAAATGTGAGTTCAATAGCTTAACGCAACAAATCTAAAACCATTAAAATGAAACAAACGAAACCAATTATATTGACTGTAATACTTTTGACAGTGCACCAAATATGTTTTGGACTGCAATTATCAAAACAAGTAACAGATTTTATTGAAGTGCAAGATTCAATAGTTGTAATCAAAAATGTGACTGTAATTGATGGAACAGGGAATACTGTCAAGTACAATCAAGATATTTTACTGGAAAACGGGCGAATCACTGCCCTTGGAAATACGGGCAAACTAAAAGTACTCAAAAATGTACGGATTATTGATGCCACAGGAAAAACTGTAATTCCCGGATTAATAATGATGCACGAACATCTATTTCACGCTAAACCCTTTTTTGGGATGTACAAAGCCGTGCATATGACTAATACTTTCCCTCAGCTGTATTTAGCAGGGGGCGTAACTACCATGCGAACCGCAGGAAGTTTAGAAGCTAATGCAGACTTGAATATAAAAAATCTAATAGATCAGGGTAAACGACTTGGGCCAAATATAGATGTCTCAACGCCGCATATTGAACGTGAGGGCCAAGTTGGTGATTATATTGCTCAACTTCAATCGCTTTATGGAGATGAAAATATTGAAAACTGGTTAAACTATTGGTTTGACAAAGGCATTACATCTGTTAAAGTATATAATAATTTCACTAAGGACGATTTGCGTGAAATTATTAGAGTCTCTCACGGAAGAAACATAAAAGTCACCGGGCATCTATGTTCAATAACTTATCAGGAAGCCGCTGAAATGGGCATTGATAATTTGGAGCATAGCTTTATGGCTTCTACAGATTTTGTTTCAGATAAGCCAGAAAATGAATGCGTCTCAGGAAGACAATCACTAACTAATCTAGATGAAAACGACCCTAATCTATTAGGTCTAATGAATTTTCTTATCGAAAAAAACGTAACGCTAACTTATACTCCAAACGTTTTCGAGCCATTTACTGATAGAGAAGTTATACCGGGCGGAGGTGATGTTGCATTAGCTCCTTATTTATTAGAACAAATGCAAACAATATATAATCAGTCTATTAACACAGAAAGTGACTCGCTGCGTTTAATTAGCTTCAAGAAAGAAATGAAACGAGTAATGAAATTTCATGGTATGGGTGGTAAAATTATAGTTGGTACGGACCCAACAGGTACAGGAAAAACTATTGCCGGCTATGCAAATCAGAGATTAATTGAATTGCTTATTGAAACCGGATTTACCATTGAGGAAGCAATAAAATTAGCAACTTTAAATGGTGCAGTGTACTTAGGAATTGAAAATGAAACAGGAACTATAGAAGCTGGAAAAGAGGCTGATTTGATATTGATTGATGGAGACTTATCAAAAGACGTTTCTAAGATTAGAAAAATGGAGCTTGTGTTCAAAAATGGAGTGGGGTATGATTCTAAAAAAATATTTGACTCAGTAAAAGGGAGGATTGGACTGCATTAATAAACTATGCCTAACAGCAGCTACCCAAAAGTAGTGGTTCCGTGGTTAAATCAAGCTATGTTCCGCGACGTTAGGCATTTGGGTGGTGATGATGAGCCATGCAGCTTCTACACTAGCCCCGGGCGCAGCGGCACCAAAGTAGAGCGTAGCACGGGAGTACAGCATCTAGAGATCATTACCATCTCGCTACTGACGCTTCGGTCAGCACACGTCCATTTTCAAATCAGCTCATCACCCCCATCATCAAATCAGGAAATCGCTACTTTCGCCTTCATGCCCACGGCTTACTTTTCACTCGCACACCCCACCACCGGCGAATACAAGGAAAAAGGCAGCAAGTTTCTGGCTTTTGCCTATCCCGTGCAGTCTGAGGCTGACGTAAAAGACCGGTTGGATGCCCTGCGCAAGCAGTATTATGACGCGCGCCACCATTGCTATGCCTATGTGCTGGGCTTGGACAGGCAGCAGCACCGTGCCAATGATGATGGCGAACCGAACCACTCGGCGGGTGACCCGATATTGGGGCAAATCCGATCGCACGAACTCACCAACTGCCAAGTGGTGGTAGTGCGGTATTTTGGCGGAACCAAACTGGGTGTGCCCGGACTGGTGCATGCCTATCGCACAGCCGCTGCGGATGCGCTGCAAAAAGTGGAGCGCATCACGCTGATCAAGACTGTGGCGGGACGATTCACCTTCGGCTATGACCAACTAGGCACGGTGGAGCGCTGGGTGGAGGAATTGGCGCTGACCGTGCACACCCGCGACTTCACCGAAACGTGCACCATTTCGTTTGACATTGCTGAAGAATCGGTAGTTGAATTGCAAGGTCGATTGACAGAATTTCCGTTGATTGGGTTTGAACTTGTGCAAGTGCCTTAAAGTAAAAGCGAAAGCGTCTAACCCACCCTTGCCTTCGCGAATACTCGGGACAGGCTCTCCAAGGAGGGGAATAGTGAGTGCTAAAAATCGAATGACCATCTACTTTCCTTGCTGCCTGTGAGTTATCACAAATCGATTCGCGGAATCGAAAGCGGGTGGGTTGTCAGCAATCCGCGCGTGCGGTAGGTTGCGGGTAGAAGGTTATTGCTGACTTGATCTTTTGGTTCTTTTGCATCAAGGCAAAAGAACAGAGTATAAATGCACTAAATCTTCAACCCACCCCTAACCCCTCCCA
>CAZPST010000192.1:0-4188 GCA_964589185.1 uncultured Roseivirgaceae bacterium | reverse complement strand
CTCTTCTGTGAAGGAAAAGGACCCTTCCGATGGGCAGCCCTATCCGGTGATCCAGAGGATATCTTCACCACTGACAAAGCCCTTATGGAAGCATTTCCTGAAAACACCCATTTGATAAATTGGCTCACACAAGCAAGGGAAAAAATAGCGTTCCAAGGCTTGCCGTGTCGCATATGTTGGCTGGGCATGGGCGAGCGCGAAAAGGCCGGATTGATTTTCAATGACCTAGTGCGCACAGGCAAAGTAAAAGCACCCATCGTCATTGGGCGCGATCACTTGGATTGTGGCTCGGTAGCTTCACCAAACAGGGAAACTGAAGGAATGAAAGACGGCACAGATGCCGTGTCTGATTGGCCGCTACTTAATTTACTATCAAATGCATCAGGTGGCGCCACGTGGGTTTCCTTCCATCATGGCGGAGGTGTGGGCATGGGCTATTCGCAGCATGCAGGCATGGTCGTATTGGCCGATGGTACAGAGAGGGCAGAGAGATGCCTAAAGCGTGTGCTCCACAATGACCCGGCTATGGGCGTGTTTCGGCACCATGATGCAGGCTATGAAGAAGCCACTGAAGTGGCAGAACGTTTCGGATTGATTATTTGATTCCTGAAACGACTAAAAGCAAAAACCCCGACCATTGGCCGGGGTTCATTTTTTTTATTCAACTAAATATTAGTTTGCCAACTTGAAGTAAATCGGGAGTACCATCTTCACTCTTACCGGGCGTCCGCGCTGCTTACCGGGCTTGAATTTGGGTACTGCAGCCATCACACGCTCAGCTTCTTCGTCGCAACCCGCACCTATACCCTTCACGGCACGTACGTTCGTTACAGTACCGTCTTTATCCACAATGAATTCTACATATACACGTCCTTCAATACCCATTCGACGCGCTTGCGACGGGTACTTCATGCGCTTGCTAACGTATTCGTAGAATGCGGCCATTCCTCCGGGAAACTCCGGCTGATCCTCCACTATGGTGAAAATCTCGTCTACATCTTCCTCTGCAGGAGCTTCGGTGAAAATGATATCTTCTACAACAGTCTGCTCTGTCATTTCCACGTCCAATTCCACATCAATCTCATCTTCGATTTCCTCCTCATCAGGCACCTCTACGATCTCAGGTATCTGTACTTTTGGTGGTGGTGGTGGTGGCTGCTCCGTAGGCGGAATCTCCATGATGTCTTCAAAATCATCTTGAACTTGACCCAAATCAATTATATCTTGATCGCCTCTATTTGGCCATTCAAACGCCAAAATAACGATAAGCAAACTGATCGTCAAGCCAAGATTTAAGAACATACCTGACTTCTTAGACAGGTCATGTTCGGGTGCTTTTTTCAGTTCCATTTCTTTACTAATTTATTAGCCGGATGTCAAATATACACTTTCAACAATAATAGTGCCCTATCCCCTACAGCTTTGGTGAAATTATTCGCCCACTTCTGTCTTGTAGGCGTCTACTGACAAGAGTGCGTCTGTACTGCCGGATAGTTTGATTTTAATCATCCAGCCAGCTCCATACGGATCCGTATTTACAGATTCAGGCGCATCAGCCAATCCCGTATTTACTTCAATCACTTCTCCTGCCACCGGCATAAACAAGTCCGATACCGTCTTTACGGCCTCTACCGTCCCGAACACATCGCCTTCTTCGAGCGACTCTCCCTCCGTTTCTATTTCTACAAAAACAATATCGCCTAGTTCTCTTTGGGCAAAATCAGTAATGCCTACAGTGGCAACATCACCTTCTATTTTGATCCACTCGTGATCTTTTGTGTACAGGAGGTCAGCAGGAAAATTCATTCGTTTTGGGTTTAAGTCGCCAAAAATAGCATGACCCCAAAAACATTCCTATTGTGCCAGATTAAATCTTAGCTGAAATCCAAATGCAGTAGTGGCTCGTCTGAACGAACTGAGAATCTTGGGCTCTGTAACCGTCCGCTCAAAATACATGGTGAAATCCAGCTGTCGATTGATATTGTAGGTGATCGTAGGGCGCACTTGATAGCTAAAGGAGCCATTGGTGACCAAGCTAAGTCCTTCAATTTTTCGCTGAATGGTGTTGGAATCTCGAATGGTAAAGGCCGTGCGAATGGTGAGGTTGTTGGGTAACGAATACGTACGTCCTTGAAACTTCCAAGGTATTTTGAAGCCAACTTTGCTAAAACCAAAATCCAGTGTGACATCATTGTTGGTCGTTTCGGTGATTTGCGCATTGGACATGTTGAGTGCCAAGTTGCGCTCCTTTTTGAACTCCAATCGCGTGCTGATATTGCTCTTTGTGCGGAAATTGATCCCAAACAGAGGGGCAAATTGCTCAGAGATCATCACTTGATTCACAATGTAATTTGGAACAAGCGTACCCGATATGGTATCCACTTGAGTGGCTTTGGGGTAATTCAACACATTATAATCCAAGGTCAAATTTTCGTCATAGCGTAGGTTGTTGGTGAAGTTGCCCACCGTGTACACCGATCGGTAACCATGCGAAAGCGTAAGCGATGCGAAAAGATCTGAAATGGCCGGTATCTTCATGAGCCCAGTGTAATCCATGCGCCAGTTGGGCATTGGAATACGTGGAAACGGATTTAGCCGATAGGTTTCAGCATCCTTGCCGGAATATGCCGCCAAAAATGCCGGAATCAGCACATCCTGAGACAGTGGATCATACTCACCATTTGGATTTTCTGCATTCAGGCGCTCCAGAATCGTCCCCAGATTGTTTTCAAACTGCGCAAAGGCACTGGAAAAATTGTCATTGCTGTTTTTTTCAAATGCCGTGGCAATACTCATAAAAGAAACACTGTATGTGCCCGAACGGGATGGCGTGAGACTCACGTACGGATTAGCAGAGGTTGCAGTGGTGTCGTACCTGTATATCTCTTGGTAGCCGTTGGTATTTGCTTTGGTGAAATCCAGCTGTATGGATAAATCCGAAAAGGGCTGCAAGGTGCCTCTTACGGCAAGATCCGTTCCTTTTGATTGCTGAAAAGGAGCTGTGAGAAACGGACTCTGTGACAACCAGCCATTCTGTGCTGCCTGAAAACGTATGTGCGGATCTTGATTTCCCAAAATGAATGGCAATCCCGGCGCATTGAAGCCACTATCCAATCCAAACAAAAAGGCTTGTGGCATAAAGCCGGATAGACTAGTCGTCTCCCGAATGTTGTAAGTGATATTGATAGAGCGCAAGGCCATCATGGTCAGCAGCGCACTTTGTCCCGTCGAACGGTCAGCCGCCGTTGATTTATTGGCACTATTCAAGAAGGTGACCTTGTCATAGAGCTTCACCATGTCAATTTTTCCATTTATCCCTCTGTCCCGTCTGTTTTGGATAATATTTCCAAAACTATTGCCGTTCGCATCGGTCTGGTTGATGGGGCCGGCTGTCCAGATATAGCCTCCTACATACCGCAAGTCTGCCCCAAGCCAATCGGTGAATGGCAGCTTGTCTAGTGGCGTCTTGTACGTCAAGGTCATGTTTTGATCGAATTGCTTCATACGACCCAAATTGAAAATCTGATCCCAGATGTAGCGTCTTTCGGCGCGGGTATTAATGTCTCCTTCAATGATACCATCAGGCTCATCAATCACGGCACGTACATTGGCATTGTAATCAAAACTCAAGCTCTTGAAAATATTCCATCGGAAGGTGTACAGACGATTGAAGGCAAATAGGCGCTCGAAATTCGGAGCAATTCCTTCGGTGGTCAGTTCGTCATTGAAAAACTGCGTGCGCGTGAACGTTCGGTTGAGGTTCATACTAAATGAAAAATTGGTCGGCAAAGGAGAGAAGTTCACGTCTTTAATCAATTTGAGATAAGGACTGGATAACGCCTCTGATTTCTTGAATGGCTGCCAACTGACACTAACAGGTGAATAGTCATAATTGATCCCTCCCACCACATTCTTTCTAAACCTACTTTGGGTGAAGTGATTACTGGCGATTTCATCGCTATAGGCATACGTAAAGGAGAAGTTTTCAATGTCATAAATTCTATTCTTCGCGTCTTCCTTCACTTTGTTTTTGCGCACATTGCTGAAGTTGATACTGCGCGTAGTACGCTGCGATTCCATCAGACTTTTGTACTCTTCCTTTTCTGCATCGGTGGCAAATTGCTTGAGTGACTCCTCCAGCAGGATGTCTTGATTGAGCGGGTCATATTGAGGCGTAATGCGCTCCTT
>CAZPST010000191.1:0-4209 GCA_964589185.1 uncultured Roseivirgaceae bacterium | reverse complement strand
CTATACCAAATAATCTATAAAAATTCCTAGGGTGTTGCAACGCTGAAAACAGGAGATGTTTTTAAAATTCTAGAGGAATCACAAAAGTCAGATTTCTTTTTCATGCACCCTAAACTCGATCAAGCCAAGTTAGAGTTAATCAGAAGTCTGAAAGCATTGAAGGAATGCGTTTTTAAGAATGTATTTAGCGATGGGAGGGGGTATTTGCGTGTTCCTAGAGAATGGGATACTGAAAAGGATCGGCAGGCCAGACGATTACTGAGCTCTCTTGAAAATGAAGCTACAAATTGTTACAACCAATTCATTAGACTAGGTCGAGAATTACTCAAGGTTTAATCTACCAGAACCCTTTTCTTTCAGTTTCTCCGAAATGAACACTTTAATCACGCTTTGTCTTGTGACGCCTAATCTTCGCGCCTCCTTGTCCAACTGCTGAATCATCCATACGGGGAAATTAACACTGACGCGCTTTTGCTCCAATCTTGGCCTTGATGCCTTAGTGAGATCAAAGTACTCTAAAACATCTTCTTTGCCATCGTCAAAGATTTTATCCAATTCTTCTGCCGTAGTAGACCGCTTTTTCATTTTTGCGTGCTCTTCTGACTGAAATTATTCGAATGTTTTCGTCAACATACATAAATAAGACCGACCAAATTTTACCATCAATGTTACTGTAATATTATATCCCCATCTATGTTCAGTTGACTGTGGAGCTTTCGTGCTACGTCCAACGTAAAGTCTCGCTTGCCGCGCAGATACTCACTTACCCTACTAGTGGGTACGCCGAGTTTATCGGCTAGATCCTTTTGTTTTAACCCCATTTCATACATACGTAGTTTTATGACATCTATGAGCTTCGGGATGCCAATTGGGTAATGCGTGTCTTCATATAGCGCCACTTGCTCAGAGAGTCCATCCATTCGAACAAATCGAGGATCGTCAAAACTAAGTTTTCCATCAAGTTCGAGAAGTAAAGTTTCTATTTGAGCCAATGCTTCTTGATATTCTGCTTCTGTTGTGATCTTCTCCATAATTACACATTTTTTGGGTCGATGCGATCATAAGCGCCATGGGTGCCAATCCACCGTACATACACTTTTTGTGAGGCGTATATGACAATGGCCACTAGTCGGTAGTCATTTCCCTTGATATTGAATATTACCCGGTTATTTCCGACATAGTCAGCTGATGTAAATGACGTTTTTAAGTCATTCAAATGCTCCCAAACGGCTTTTGTAGATTTTTGATACCAGTCTTCTAAAGCAGTTCTGCTAGAAGGATGGATGGTATAAAAGTCAACTATCCGTTTTTTACTTACAATGCGCACAGCACAAAGTTACACAATGTGTAATAACTGAACGTACATTTACCTCCACTCCAGTGTAAACAGCAAATGCTGCACGTCGGCTTTGATATAGTCTATGACCGGACGAAGGGAGTCGTTTTGGGTGGCGGTTTTGAAATAGAGCGCTCCACGGAGGAAGTGTTTGGAACTGTCCGACACATGAAATTGATACTGCGAGGGCACTTCACCTTCTAGTTCGGTCACAGATGCCCAGTTGCCATTGGGTAGCTCGATGATTGATTCTTCAATGGAGTACGCCTTGATATTGTGCTGAGAGGTGAGCTTATACGCATCGCTGTAGTAGCCCTGTAAGAGTGAATCCAAGTCGCGAATAGGCTTATAGGTGAGTTGCACATCGGCATCCATGGTGGGGTAGTACAGGTGAATCCAATAGCGCTCGGCTATCCACGAGCTGTCCCGCTTGATCTGTATGTGCTTCGAATATTCAAAGGTGTACGGAAACGTATCGGGTAGTTGCACATATTCGTGAGGCGGCAAGTCAATGCGGTTGAATCCTCTTGGCTTGGGAAAGTAATCTGCCGATCCACAGGCAGCCAGCAGTATAACAACCAATACGAACGCGGAGCTTTTCAATGCGATACTTATTTAGGCGAAATGTAGACGCGTACTTTTTTGATGCGTTTCTGATCCACAGCGGCGATGGTGAACATGTAGTTTTCGAAAATGATCTTTTCTCCGGCACTTGGCAGCTTGGTGTTCAATTCTAAAATCAACCCACCGAGTGACTCACTCTCGCCTTTTACCGCATCAAAATCCGTAAAATCAACGCCCGTTATTTTGCAAAAGTCTGTCAAAGACGTCTTTCCTTCAAACATGTACGTATTGCTGTCGAGTTTATTGTAGCGTACTTCGCCTTCGTCATCAAATTCGTCATTGATTTCTCCCACGATCTCTTCAATTACGTCCTCCATGGTGATCAATCCTTCTGTTCCGCCATATTCATCCACAATGAGCGCTATGTGTACGCGCTTTTCTTGAAAATCTTTGAGGAGGTCGTCTATCTTCTTGCTTTCAGGCACAAAGAAGGGTGGTCGCAGAAGTACACGCCAGTCAAAATCGTCTTCTTTGTCAATATGCGGTAGCAGATCTTTTGTGTAGAGCATGCCCTCTATTTTGTCGAGCGTTTCGCGATACACCGGAATGCGGGAGTAGCCGGTTTTGTTGATTTGATCCATCAATTCATGAAAATCAGCCTCTACATCTATCGCCATGATGTCCATGCGGGTCTTCATCACCTGCCGCACGGTGAGCGTACCGAAATTTACAATTCCCTTCAGAATGCCCTTTTCTTCGGTAGTCACTTTCTCATCCGAGGCTATTTCCAGTGCGTGGTTGATTTCAGTCACAGACAGATTGTAGCCTCGGCGCTGTATGCGTTTTTCTAGTCCACGTCCTGTATGCAGCAGCAGCCATGAGAGTGGTGTGAGTAGTTGGTTGAATACATGGATGAATCCGGCAAACCGACGCGCGAATTGCATGTTGTTTTGCGAAGCGAATACTTTCGGAAGTATCTCACCGAAAAAAATGATGAGTATGGTAATGCAGGCCGTGAGTATGGCGATGATTAGGCCATCTGTGCTTTCACCAAAGACCTGCCAGGTGGCATACGTGGAGATGGTCACGATGAATATGTTCACCAGATTATTCAAAATCAGAATAGTGGCCAGCAACTTGCGCGGATGGCCAATCAGACCAAAAATCTTGTGATCTACAGTATTTTCTGATTTGTTGCAATCTTCTATCTGCTCCTTAGATAAAGAGAAAAAGGCCACCTCTGATCCGGATACAATACCCGAAATGATCAATAGGCAAATCACAAGTAGGCTATTGACCAAATAAAAGGACAAAGGGAGTGAGGTCAGTGTATTAAGAAAAACCCAGGGGAAAGGATCGTCGAGTGCTTCCAAGCAGATGCTATTTCGTTACTAAAAAGGAAGATCGTCAATTCCTGGATCTCCCTGCACTGGGGCAGCTTGTGCCTTTTCCATGGGAGCAGCCGCCTGCTGCATGGGCATGTCTTGATTCATGCCATCTGTGTATCCGCTACCGCCACCTGATCCGGGACTACCCAGCATGGTCATGTTTTGCACACGTATGCGGGTGCGGTATTTCTTGTTGCCTTGCTCATCTTGCCAGCTATCGGTCTTGATTTTGCCCTCCACATAGATGCTCTTGCCTTTTTGAAGATACTGTTCGGCTATTTTGGCTAATCCGTCCCACATTTCCAGATCATGCCATTCGGTGCTTTCCACTTGGTTGCCTTCACGGTCTTTGTACTTTTCGGTGGTAGCTAGGGTCACATTTGCCACTGCTTTTCCATTTTCCAAATAGCGCACTTCAGGGTCTTTCCCCAAGTTTCCGATCAAGATTACTTTGTTTACTCCTGCCATGTCTTTTTACTGTTTACGTCAATGATGCGTCGGCAAATGACGCATCCTTCAGGTAATTTACTACCAAAATTGGCTTGGGCAAAGTTAGCATTTGTTTCAGAGAATACGGTTTTGCATTGAGTCTTCTTGCGTATTCGCTCAGTTCTTTGCCGCTCACCACTATCTGATAAAACCGCACGTGCAGTTTTTGATGCGAAAGTAGATGAATATACGGCTTGGAAACCTCCGACCTATCGATTGCGGCATCTTCGGCCAATTCAGGAAAATCATACAATCCTTGCCAGATATCCTTTGGTCCACGCTTTTTTAGCAGCACTTTGTCCCCTGAGCGCACAACTAAATATCGAATCTGCCTGTTGCGCACATTCAATTTTTTCCCTTTCACCGGCAATACATCTGTTTTTTTATGCTCAAAGGCGAAACAAAAAGGCTGCACAGGACACACATCGCATT
>CAZPST010000190.1:0-4256 GCA_964589185.1 uncultured Roseivirgaceae bacterium | reverse complement strand
CAAAGCTTTTTAGAATGTCTTCAAATAAAGCGAGCTTGGCATCATTGCTTAAATGCTCAAGACTGGCATCACAAAGGTACTCTAGGCTGTCACAGACCTCATCAACAAAGTCCTCAATGAGGCGCTTGGTGCCTACATGTGCACGACCATAGAGCAATGGGTTGCCCATATTACCTAAGTCATGATGTAGGCCTTCACGTAAGGCACGAATGAGTTGTTTGTGATCTTGAACGTTACGCCATTGGCGTAAATGCAACAGGCGCTCGCGCAGTAGCTCGTGGTTGTAAGTACTGGATGCAGTTTCGATTTTCCACAAATCTAAGCCAGTAAGTGCATCTAGTTCGAGTGAAATCTCACGCCATTCATTATAGTTTTTGGCGTTATCACGGGCGGCATAGAGTTGGCTAAGTTTCATATTACGTGCCATGAGTGAAAGCATCCAAACAAAATAGACTTAGACTTTACCATGACTTAAGGAAACTTTTGTCCTCTTTGCGTTTGTTCTCTGTGGCATAAAGCAAAACGCCCTGACACGAGGGTGAGCCAGGGCGTTTTACCGCTGTGATGGCCCAAAGGCCATCAGCAGACGAGGGTTAGCGGGTACCCGCGCGACGCAAGCCGTTAGGCGAGAAGTCAGCGGCGGTGCGCTTGATGGGCACATACACGCTGCGCTCATCATTACGCAGACCCATGGCTAAGTAGCGGCCAGACTGAAGGTCATGATGCACCTCCACACTAGGCGCTTGCATAGGAATATCCGCATAGTTGATGTTGTGTTGCTCAGATACACGCCATAGTTGGCCACGTGCATCGTACTTGTCTTGCACCACATTCATCCAAGAGTCTTCATCAATATAGAACACACGCTTGGTGTAAATGTGGCTAGTGCCGGGCTTCAGTGTTGCCTCAACTACCCATACGCGGTGCAGCTCGTAACGAGTAGTGTCAGGGTTAACGTGGCCGGCTTGTAATACATCTTTCATGCTGACTGTGTTGCCACTGATGACATAAGAGTTGTAAGGCACATACATTTCTTTTTTGCCGATCAGCTTCCAGTCGTAACGGTCAGTTGCACCGTTAAACATCAAGAAGTCATCGTTAGTACGAAGACCATCAGATGCGGTACCTGGATTGTCATAAGCTACGTTTGGCGCCAAACGCACACGACGCTGACCTGGGTTATATGTCCAAGCACGACGCGGTGTTGCCACTTGGTCAGTGAACTCATGAACCAACAAGATTTGACCAGCTAAGCGGGCAGGTGCTGTAACTGTTTGCAAGAAGTTAAACAACTTGCCTTGCTCAATTTCGTCAGGTTTCTTTTCCAAGCTACCGTAATGAAACTCGTACTCATATTCAAAACGAACAGGGGTGAAGTTGCCATCACGGGTAACCGCGGCTTGGCTCCAATTGGTAGCATAAGACTCGCCACGATAACGGGTTAAATGGTTCCAAATAACCTCTAGGCCATTTTTAGGGATAGCAAATGGAATACCACCAGTTGTACCTAAAATACCATTACCACCAGGTGCCAACGTTGCTTTAGTAGCATTAGCAATGGTTTGATCATAGTGCCCTTTCGGGAAAGAGGCGGTTCGGCGTGTTTCGTACACGTTCATTTTCCATGTTGGATACTTCTTCAACATAGCGATTTGGCCTGGGCTTAGCTTATCTTTGTGTTGATCAGCATTAGCACCAGTAATTGTGAACTTCGGTTTGTCATTTGGAAACGGGTTGGGGTAGTGGCCACCAGCCTTAAAGCCAGCGCCGGGGCTGGTTAAGCCGCCGGTCCACGCAGGAATTGTACCGGCTGCGTTGCCTGCACGTTCTGCGCCCATGGGCGTGAGCTCTTTGCCGAGCTTTGCAGCTTCTGCAGCACTAACAGCGGCAATGGCAGGGGTGCTGAGTACAGCTAAAATAGCTGCACTGAGAACGGTTTGGGTGAGATTTTTCATGTATTAAGTTCTCTCAAGTCCGTGGATTAAAATGCGTAGCTGACGGTCGCGGCAATGAAGTCGCGGTCAGAAAGTGGGTTGTTTGATGAACGAGTACGGATGCCATCAGGACGCACCCCTTCGAATTTTTCACCAGCAAAGAAGTTGGTATAGGCAAGGTCTGCCGTCCAGTTGCTTTGGTAGCTTGCGCCAACACCAAGTGTAACTGCTTGAGCTTTTTGATTGAATGTTTGGCTAGTTCCTCGTAAGTCATGTGAGAACGCAATGCGTGGGCTTAAGTTAATAGCGGCAATAACGTTTGTATAATCAGCTCTTACAACCGCACGGTAGCCATACGATTCTTTAGTCATGATGCCTTGATTGTTAACGTTAGTTGTGAAGTCAACACCATTTCCGTTGAAATCAATACCGTTGGGTAAGTGCTGATAGACATAACCTGCTTCAGCGACACCAACAACTTGTGTGGCCCCTAAACGTGGGCCAAATGTTTGAGTACCGGTCATTTGTACTTGGTGAACACGAACACGTTTAAAGCCTTCCACATCTGTGTTTCGATCTTGTGGACCAATGCCAGTGTTTATTGGTGCTGCACCCAATGAAAGTAGCTCCGCGAGCAAGTTGTTAGCTGCAAGCTGAAGGGGTTGGTTTGGTCTATAGCTATATTCACCTTGAAGTGCTATGCCTAGAGGGCCTAACGTGCTGAAACTTAGGCCATAAATCTGAATATCCTCAGGAAACTCATTGAAATAACGCGAGTTGGCGGCTCGGTTAAGTGTGACAGCGCCTGCTGCTTGCTGAGGTGTGCCACCACCACCGATCACTGCCGCTACAATGGCATCTTCTGTGGCTTGATTAGAGCTTGTTGTGGTGCCTGAAATCAACGGTGTGCGGCTATGCAAATTCATAGCATAGATGCCGAATTCTGTATTATTTAAATTCGGGGCCAACATACGGAATGCAACACCGTATTGGTGGTTGCGGTTGGCATCTCGGTCTTCAGAGCGCGGAATAAATGTTGGGTTGTCTTCGCGATCAACACCGCCACCGATTAAGACGCGGTCTCCCCCGGGGGAAGCGAAGTCGTTAGTGCTAAAATAGCTACCGTTGGGTTCAATACGCGTTTTCTTGAATGCAAACTGATTAAAGACCTCAACAGTGACATTGTCGGTCAGCTCTTGTGATAGCCACAACATATTAACGGGCAGAAAAGCTTCTTTAAGCTCTGAGCCTGGCGCTCTAAGTTTGGCAACATCAACAGGGTTAATTACGTTTAGACCATTTGGAATAAAGGTACTTTCACCCCAGCTAACTACTTGTTTACCAAGACGAGCGTTTAGGTTTTTGTCCGCTACTTTGAAGTCTCCGCGAATATAAGCATCAAAAATTTCGTAATCATGGCCTAGTCGATTACGAATAACGCGTTGATCTCCAATTGGAGGAGTATTTGAGTTGGTGCCGTTAAAGTCTTTGTTTTGAATAGCATGATCGTAGAAATATAAAACACGACCGAAGGCCCCGACGTTTTTATAACTTAGACTTACGTCATGAGTCACTTTGAACAGAGAGGAAACAAGATCGCCACGATCATAATTTACATTGCCGTTGTCAAAATTTGCACTATTACGTTCGCCACCTTTTTGAATGGCAACATTTTCAGAATTTTGGCCAGTTACACGCCAAAGCGCGCCGTAAGACATCGTAGTGTCAAACGAGCCTTGAACCTCACCATCCATAAACTCAAATTGGAAAGCATGTGCAGGAGCCATACCAAACGTAGCGGCAGCAACGGCCATGCTAAGCAGCGATCGTTGCAGGGTGACGCGTGGCGTCACAGCAGCTGATTTTTTCATGTGTAACCCTCGTGGTTGTTTTTATTATCAAATGGTGCGCGCACCAAAAGACTTCACTGTTAAACCACGTTGGTGCACAAGTTCAAAGTCGACGTTTGTTGTATTCCGACGGGCGGTAGCTGGCGCGCTATGAATGGAACTAAAGTTACAAAATTGCTACAGAGGCTAATACTGTTCTTTGGCTTTTTGGCGCGGCATCGCCATAATGAGCGCCGCTATTTATAGATCATTTTTTAGGAGTAAGTTTTGCCCACAGCTCATCATGCGTCGTTCGAACTGCTACGTGAAGTGCCGATTCCTGCGCTGGCCACCACCTTATTTGAGTATCGCCATCGCGTCACGGGTGCTCGCCATTTGCATTTAGCGGCGGACAATCGTGAGAACGTTTTTCTGGTGGCCTTTAAGACCATGCCAGAAGACTCCACCGGTGTGGCGCATATTTTGGAGCACA
>CAZPST010000189.1:0-4391 GCA_964589185.1 uncultured Roseivirgaceae bacterium | reverse complement strand
TAGGTACAGAGAAGTAAGCAGTGATATACAGGTGAGGACGAAACGAATCATCTACGCTCAAACGCCTTTGAGGGCTCGTATAGTGTCTATTGGGTCGGGGGAAGCGAAAACAAAGCTGCCAGCCACCAGCATGTCGGCACCTGCAGCGTAGAGGTCTGGCGCATTTTGGGCATTCACACCTCCATCCACTTCGATGAGCAATGCGGGATTCAGTTCATTGGCCAATGCCCTGAGCTTTTTTACCTTTTGAACCGCCGAAGGAATAAATTTTTGCCCACCAAAACCCGGATTCACCGACATGATCAACACCATGTCTAAGTCAAGTAGGATTTCATTGAGAACGTCCACAGAAGTATGTGGATTAAGAACGACCCCAGCCTTGATGTCCATCGCCTTGATGGCTTGCACGGTTCGATGCAGGTGCGGACAGGTTTCGTAATGCACCGAAATGATTTCTGCGCCGGCTTTTTGACACGACTCCAGATAATTGTCCGGATTCACGATCATCAAGTGAAAATCCAATGGCTTGGTGGCGTGTTTGTGGATTGCTTCGCATACCGGAAAACCGAACGAGATATTGGGCACAAACACCCCATCCATGATGTCGATGTGGATGTAATCCGCGGCGCTCTTATTGAGCAATTCTACTTCTTGCTGAAGGTTGGCAAAATCAGCTGCCAGAATGGAGGGCGAAACCCAGCGATTAGACATGAATTTTTATTTTTTCAGCAATTTAACCGTTTCCGAAAAGTTGCCCGATTGTAGGTGAAGAAAATAAAGTCCGGTAGGGATGTCACCGATGTGCAGTTGTGTCTCTTCGGCCTGTGTCACACCGCGTTTCACTTCCTTTCCTTCCATATTCAGCAGTGTATAGACAATGCCATTTTCAATCGATTGGATGGTTAGAGATTCTTGGAATGGATTTGGAAATACGTGAAACGTCACTAAATCGTCTACCGATAGTGGCGTGAGAATACGCGCATACGTGGGGATGCCCCAGCCCAATGAATTATTCGGATTATCTGCCAAACTCCCGGCAGATTTAATGAGTTCCATGATCTCCTTTCGGGTTTTATCAGGATATAGTTGCCAAACCGAGGCAGCAAAACCTGCCAACAACGGTGAGGAAAAACTAGTACCATTCGATTGCACCATGTCTCCATCGTAATTTATAGTTACTGTCCCTGAGCCCATCGCCGATGCATCCGGCTTGATGCGCCCGTCTGCCGTGGGGCCGAACGAACTAAAACTAGCTCTAGTGCCTGTGGCAGTCACGGCTCCCACCGCTAATACCTCAGGTGAATCTGCCGGTGCAGAGATGTACGTCCATGAATTATTTCCATCGTTTCCAGCGCTTGTCACCAATAAGATTCCCCTTGCGGCTGCCTCATTGGCCGCTTTGGTAATCACTGCCGTCTGGCCATCCATTTGTGCATAGGTATAATCCATAGACGGATCCGTATGCGAATGACTGTAGCCTAACGACGTGTTGATAATATCCACACCTGAGCTATCGGCCATTTCTGCGGCAAACAGCCAGTTGTATTCCTCTATCCTATATTCAGTAGCCACTTCTTCCGTCACCGCCAAAATAACACGCACATCAGGTGCCGTGCCGGTGAAAGTAGTGCTGTACTTTCCAGCTATGCATGACAACACCCGTGTACCATGATCGCCGTACTGATACGGATTCCCTGAATTTTCTACATAATCAAAGCCGCCAATAATCCGACTTTCCTGATGCAGTGCCTCAAAAGGCGCCCGCAAATTCACGCCAGAAAATCCACCATCGAATACGGCAACCAGTATTCCTTCACCGGTGTACCCATCAGCGTGTAGTTGATTGGCACCCAGCATGTTGATTTGCGTAGCTGTAGTATTGGTAGTAGCCGCTGGAGTAGTGAACGTTTCCGCTATTTCAATAGGCACTTTGTCATACGAAAGCACCGCATTTGGAGCTACAAATTCAGGATAATCAACTACGAATGGTAGATTTTTTACAGTTTCTTCCAGAGAAGGCGACATCTGCACCAGTGCGGCATTCATCCAGCGCGAGGTGAAAAATACCTGAACACCATCTATATCGCGCAAAGCCTGCACATAGGTCGGATTCACGGGCAAATCTTCCTCGGTGAGCACATAGCCTTCTTTCGCTTGACGATCCAAGGCGCGTTGACTCAAAAATTCAAGTGGGGCTTCTGTAGAAAATGGCGTGCCTACTTTATCCGTAAAAAAAACCATGTACCGATCTTGCGCTCCTGCAGTTAGCGTAAGAAAAAATAACCATACAAAAAGCGACTTACTCCGTGCCATGCTCTATCAGTTGCTGCGTCAAAATACGACCATTTTCCGGTTGGTTCACTCCTTCGCAAGAGCTTTGGCAAAATTCTATGACATTAAAATCCCGATAGATCAAGCCAATGCCCTGAGCGTAGACTTCTGAGCGCTGATCTCTTTCAACAATATTCGGTGGCAAATCACTTATCACCACGCTAATCTGCTCTTCTTCAAAACCCTCCAATTGCTCTGCCTCATATCTATACGTGGCGCTTGGTTCCGTATTCAAGGCATTTCCATTCCACTCACGGCCTGCCTTCACCGGATACGACATAGTCACATAGCTCACATTGTCCTGTCGGTATTCGAGCGTATAAGCTGTCTGACGAATGTATATTGATTCCACTCCGACCCACGCATCTTCCATATCCTCCCTTCGCTCGATGAGCAACAAGAAACCTTCACCTACTTGTTCAGTAATTCGCTCGCGCAATTGGTAATTCTCTGTGGTACCCACCTTATTTACATAGGTCGTTTCTTCCACATCATATACGCGATACACACCTATATCAATAGGAAAATAGTCATGTCCCAGCTCAGGCACAGCACCTTCCTTATTGCATGCCATCAACAGAATACTAAAGAGCAGCCAGACGCTTTTCTGCATGTTGTCTAAAACTTGAATGAATCCAACCACCACCTATCACGTCGTTTCCTTCGTAGAACACCGCCGCTTGTCCGGGTGCGATGGCGTGCACGCCTTTTCCAAAAAACACCTTCATGGTGTCTCCTGCCTGCTCAATAACGGCAGGCGTACCCGCATCATTATAGCGTACCTTCGTCACCGTGTCCAGTCGGTCGTGCAACTCAGTATATTTCTGCAGCGTCAGACTCTTCACGTACATGCCATCACGACTTAGTTCGTCAAATGTGCCCAATACTACCCTATTCTTATCTTTCTGTATTTCAGTGACATACACAGGAAAACCTAAAGCAATTCCCAAGCCCTTGCGCTGGCCGATGGTATAGAAAGGATAACCCTCATGGGTACCCACCACCGTGCCGTCTTCTAGTACAAATTCCCCTCCGGCGACTGATTCTTCGAGTCCTTCCACCCTGCGGCGCAAGAACCCGCGGTAGTCATTGTCTGGTACAAAGCAGATTTCGTATGATTCTGACTTTTTCACCAATTCATGAAACCCCCGATCGGTGGCCATCTGGCGGATTTCGGACTTGTGCAGATTGCCCAATGGAAAAAACGTGCGGCTCAGGCTCTCCTGCGAGATGCCCCACAGCGCATACGACTGATCCTTGCCATCGTCTTTGCCTCTCGACACGATGTAGCGTCCATTCTCCTGCCGCACATTGGCATAATGCCCCGTCGCGATGAAGTCACAACCCAGCTTATCCGCTCGGCGCAGCAGCGAATCCCACTTGATGTGCGTATTGCACAGCACACACGGATTGGGCGTGCGCCCGGCCAGGTACTCGCTCGTGAAATGATTGATCACATAATCGCCAAATTCCTCACGGATATCCACGATATAGTGCGGAAAACCCAAGCTCACCGCTATGTTTCGTGCATCGTTGATGGAGTCCAAGCTGCAGCAGCCTGTTTCCTTTTTGCTTCCTCCGGACGTCTGATAGTCCCAGGTCTTCATGGTCATCCCGATGACCTCATACCCTTCTTCGTGTAGCATCACGGCAGCCAGCGAACTATCTATGCCGCCGCTCATGGCCACTAAAACTCTTCCTTTTTTACTCATAATTTGCTTGTTGCCGGGTTCACAGCCACGGTTTACGCGTTTTACATGCTGCAAAGGTAGGGTGATTGGTGGTAAGTGATTGGTGAAAAGTGATTAGTCATCGTTTGGAGCGAGACATCTTGGCTATTTAGCTACCGTACTCCTGCCCGCACCTCTGCTGCGCGACGGCTTGGTCAGGGCTGTTTTGAGGCTGACTCGCCTTTAGTATTCGTGGAGACTTTTAATCAATTAGCTTGATTAGGGCTTGAAGATCACCGGATGAAATGTTCTCTTTATCTGATTTATCAAAAATGGTGAGCAAATACACCACTTGATTGGAAACATGAACAACATGAGTAATAACCCTTG
>CAZPST010000188.1:0-4448 GCA_964589185.1 uncultured Roseivirgaceae bacterium | reverse complement strand
AAATCAAAAAGAAAAGGCTGTCTCTTTTAACTTTTGAGACAGCCTCTTTTTCATTAAATTAAAAGTATATTACTGTGAGTGTCGATTTGGATCCACTACATTTAACTTGACAGTAAGAAAAGTTCAAAGAAGCCTAAATTGCTGTTAAATGAAAAATGAAGACACTTTGACAAAGTGTACAAGGAAATGGTGATCAACCTGTGTTTGTCGAGTAAACCAGCAAAGCGAGTGTGTATTGAGTTATGTGTCTGGGAAGAGGTAGATCATGCGTTGGAAACTGGAGTTCCGGCAGTATGAATCAGGTAGTATTCAGGTCATAGTCATGTGAATTTGATCCAAGAGCATCCATCTAATGGTTTTTGACAAGCTATTACAGACTCAGAAGAAAGGGTTTTACGGACAATCACAAGCGTAATGTACCGCATTTACACACAAATGAAACTCAATATCCGTAGACGCTACAAGAAGCGACTACCTGCTTGAGTAAAGCAGGCTTTGTTCAGACCGGAAACCCTAAATGAAGTTTGGTCGGTAGATTACAAAGCGACAGCTTGTGGGACGGACGTAGGTTCCGTCTGCTTAATATTATGGACGATTACAACAGAGAAGTGTTGAGTATCGAAGCAGACTTTTCTATGCCCACAGCACGTCTAATCCGTGTGTTGGAGCGACTGAAAGAAGACAGAGGTTTGCCCAGTATGATCCGAGTGGACAATGGCCCGGAGTTCATATCATACAAGTTGGACAACTGGTGTAAGGAGAATAAAATCACGTTAATCTTCATACAGCCAGGCAAGCCTATGCAGAACGGTTACATTGAAAGATGCAATGGAAACATACGCCGTGAATTACTCAATGCCTAAGCCTTCAAAACGCTCGAAGACGTACGCATCAAAGTCGAGGAATACTTGCTGGACTACAACCAAAATAGGCCCCACAAAGCACTTGGATATAAGACACCATACGAATTACTAGAAGTTGCGTAATTTTATGAACGTTCTACTTTTAAATGGTCTAAAAAATAGGGAAGCTTACAGCAAGACCTATGCATTGTCTCGGAACATTCCAATATAGTTCTTGACGCCTTTCGCTAATCCTGTAAACTCATCTCCGTATCCCACTCCCCTCATTTTCCCCATATCCGCCTCGGTAAAATACTGATACTTGTCTCGGATATCTGCTGGTGTGTCTACGAAGGATATCTTTTCCTCTTTGCCCATCGCTTTGAATACAGCTTTTACCAAATCTAAAAAGGTGCGAGCTTGTCCACTCCCCATGTTGTAAATGCCTGAATCTTTGCGATGATGCATCATCCAGTACATTACCTCGCATACGTCTTTGACATATACAAAGTCTCGCATCTGTTCGCCATCCTTGTATTGTGGATTGTGTGAACGAAATAGCTTCATTTCTCCTGTTTCTTTGATCTGATTGTAGGCGTGCCATACCACAGAAGCCATACGTCCCTTGTGTGATTCACGGGAGCCATACACATTGAAAAACTTCAGTCCGACCCAGAAGAATGGCTTCTTCTCTTGAGTAAGCGCCCATTTGTCAAACTCGTTCTTTGATTCGCCGTAGGGATTTAGTGGTTTCAACTGTGGTATTAATGACTCATCATCTTTGTATCCTAACTCGCCAAGACCGTAAGTCGCTGCTGAACTGGCGTAGAGCAAGGGTATTTGATACGCTACACACCTGTTCCATACTTCCTTTGTATAGTCCGTATTGAGTTTCCAAAGCAATGCTCTGTCAAATTCTGTAGTGTCTGTGCGTGCTCCTAGATGAAAAATGAATTCAACCTCTTCATAATTATGGTCTAGCCAGTCAAGAAAGACTTCTCGATCCACTTTTTCTTTGTACTTAAATCCGTCTAAGTTCTTGTTTTTCAGTGGATTGTCAAATTTGTCCACTAAAATCAACTCATTGAAGTTTTCTTGGTTCAGTTTCTCTACCAAATTGCTGGCAATAAAGCCAGCGGCACCTGTTACTACTATCATGGGACGTAAATTTGCCTTAAAGTTAAGTCGATTGAGTGAGAGCCGATAAAACCATTGACCAATCAAATTTCCTTGTCATCAAGGGTTTCAGAGGTACTACTTATTTTATATCCATTGATTTCTTTGCTAGCGATCAAGGATTGCGTTATTTTCATGCCTGAATTCACTCACCTGCGTTACACTATGAGAATATTAGCAATGGCTCTATGCCTATTAGGCGCCATAAATGTATGGGCTCAGCGTACCATTTCGGGTACAATCCGCGACGAGCAGGGTAGTCCCCTCTCAGGTATCTCAGTTAAGGTTTTGGCTTCTTCTCAAGGTGCACTCTCGGATGCGGAGGGTACGTATCGTATTTCGGTTTCTGACGATTATGTCACATTGATTTTCACCGGTGCTGGATTCGTGCGCCAAGAGACGGTTGTTGGTGATCGTAGCGTGATAGATATTACAATGGTAGCGGCTTCAATTTCTGATGCTGGATCGCTGGCAGTTGGATTTGGTACGCAATCCAAAGAAAATCTAACGGGTAACATTAGTCAGGTATCGGGAGATGCTATTCGTGATAATCCGGTAAGTAACTTAGAATCTTCGATGCAAGGTAGAACCGCAGGTGTGATTGTGAAATCAACAGGTGTGCAAGTGCGTGGTTCTGCATCCCTCACGGCAAGTAATGATCCGCTGTATGTTGTGGATGGCGTGCCACTGGCGTCAGGTAGTCAGTCCAGCATCAACCCGGCCAACATCAAATCAATGGAGATACTGAAGGACGCCTCAGCGGCCGCTATATATGGTAGCCGAGCTGCCAATGGTGTGATTGTGATCACCACCCACTCTGGCCGATCAGGTAAAATACAAATTGATGCAGATTATCAGATCGGGGTGGCCACCACGCCAAAATACTTGGATTTGTATTCGCCCAAAGAATATAATCTGCAGGTTATTGAGTTTCGCGTGCGGCAGTTCGGGCTGAGTGATTACATAGATAGAGACAACTTACGCATTTGGCAGCAAATTGTAGAGGCAGGAGGAGATTTGGTTATAGGAAATGTAAGTTTTGCTTCACTTGGTCCATTTGTAGATTCGTTGGTCTACAATACCGATTGGCAAAAGCGTGTATTTCAGACGGCTGTGCAACATCGTGCCACTGTGAGCGCACAAGGGGGCTCAGAAAAATTCGGGTACTACGTATCCAATGTATACAACAATCAAGAGGGCATTTTGATTGGACAACAGAACAAGACGTTGAATACGTTGGTTTCCCTTGACGGGCAGATTATACCAAAATTGACGGCCAGCTTGAGTGTGAACTATATCCATGGGATTCAAGATAGATTAAGAGAAGATCAGGACTTGGGAGCGCCTCTACAAGCACTTGCTTTACCTCCATCTGATAGCCCTGATCCAACTAATAATTATTACCTCAATGTGCTCAAGCTGCTCTACAATCCGGAAACGGAGGTGTTTAATTCAATCAATCAAAGTACTTCAAATGCCGTGATAGGTAGTCTTGGACTTACGTACCAAATGCGGGACAACCTCACATTAGATGTCACTACGGGGATGGATTACAGTGATTTTAGGGATGTGCTACAGCTTGGCGGAGCTACACGAGATGGGGGCGGTACGTATTTAGGTGCAGGCACAGGCAGAAGTCAGTTGGGACTGTCTACTATTAAAAATCAAATGTTAAATACATGGGCTACTTATACCCCGGATATTAGCGAAAACAGCGAGTTAGCTGTGGTTATCGGAGGTTCATATGAAAAATCAACATCAGAATTCAGTCAGCGCACTGCGAATGTTGCTACGATTTCAGAATTGGAAAATTTGCAGATTGAAGATGTGACCGTCGCTAATATTGCGGGTGGTGCCAGTGCATTTGTTTCAGCATTTACGCGTGTGAATTATTCATTGAAAGACAGGTATTTACTTCAGGTGACAGCCAGAAGAGATGGGTCGTCACGTTTTGCACCTGAGAATCGGTTTGGCACCTTCATGGCAGTGTCCGGCGGATGGATAATGAGCGATGAAGCCTTTTTCAATCCGGATGGGCTTATTAAATTCCTAAAAATCAAAGCAAGCTACGGCCAGATCGGAAATACGCCGTTGGGCGATTTTGAGTATCAGAAAAATTACATTCCGGTCAATTATGGTGATGTAGAAGGCTATAGATTGTTGAATCCTTCGAATTCTGAATTGAAATGGGAAACTACCACACAGTCAAACATAGGAGTGGAGTTTGGATTGGGTACTCGAATAAACGGTAGTGTAGATTATTATGTAAAAAGCACCAAGGATCTACTCTTCCCCAAGACAGTGAGCCCTACCAGTGGATTTAACCAAGTTATACGAAATGGAGGTACCATGCGCAATTCGGGCGTGGAGATAGGCATTAGCAGCCGCAATGTTGATTTACCGGACTGGAAATGGTCTACAGATTTTAAC
>CAZPST010000187.1:0-4461 GCA_964589185.1 uncultured Roseivirgaceae bacterium | reverse complement strand
GCATCGCGCATACTCAAAGCACCCACATATCCGGAAAATGAAAACACCGGACCCGGAAGCGCCTGCACCACTCCATATCCGGAGATGAATTCTTCGGAGGTGAGATACCGCTTAAACTCCACAAACTCGGTATAAAGCAAGGGCACAAGCACTTGCCCACCACCAAAAATCAAGCTGCCATTACGATAGAAGTTTTCGAACAACCGAACAAGCCGGAAATCAAAAATAGCGCCCACGGCAGCCGCCAGTAGCAACACACCTCCCCACAAAATGAAATTGTCCCACTTTACATGCATTTTTTGCTTTTCCTCTCGGGGGTGATTCTTATAATTCAGGGCTGTGACAAATCCTCCAAACATTAGCAAAAGCGGCAATACAAAAGGTGAGGGCATGAAAAATGAACCAACGGCAGCCAATACCATCAAGACAAATCCGGCACTCGATTTAATCACTTTGGTCGAAATGCGATACGCCGAAAAAGCCACAATCCCGACAGCCATCGGCTGGATAAATCGCAAGAAATCAAGGGATATATTATATTCCTGAAAGTTGACCACCATTATGGCCAGCAGCGTCATCAATGTCACTGCTGGTAGCATCCAGATGAGCAGTGTGAGGTAGGCCAAAGTAGCCCCGCCTATTCGATACCCAATGGACGTGATCGTTTGCGTAGACGTGGGGCCGGGGAGAATTTGACACAGCGCATACAATTCCAACAAGTCTTCTTCAGAAAGATAGGCTCGCCGCACCACGAGTCGCTCAATAAACATCGCCAAGTGACCTTGAGGCCCGCCAAAAGCAGTGAATGAGAGAAAGAATACGTCTTTCAGAAAGATGAAATATCGTACACGCTTGATGGTCATTTAACCAAGCCTATCTCCTTCAATCGCTGATGTAAAAAGGCACCTGCCGTGATATCGTCAAATCCTTTTGGGTGCGCAGCATCCACACAATTAGGCAAACAAGACAAATCCATTTCTGAAACGGGATGCATGAAGAAGGGAATGGAGTAGCGCGGAGAGCCCATCAAATGCCGTGGTGGATTGACCACCCGATGGATCGTGGATTTCAGTTTGTTATTGGTGTGCCGCTCCAGCATGTCTCCCACATTCACCACCAGTTGTTCGGGCAAAGCCGTAATCGGAATCCATTGGCCATCGCGCCGAAGCACCTGCAAGCCATCGGCACTTGCACCCATCAGCAGGGTGATCAAGTTGATATCGCCATGCTCTGCTGCACGAACTGCATCGGCGGGGATTTCGTCCGGATTTTCAATTGGAAAATAATGGATGGGGCGAAGAATGCTGTTTCCGGTGATCACTTTATCGTCAAAATAATGCTCATCCAGATTCAAGTAAAGCGCTATGGCGCGGAGCATTTCTACACCGGCATTTTGCAGGGTATCATACGCCTCGGTGGCATATTTTTTCATCTCGGGCACTTCTTCCGGCCAGATGTTGTCCGGATAATCGGGCTGCATGCGCTCCCTGGGCTGCCCCACATGAAAAAATTCCTTTAAGTCGCCAGTATTTCTGCCCTTAGCACGCTCCTTACCCTTACTGATATAGCCGCGCTGACCACTCAATTCAGGTTTTTCATAATTGGCCTTCACTTCCTCGGGGAGCTGAAAAAAGGCTTGAATGGACGTGTAAAGTTTCTTTGTGAGATCATCTGAGAGTCCGTGATTCTTGATGGCCACAAAGCCAATATTTTCATACGCCTGGCCAAGATCATTCACAAACTTGGCACGTTGTGCGGGCGTTCCTTTGGTGAAATCATTCAGATCCAGTGACGGAATTTCGTCATACAATATCTCGGACATGTCTATAGTGTTTAGTCCCACAATATAAAACTGCTTGTGTGCTTATCGAAAAATTTGCTTCAAAACTTTTAGCGATCGTACTTCACCGAATCCGGGCACATGGTGATGAAAATAGTGCATGAGGTATTCGAGCGATTGAAACCGCAATTCGCCGGAGGATTCCACCTTGGTGTCAAACTCGGCACGGAGCAATTTATTCACCAAATCCTCTACATCCTCTCGATCAGCCACTCGACTCATATTTTCAAACAATTCAGCACCCGAACTAATATCAATTCCCAAATGATGGCTGAGTTGTAAAAGGAACTGCAGATGAAAGTTTTCAATAGTCGGTGATTGCTTAAAATGCGTCAGACTTTGGGTCAAAAATTGAAAGAGTGCCGGATGTTCGGTGTGCTCATTGCGTAGCAACTTGTCCACCACCTCACCCAAGAAGAGTAAGACCGTTTGTTTTTTTATATCATTCGTGTGCCAATTCAAGATCGATTTGTATTCTGAAATGCGCTGAATATCGCGGGTAGACTTCAGGTAAATGACCAAATCCAAAAAAGTGAATGGCTGAAAATACGCCATGCTGTGCTTTGACTTTTTGCCGCGAACAGAGTTGACGATAAACCCTTGGTAGCCATGATGCTGTGTGTAAATACGCGCTATAATGGATGATTCGCCATATGGAATGTGATTAAGTACGATCCCTTGGGTTTTGGTAATCATCGGAGGATGGCAATTTTACCCACCATCGTTTCGGCACCATCGGCTGAGCTGCTGAAAATCAAGTAGACCCCCGGCTGAGCTTGTGCCCCATTGAAGATACGAAGATCCCAACTAGCCGTGCCTCCATCTGCCGTGAGGTCAGCCACTAACCGTCCCATCACATCCGTAATTTTGACGGAGGCGTTTCGCACCAATCCAGAAATTCCCACCTCGCCATCAAATCCCTTCCTCACCGGATTTGGAAAAACACGAATGGCAGATGCGTGCCTATCACCGCCTTCCGAAGAAGCAGATCGGTACGAGACGACTCCTTTGTCTGTTTGGATAAATATCTCCCCTGTGGTGCCATCATAGGCAAACGCACGAACTATGTCTGACGGAAGTGGACTATTGGCCGCAGTAAACCGATGAACCACCTCTGAAACGGAGCGTGAAAGTACCCAAACGCCTGTGTTAGTCGCTACCCAAATGCGATCCCCGCCATCGGTGAGCACATCATTGATTGCTTCATCTTCAAACAAAAATCGATTCTCAAAAATGGGTACTGTCACGCCGAAAGTATTGAAGGGAAAAGAAGCAGAAATGTAATTTCCAATGCCCGCCATAGTGCCTATCCACGCTTCATCTTCCGTATCGAGCGAAAGCCCGGTCACGGTGTTGGATGGCAGACCATCCGGCGTACGAATGGATCGCTTTTGGTTAAATACCGGATCAAACACCCCAATACCTCCCCCATCTTGCGCGCCTCTGATTGCCCAAATGACTCCCTGCTCTGTAATATCCATTTCCAACGGATACTGAAACCCCGTTTGTGCCGATGTAAATCCGGTGATCGAATGATCCGGTGCTATGCTGTATAGCGCCTGAGGGGAATTATAGGCAGTGGCCCAAACGCCGTTATTGAAAGATGCCAGTGCAGAAATTTGCACACCCGAGAAGGAATTTCCTTCGCTTAGCGTTGAATTCAAATGGGTGAGTTGCTCGCCTGATTGCTCATCATAGACACCAAACCCCAGGGAGGAAAAGTACTGTGCCGAGCCTATGACTGCCACATCCGTGATGTTATAAAACCCAACAATGGTTTTTGTTTGCCAATTTCCATTATCGAATAAAGAGTATCCCTGCTGGTCAGAAATGCCGGTGTATTGAGCAGGTGTAGGTCCAAAAAAAGCAAACGTTCGGCCATTGAATGACCTAAGTCGTGTGGGGCTGTCAGAAATCGGACCGGCCGGACTTGCCAGAGTAGTGGTGGTATTTATGGCTATCAATCCGTTGTTTCTATCTGCAATCCAGTACGTATCGTCAAACAACACTAAATCACTAGCAAGCGTGATGGCCGGATCAGTAACTACACTTTCGGGACTTGGGAATACGGAATAAACGACTGTGGCAGAAAGTGCAAGCGCCTCGTCACCTTCCAATAGTCGTACAATGGCCTCTGGAAATGAGATGCCGGTTGAAGACCATGTTTCTCCATCAAATGACCAAAGTGCCGTGCCATCTTTGAGCGCATGCAGCCGATCATCTAAGCGCACCAGTTGAGTAAAGCCACCAACAGATGTTTCGGAAAACAATTGCCAATCTTTGAAATCCAGCAAATTGTCTTGCAGCGAGCCCGACTGAATGCCGGAAGATGATAATGCATAAAGCGAATCTCCTTTGATAGCCACTTCCTGTACGCTTAATTGCGCACCACCCACACCTATATTTCGATAATTTTCAATGACAGTATTTGAAGCAATGTTCACGCGCACAATACCGAAAGAGGTAGCGAGATAGGCATTGTTCCCTTCTGAAACTATGTCAAAAATCGTCTTGTCTGCTACGATCGGCGAATCACGAAGTGTCGTGATGGTGATGATGTTTCCCTCTTCGTCAATGATATCAATGATGCCGCTGGGGTATCCGATGATCAATTTCTGACG
>CAZPST010000186.1:0-4476 GCA_964589185.1 uncultured Roseivirgaceae bacterium | reverse complement strand
GTCCTGTCAGGCCACCGCCATTCACATTGATTTTGATATCGTATTGTCCATCTACGGCTACTTTCACAAGCGGCTGCTTCACGATGGTTTGGAGGATTTCCGAAGGGAAATAATTCGAAAGATCTCGATTATTTACCTCGATGGTGCCCTTTCCCGCGTGCATGTATATCCGTGCTACGGAAGTCTTGCGGCGACCAATGGTATTGATATTATCCATTCAGATTAAAGTTTAACTTCTTTTGGTTGCTGAGCCTCGTGTGGGTGCTCGGCACCTTCATACACATAGAGGTTCTTAAATAATTGTCTGCCTAGGCTGTTCTTTGGAAGCATACCACGCACGGCCTTCTCTATAATGATAGTAGAAGACTTCTTTGCCATCACTTCAGCGGGAGTTTCCTCACGCTGACCACCCGGATAGCCCGTGTGGCGGATATACACCTTGTCAGTCCATTTCTGGCCTGTCATGCGAATCTTATCCGAGTTGATCACGATTACATTGTCACCACAATCCATGTTGGGCGTGTAGCTCGCTTTGTGCTTGCCTCTGATCATTTTGGCCACTTCACTGGCAAATCGACCTAAAATTTTTGAGTCGGCATCAACCACTACCCAACCCTTGCTGGCTGTGGCTTTATTTGCCGAAACCGTCTTGTAACTAATAGTATCCAATTTCTTTACGCGTTTACGTACAATTCCCTATACCCCTGAAAAAGGGACACAAAATTAGAATTATTTATTTTCAAAAGCAAAGCCCAAAGCGATATCTATCTGAATTTTCGTAGTTGTTTCACAAAAACGTCAAAATCTTTGGGGTATGGGGCCTCCACCGTGGTGGTTTCGCCCGTCTCGGGATGCAAAAAAGAGATAGAGAAGGCATGGAGCGCCAGCCGACGAATCATAGGCGACTCCTCTTCAAACTTCTTCTGATTGAAATTCTTTTTGATCTCCGACAAGTAGGCCTGCGCCCCCCCGTAATGCTCATCTGCTACTATAGGTGCGCCATGATGCGCCAAGTGCACACGTATCTGGTGCATGCGCCCCGTGAAAGGAAAACACTTCACCAGCGTATGCTTCTTGAAGGTATCCATCGTCTGTATCAGCGTGAGCGACGGCTTACCTTCTCTATCCACGCGTGTCTTCTGCCCCGTAGAGTACAATGGCTCATTCGCCTCAAAATCCTGAAATGCATGAATACCGTCCACCACCGTGTGGTAGATCTTCTTCACCTCCCTATGTTCCAGCTTTTGAGCAAAATAGCGATACGCATCTTCGTGATTGGCCACTACCAGCACGCCAGACGTCTCTTTATCTAGCCGATGACAAGGCGTGGCTTTCGGATTGTCCTGGCGCGCCAGTTTCAGCACATCCACATCACTCGCCCTATCCTCCAGTGTAGATAGTCCGGCCGGCTTATTGATGATCGTGAAATAATCATCCCGATACAGGATCAGGTCTTTCCACTGAATTTGTTTGGGCGGCTTCATCGTCATATCGTCAGCATTGGGGGCGCAAATCTACAGGAGGATAGTATTAGGAGCGATACAGCTTGGCGATTTAGATACGTCCACCCTGCTCTTCGCTATACTTCGTGCCGCTGCGATCATGGCTAATTTGAAAGCACATGGCATTAGAACCGGTGAATGTGCGCAATCTAGTCGTACGTACAGTATCCAAGAAGCCCTAGACTTGAGGTTGATTAATGCCATTGAAGGAAAAAATAGTGACACTTGCAACTAAAGATTAGTTGCGTTAAACTTGTATTTCATGAGTAAAATAGACAAACTGATTCAACGACTTCTCTTGAGGCCAAGGGATTTCACGTATGATGAGTTGGTCAACGTGCTGAATCATTTTGGATATACTGAACTTAAAAAAGGGAAAACGGCGGGTTCACGAAGGGCGTTTTCGAACGGGCTCACAAAGCACGTATTTCGACTTCATAAGCCTCATCCGGGAAACAAATTGAAGATGTATGTAATTGACTATGTGATTAAAGAATTAAATGATCAGGAATTAGTATGAAAGATGTTTTGAAATATAAGGATTTCATTGGCACAGTGCATTACAGTGCGGATGATGACGTGTTTTTTGGAAAACTCGAGGGTATCGATGATTTGGTGACATTTGAAGGTGAGAATGTAGCTCAACTGAAGCAAGGATTTCAAGAAGCTGTGGATGACTACTTGGAAATTTGTTCGTCATTGAATAAACCTCCGCATAAATCATTTAAGGGGACTTTTAATGTGAGAATTAAACCCAATTTGCATAAACTAGCCGCCTACAAATCAACCGAACTTGGCTTATCCTTAAACCAGTTTGTTGAACAAGCAATTAGTGATAAATTAATTTCTAAAGTTAATTAGCACTCAAAAACATTACCCACTATGAGATTACTTATCACCCTCACGCTGCTTGTAGGCTGTGGCTTATGCTCGGCGCAAGACTTCAAGTCATTCCAACGACCTTATAGCCGATATACCGTGAACCCCGACTCGTGCATTCGCATAGAGCATACATCGGGCAGCATGATTTTTATTGAAGCCAAGGCCATCCGCACCGTCAAGAAAAAGGTAGAAATCATCTACCGCGAATACCTCACACCACTCGACATGCTAGTGCATGACATACGGATGAACGTGCGCATTGGTAGCGACTTGCTGCCGCTAGAGTCTAGCGGCATGTTTGAGATATATGCTGTAGATGGCACTGACACGCTGCTTTTCGACAAATCGAAACGGATGGAGGTGCGCTTGGCAGGCTCTTCTACAGTGCCACCCGGCACGGAGGGTTTCCGATACAACCGCTCTAGTCGCAATTGGGAGAGCTACACCAGCCTCATCAACAACCAATCGGTGGTGAATGACGATGACCAGTGGGGCACCTCTATGCCGCAACAAGTGGAGCAACCGAACGGCGATACATTCGATATATTCAGCGACGGGGTACGAGAGCAAGTATTTCAAGGCATGGAGCTCGACGATTTCGGGTTTTACAATTATGACAGGGTGATAGAAGGGCTGGAATATGTGTATTTCCAGCCGCAATTTGTGACTAGTAAAAAAGTGCCCTTACAATCGACTGTGTATGTGGTATATGACGATATCAACTCCATATTCTATTTCCCCGAAAGCACATGGGCGGAATCTTTCTTTTTGATAAAAGACAAAAGCTATCGCCTCTTCGCCGTGACCCAAGATGCGCAAGTGCTGCAAGCTGCCGACAAACCGGACCTGACCAACGTAAAAGGAACCACGCACAGTTTTACCCTGAATGCACAAGCGGGCAAAGCAACCGATAGAAATACGCTATCACAATTAACAGGCATCCAATGAGACACGTCATCTTCACCTTCGCCATCACAGTATGTTTGTTGCCATTGTTTGGCCAGCAGCCTGTGCAACTTTCGCTGGTATTCAGTAGCGAGCCGCAAAACGCCATGGCAGCTAAAATACCTGCCCTGCTGCTAGAGGCATATCGGCAGGGACATATTGCGGCGTATTATCCCGAAAAAAGTGATTTGCGCGTTCCCTATGCGCAATTTTTGAAGCGATACGGCGATGCGGCTAATGCACAGGAAGTGCTCAAGCAAAATCCCGATTGGTTTTGTGAGCCGGCCGGTATGCCCAAGTTGAATTCGGCGAGCCTCAGTTGCCTATCGATACGCTTTGAACTGGGTGAAAAATGGGTAGTAAACCGCGTGACCATGCAGAATGAGTTACAGATCGATTTCATACGGCTTATCCACAGCGAAACCTGCGACCCTCGTGGGTTTGATACCTATGGCCCAATGTTCAAAATAAGTGATATCGAAAAGCTCACACAGAAGCACTACCGACTAGTGAACACACGCAATCAGGCCGTGACATACAGCATCATAGAAGCACTGCGCCTGAGGTTGTTTAATGCAATACCGAGGAAGGAATGAATGAATGTACTTTCGGCATTATGACATCTTCAAACATACTTAGCATTTCTACCACCGGCCTGAGGCCAAACGAAAAATCAAATCCAATGAAAATGTAAATCTGAAAAGATGGACATCTACGCCTATTCCAAGATCCTAAAAATGGTCGTCAAACGGGACGACCCGAGCGACTAAGGAGGGATGAATGGCTAGGTCATGTGTTTCAGGATTTTAAAAAATACCCCCATTCTTCCGAGTGATTTCCTAGGTTTCTATATTTGATTATGTGTGATCATCCCATAGAGAATTGGAATGGTGGCCGAACAAAGGAGATACAAACCAACCAACCAGCCATTTAAGATACGTTTTCGCTGATCTTCATTCTGCCATGTTTCAATCAATTTCTCCAAATCGATCATTTTTTCATAGCGATACCAGTTTATTACTCCAATCAGTACTATAGGAGGTAGGTAATAAAATTTTGAAGATGGTAAAGAGAAATCAAAAAATATTGTACTTAGTAACCTGAGTTCGATTTTAAAATACGGCTAATTGATTTGATTCTTGAGGTT
>CAZPST010000185.1:0-4501 GCA_964589185.1 uncultured Roseivirgaceae bacterium | reverse complement strand
CGGTGAAGAAAGTGGATGCCGACAAGATGGTGTTTTACTCCGAATATGTGGAAGTAGAAGATGCCTTTGATGGCGAAGATTTTGAATACAGCATACAGCAAGGCAACACGCTGGGCGAGCGCATGCAGAACGCCTTCCAATTGGCTTTTGACAAAGGCTACAGCCGTGTGACAATCATCGGGAGCGACTGCTACGATCTGAAGAAAAAACATCTGGACGAGGCATTTGATCAATTGGAAATCAACGACATAGTGGTGGGCCCTGCCAAAGACGGTGGCTACTACCTCCTCGGACTAAATGGCCCCTGCCCTGCCCTGTTTGAAGGTAAAACCTACAGCCACGGCAAGGTATTCGAAGAGCTGATGAAAGAAGTGGAAGAATTGGAACTCGAATGCCACCTCTTAGAAAAACTCAACGATATAGACACGCTAGAAGACCTCAAAGGCACGCCCCTGATGAAACTCATCCAAGACGAAGGCGAGGAAGAAGAAGGGTTTGAGGAGGAGTATTGAGCTCACAAAAGAGAGCGATGGAATTACGCTTTTACTAATGTGCATCTTCAAAAAATAAATGGGGGCTTCCTTTATCCTTTCACTCAACACCTGATTTGACAGATTTATGGACGAATACGACTGTCTGAAACTTTTTTGTACCAAAATCAATTGAGTCAAAAGATATTCGCGGCATCTCTGCGGAACATCCATTCATTGATTATGAAAAAGGCAATACTTCTCATCCTACTTTTTAGTGCGGCACATCTTGTCACGGCTCAGCGAGGTTTCGATATCAAAGAGATTCTTCAACGACAAAAAGAAACCCTGTACAAAAAAGTAGAGAATCTTTCACCGCTTCAGAAAGAGCTGATCAATGGTATCTTGGATGAGTACGGGGTAACAATGATGGAGACTTTTCAGGAGGCAAGAAGCACCGGCAATTTCGCCGGTCTGCGCGAAAAGATGGAGGGTCTCGGAGAAGAGAGAAACCTGCTCATCAAGGATGTACTCAATGATAAACAATATGCTGTGTATCTGGCCGTAGTTGAAGAAGGCCGACCCAAGCCACAGTCTTCCGACAATTAATTCATCCACTCAGACAATTACCTGATCAACTTACCTATGAGCAATTATCGAAGCTTACTGCTAGTCGTATGTCTTTTTTGGGGAGCTAGCGCCACCGCACAGGAGGATATTACCGTTACGGGCCGGGTACTGGATGCCAAATCCGGTGAAGCTGTGATTGGAGCCACTGTCTATTTCATCAACGTGAAGGACTCCTTGGATTCAAAGTTTGGAACAACCGACGTGGAGGGAAAATTCACAGTGAAAAATATGCCTCGTGCTTTCTACAAATTAGAAATCAGAAGCATAGGCTATAAGACCTACCAGCAAGTGCTTCGAATTACCCAATCAGCGCAGATGGCACCCATTGCTTTGGCTGTAGATGTGAAACAATTGGATGAAATAGTGGTGGAAGCAGAGCAGGCGGTCAAGCAAAAAGGAGACACCACCGTGTACCGAGCAGATTCCTTCAAAACCAATGCGGATGCTACAGCTGCTGACCTTGTCAGGAAATTGCCCGGAATGGTCATTACAGGTAATGGCGTAGAGGTCAACGGCGAAACCATCAATCAGGTGTTGGTAGACGGCAAGCGCTTTTTCGGACAAGATCCACTGCTGGCACTGAACACCCTGCCTGCAGAAGTGGTGAACGAGGTAGAAGTGTACGATCAAAAGAGTGAAAGTGCGCGTCAGACCGGGTTCGATGATGGCAACACGGTCAAGACCATGAATGTGGTGACCAAGGAAGGCAAGAGACAGGGAGAATTTGGCAAATTCACGGCCGGAACGGGTACGGATTCCAGATATCTATTGGAGGGAAACTTGAACAGTTTCAAAAAGAACCGACAGCTGACATTTCTGGGACTATCCAATAACATAAATAAAACGGAATTCTCAGCCTCGGATATCACCGGAGCACAAGGAGGAAGCCGAGGTGGCGGGCGATTTTTTGGTGGCCAGCAGAGCACGCCATCCGGCATTACCACCACCAATTCCTATGGGGTGAACTACTCCAATTCCGAAAAAGACAAATGGCAAGTGGAGTCAAGTTATTTCTACGATCGAGGGGAAATCGATAATCGCAATACCACGCAGAGAGAACTGTTTATTGGAAGCAATACGCAGGAGTATGACGAGGAAAACACATCGAAATCAATAAATGAGAATCACAGACTGAACTTACGGACGCAGTATCAATTGGATGAAAGCAACAGCCTATTGTTCATCCCTTCATTCACCTTTCAGCAAAATGAATCCTATGACTTCACTGAGGGGATCACTACGAACGAAGGAGCAATAATCAACCAAACCACGAATAATTTCTCCACACTGACACAGGGCTACAACTCCCAAAACAACCTTATTTACACACACAAATTCAAATCAAAAACAGGGAGAACGTTCTCTGTTGACATGGACTTTGATGTGTTTGACCAAGAGGGTGACAATACACTTGAGAATGTGCTAACTGACTTCACTACCGTGTATCAAAACACGTCCATGAATACCAATTGGAGCGTGGAGCCAAGCTATGCAGAGCCCGTAGGCACCAACTCTCAGGTCCAGTTTAGTTACCAAATGAGAAGGCAAGACAGAACGAGAGAAATCACAGCCCTTGAATTTCTCGCTACCGATCCCAACAACACGACCCTAGTGACCGGCCTTTCGGGAGATTTCGAAAGTATAGCCACCTCACATCAGCCAACTTTGAGTTTCAATAAGCGAAGCTTTTCGAACTTCTTCACGGCCAGTTTGGCCTATCAGCGTACGGAACTTCAAAACAGAGAACTGAGCTCCAGTTTAGGGGCGAATACAACCAACTTTCAGGCCGTATTACCTTCTTTCTTCGGGAGAATCCCACTCACCGAAACAGTAGAGGTATTCGTTCGGTATTCCACGCAAACCGCCCTGCCGTCAGCCGTACAGTTACAAGAAGTGGTGGACAACAGTAACCCGCTGTTCCTTTCCGTAGGAAATCAGGATCTTGATCAAAGCTATTCGCATTCGTTCTTTGTTCGAATCGGTAAAAACAATGTGAAGAAGAACACATCCATCGCCAACTTGACCATTCTAACCCAAACCAATAACTACATCGCGAGTGCAACCTACACGGCGAGTGCGGACAGTACAGTGTCGGCCGGAGTGGTGTTGCCTCAAGGAGGTCAGATCGCCACACCTGTAAACCTAGATGGCTTCTGGAATGCGAGAAATACCACGACCTACAGCTTTGTATTGGAAAAACTCAAACTGAATGTGAGCGCCAATGCAGGCGTGAGTTATGTGAAGAATCCGGGCATTGTGAATGGTGAACTAAACATTTCGGAAACGTACAATTTCAACTCACGACTCACTGTTGCTAGTAACATTTCGGAAAAGGTGGATTTCAATGTGTTTTATGCCTGGAACACGAATCAGGTGGAAAACTCCTTACAGGAACGAAGGAATTCCAGGTTTCTGACACATACCATCGGGGGAAGCATGAATATCACGCTCCCCGCAAATGTCATACTGAGAAGTGATATGAACTATCAGTATTATGATGGCATCTCTGATAACTTCAACACAAAGTATGCACTTTGGAATGCGAGTATAGCCAAGAAATTCATGAAGAACAGCGCAGGCGAATTGACGTTCACCGTCTTCGATATTTTGCGACAAAACCAGAGCATTACCCAGAGTGTAACTGCCAACTTTTTTGAGGAGCGACAATCACTCGTCCTTCGTCAGTACTTTATGGTCTCTATGAACTACACCATCAGGAGCTTCCGAAGCACAGGAGAATAATTTTTTTTGGCACCAGATTTCACGAAAGACTTCCCGAGTGGTTATCCAATTAAAATATTTACAAATCTGGTATCAGAACCAGGGGTTAGTTTCTCATAAGGTCGCTCGGCAAATTCCTCTTGGGTCAAAGCCAATTGCTTTCGCCTAGGCTTTACCAAGTCTGACAATTCGTTCATTTTATATACCAACTTCCAGCTTCTCATCCCTCCTCATTCCGCTCCACTAGCAGCACGAATCCTTCGTCGAGTAGTAGGTAGCCTTGTTCATAGCAGAAGCGATACACGTCTCCGGCTTTGGTGGTGTAGGTGTTGGTCACAAAGTCAAAATCAAAGCCCTTTTTCAACAATTGGTCACGGTGCTTTTTGATTTTCCCGTCGGGGTTGAGCGCCTTGAGGATGCGCCTGTTTTTAGACAAAATGTTGTTGACATTGCGCATGTAGTTAGACACTGCCGCTTTGCTTTTGTTGTTGTATTCATTGCGACATCCATCCGAGCAGAACTTCTTATCTACCCGTCCGTGCACAGGTTTTCCGCATTCCAAGCATTTTCTTTCTTCTTCCATGTGATCAGATTAGAGAAGCCTAAAGTATTGATAATCAATAATAAAAACAAGTACAAACGTTTACAAACGGATATTACACGGGTACAAATGGGTAAAA
>CAZPST010000184.1:0-4515 GCA_964589185.1 uncultured Roseivirgaceae bacterium | reverse complement strand
TACAGCATGGGCAAATCCAACGCGATACATAGAATAGCGAAGGAGTTTTTTTAGAATAAGGTTTGGATGCCCAAGTCTTTGGCTGCTTGATTGAGCTTTTTGTCTTTACTGATTAGTGGCGCACCTGTTTGTTGGGCTAAAGTCAAATAGGCCGAATCGTAAAAACTTAAACTAAATGTTAACTAATTGCTCAGTGTTGATTCAAATCCGGCAAGATCAACGATGGTTGAAATTTGATTTGCTTTCGATATAAACTCAAGTGCTTGGTATTCACTCCAGTTTTCAAATTTCACATACTTCCAAGCGATGTTGCCAATTTCAAACGGGAACAGCGGCGGACAGATAAAAACATCAAATTGGTTATGAAGTTTTTCCAGTAGCGATACATTGAGAATGAGGGTTGAGGCACCACTTGCATCAAGTACTGCTTTATCTTTCATCTCGATCTTTTCTGATTTCTGTCACTACATCTAAACTTGTTTTTGGCCAGGTAATTTCTTTGAGTTCATGAATGGCTTTCGCCCGTCTTTCTCGAATAGTCTTGGTGTCTAGAATAGAAAGCTCCAATAAACTGATGGCTTCCTGTGCTATCGTTTTATGTTCTCTAGCTGCTCTGATAGCCAGTTCATCATAGAGTCGTTGAGGTATATTTTCCAAGTCAATGCGTGCCATTTTCTCCCCATGTTTACTACAAGTCTACTCAAAATGAGTAAAATTGTTATCATGAAGATCATCGAATGTCCACGGGATGCCATGCAGGGGATAAAGGAATTTATCCCCACGGATCAGAAGATTCGCTACATCAACCAACTGCTCAAAGTGGGGTTCGATACGATCGATTTTGGCAGCTTTGTTTCGCCCAAGGCCATTCCTCAATTGGCTGACACAGCGCAGGTGCTTGACGGACTTCAGTTGCATCATTCCAAATCCAAGCTCCTCGCCATAGTGGCCAATGTGCGCGGCGCTACGGATGCCTGTGAGTTTGATGAAATTTCGTATTTAGGCTATCCACTTTCCTTGTCCGAGACATTCCAACAGCGCAATACCAATCGTTCCATTTCTGATGCATTCACAGATCTGGTGGAGATTCAGGAGTTGTGTGATTTGGATGACAAAACGTTGGTGGTGTACCTCTCCATGGGATTCGGAAATCCCTACGGCGATCCCTACGAGATGGATTATGTAGGTGAATTTGTCCAAAAACTGGATGCCATGGGCGTGTCAGTCATTTCATTAGCCGATACCATTGGCATATCCAATCCTGAGAATATTACCACGCTTTTCACAGGTCTCATTCCCAAGTTTCCACATATCGAGTTTGGTGCGCATTTGCATTCTACTTTAGAGACAACACGCGAAAAAATCCATGCAGCATTCAAAGCAGGTTGCCGCCGAATGGACGGAGCGATCAATGGATTTGGTGGATGCCCTATGGCCGAAGATAAGTTGGTGGGCAACATTGCCACTGAGCGGATGATCGAGTATTTTGAGTCGTTTGATCATGAGGTGAATATCAACCATCATGCATTTCAGGAAGCCATCAATATGGCGCCATCGGTGTTTTTGGGGAGGTGATTACACCACCCCAAACTTCTTCCCAGGCATACTTTTTACCAGATTCTTAAACTCCAAGCCAAGTAGGAGTGAGGCCACTTGATTGATGGGGAATTGTGCTTGTATTGCCAGTTGATCTATTTCTATCGGTTGGCCTTTTTGCAATAGTAGTTGGTAAAGCTTCTCCTCATCTTCAGTGAGTTCGGGTAGCGGGGCTTTCTCTTTTTTCGCGTTGGCTGCATCCCAACTCAGTTGCACAGCCAAATCTTCAACGCCGGTGTAGATGAGGGCCAATTGAGAGGCGATCAGTTTGTTAGTGCCTGCCGAATAGGTATGATCCAGATTGCCGGGCACGGCGAAGAGTGCGCGATTGTATGAATCAGCAATCTTGGCTGTAATGAGTGCTCCACCTTTTTCGGCCGCTTCCACCACGATCACAGCATCAGCCATGCCTGCTATGATCCGATTGCGAGCCGGAAATAAATGCGGATCGGGCTTGGTGCCGGGTTTACTTTCGGAAAGGATGGCACCATTCACCTGCATGTCCTCCGCATATTTTTTGTGCGTGGATGGATATATCCAATCGAGTCCTCCGGCCAGTACGGCCACTGTAGAGGATTGATGTTTCAATGCCGCTTTGTGTGCCTCAATGTCAATGCCATATGCCAATCCACTAATGATTTGCACATTCATAGCCGAAAGGTCTTCCACTATTTTCTGCGTAATGTGTTTGCCATAGGTAGTGGCTTTGCGTGTGCCTACAATGGCTAGTGTACGAGGTGGATTCAAATCTCCATTCCCCTTTTTGAAAAGGACTGCCGGTGCGTCTATCTGGCTTTTCATCCGTTGTGGATAGTCGGCATCCAAATAGGTCAGTACGTCCATGCCTTTCTTGTCCGCTTCCTTCAATATAGCTTCCGCTTCATCAAAGGTTTGGTGTTGGAGAATGGCCTGAACGGTCTTTGGACCAATACCCGAAATATTCTCCAATTTTCGTTTGGGCGTATTAAATACTTCATCTGCCGATCCGCAATAACTGATGAGTTGTTTGATGTTCCAATCACCCAACCCGGGCACAAGGGTGAGTGCCAGTAGCTTGAGTGGATGGTGCGCCATTACGCGATTTCTTTACGAAGCTCCACAAGGAAGGAACGCACACGCTTCAGCGATTCAATCAATTCTATCTTATCTGTGGCTATCTCTGGGCCCCCTGTATTGATGAAGTCCCGGGCACCTTGTAGGGTGTATCCCTTTTCTTTTACAAGATGATAGATGAGTTTGACGCTCTTGAGGTCTTCTTGGGTAAACTGCCTATTGCCCTTTCGGTTTTTCTTTGGTTTGATTACGTCAAATTCTCGTTCCCAAAACCTGATCAGAGAAGTAGCTACACCTAGCTCACTGGCCACTTCGCCTATGCTGTAGTACTTCTTCTCTATTTCCTTTTCCTTGTAAGGCACCTGTTTCAGTTTACGTTTTCAAGATAGATAATCTACCAGAATCATCACTACAGAAAATCGAAATTTGAAAGGTCAAACTCGCTAAATTTTTTATCTGGAATATTCAGATGATTCAGCGACGATCTCAAGACGTGTGTCATTCAGGGGCGTAAAACTAACGAGACGGTCGCTCATGCAATGAGCTACTTTTCCACAACTTATTGACAAACTGATTAGTAGGAGTCCTGAGCGATATTCTCGATAGAAGCCAAGCGCAGTATTTCTTCGAATTCCTCCGGTTGTAGATCACGGTACATATAGTATACCGGATTCATTTTCTGATTGTTGACCATTACCTCATAGTGGAGGTGTGGGCCGGAGGACTTTCCGGTATTACCCGAATAGCCTATCAATTCGCCTCGCTTTACGCGCTGGCCTTTCCGTACGTTGAATTCATGCAAATGGGCATACTTGGTTTTGAAACCAAATCCGTGATCTATTTCTATCTGCTTGCCATACCCACCGAAGGTGGTTTCAATTAATGATATCACACCATCACCCGTCGCGTAAATGGGGCTGCCAATTGGCAAAGAATAATCCACGCCCGTATGCATGCGTCTGGTTCGCAAAATCGGATCAATGCGAAATCCATAACCGGATGTGAGCCATTTCAGATCTTCATTAGACACGGGCTGTATCGCTGGCATAGAGGCCAGCATTTCTTCTTTTCTTTTGGCAAGTGAGACTACCTCATCGTATGATTTGGTTTGAATATAGAGTTGCTTTTTTAGCTTATCCAGTTCTTCATAATTGGAGCGAATCAGATTCTCTTGATTTAGCCCAGTCAATTCCTTATATCGATCCGATCCACCAAATCCGGCACTTCGGACATCAGTTGGAATGGGTTCGGCCCCTAGCATGACGCGATAGATGTTATCATCTCGCTGTTGCAATGAAGCCAGCATTTGCTGGGCATCCTGAAGATCTTTTTGAATGAGTTCGTAATGAAATTTTAGCTCGTCGTTTTCATTGCGAAGCAAGGACTCTTCTGGTGATTCAAAATTGAGGGTATAGATGGTAAGCATGACCAACGCCAGCACCATGCTGACCGACAAAAACCCCATTGTATTCCAGAATATGTCCCATCGCGATACGCGGATTCGCTCGTATCTGCAAGACTCTGTATCGTAGTAATACTTAATTTTGGCCATAGATCATCACTCAAAAAAATGACGTAATTTTGCTTCTCTGCTGGGCGATGGCTTATACACTCAGCCGGCAATTTACCATTTTCAGACTTATTCACAAACGATTTTTTCGTATCACCTTAACTATCAGTTCATTAGATGGATTCAAAACAAATCCGAAACCAGTTTATTTCGTTTTTTGAGGGCAAAAATCACAAAATCGTACCCTCTGCACCTATAGTTGTCAAGAACGATCCCACGCTCATGTTTACAAATGCTGGCATGAACCAATTCAAGGATTATTTCTTAGGGAACAAGGAGCCGATCAGCACTCGAAT
>CAZPST010000183.1:0-4520 GCA_964589185.1 uncultured Roseivirgaceae bacterium | reverse complement strand
TCCGGTCCCGATGCACATCGGGATGTCAGGTAAAGAGAAGAGGGTTTTTAGTTTGCTCACTGAAAAGTTTACCAAATTGGATATTACACTAGACAAAATCAACAAAACTGAAGCTGTAATTAAAATTACCCTATCGGAGGCTGATTATCAGCCGGCCGTGAACCAAAAGATACGGGATTATAGCAAAAAAGCAAACATTAAAGGATTCAGACCAGGAAAAGTACCTGAAGGAATGATCCGAAAGATGTACGGCACGTCATTATTGGTAGATGAAATCAACCACATGCTTTCGCACAAGTTGATGGATTACATGCGCGCGAGTGATTTGCAGTTTTTGGGCGAACCTCTGCCCAACCGCGAAAAAGCGGAAAAAATCAAATGGGACAGTCAAAAGGACTTTGAGTTTGAATACAGCATCGGGTTCGCTAACGACTTTGATCTGCCCATAGACAAGAAGCTCAAAATTGAGCGCTTCTCGATCAAAATTGATGATCAGGTGCTCACCGAAACAATCGAAAACTTGCAGCGCCAGTTTGGCGAGCCGGAAGTGGCTGAGACTGTGGAGGAGAAAGACTATATATATGGTTCGGTGAAATCAGGTGATGGCGTGGTGGACAAGGAGATCAAGATTGACACAAAAGAGCTGGACAAGAGTGCCTTCAAGAAATTTAAAGGCGCGAAGATGGGTGATCAAATCACGTTTGAACCTAAAGGTTTTTACAAGAACCCAAATCAGATAAAATATCAGCTTGGCTTGACAGACGAGGATTTCAAAAAGCTGAAAGGCAAATTGACATTCACAGTTCAGGGGATCCAACGGATCAAGGAAGTGCCGGTGAATCAGGAATTGTTTGACAAGACCTTTGGGCCAGGATCTGTAGATTCAATTGATGCTTTCAAGGCAAAAGTGAAGGAAGAAGTGAGCAAGAGCTATGTCCGTGAAGAGAAAGAGTATTTCCACTACAAACTACGCGAGATGCTTGTGGAAAAGGCCAAAATTGAATTACCGAAGGAATTTCTCAAGAGATGGCTCAAAGAAACAAATGAAGAAATGACTGATGAAATTATTGCGAAGGAATTCGATTCATATAGTCGTGAACTTCAGTGGTCACTGATCCGAAACAAGATCGTGCAGACGCAGGAGATGAAGATTGGGAATGAAGAAGTGATAGAAGAGACCAAAGGTATGATCAGAAATCAATTTTCTGCATCCGGTATAATCGAAGGAATCGAAGATCAATTGGAGGCTTTTGCGAATAATTACTTGCAAGGCGAGAATGGCGACAACTACATGAAAGTGTATAATCAGGTGCAGCACCGCAAGGTAATGGACTACATTACGGCCGAAATCACGATAAAAGACAAGGAAATCTCATTGGATGCATTCCGCAAGTTGGATTGAACCTTTTGAATAACTAAGGAGTTTCAGGAGTCCTACACGGTAGGACTTTTTTATTTTTGCCTGATTCAACTAATTTGTACCCATGATAAACAAAGAAGAGTTTAGAAAATTTGCAAAGGATCACAAGGTTAGTGGTTCTACATTCGATAGTTACGTGCACCGAGTAGAGGGCATGACACGAGCGGTAATTGAGGAGCGTCCGACTAATTTCCGTGAAATTGATGTGTTTTCACGCCTCATCATGGATCGCATCATCTTTTTGGGGATGCAGGTTGAGGAAAATATTGCCAACATCATCACCGCACAGTTGCTTTTCTTGGAGTCTGTAGATTCTAAGAAGGACATTCTGCTCTACATCAATAGCCCCGGAGGATCAGTGTATGCTGGATTGGGCATGTATGACACCATGCAGTATGTAGGGCCTGATGTAGCTACTATTTGTACGGGTATGGCTGCCTCGATGGGTGCTGTGCTTCTTGCCGGTGGTACCAAAGGAAAAAGATCTGCGCTTCCGCATGCGCGCGTGATGATTCACCAGCCATCAGGTGGTATGCAGGGACAATCCAGAGATATGGAGATCACCCTGAAGCAAATGCAGGAACTACGAAAGGATCTTTACACCATTCTTTCGAGCCATTCAGGCAAATCCTATGAGCAAATAGAAAAAGATTCGGACAGAGACAATTGGATGCGCGCTGAAGAGGCAAAAGCTTACGGCTTGATTGATGAAGTATTGAAAAAGACAAAATAATGGCAGCACAGGTTACGTGTAGTTTTTGCGGGCGTCATAAGAAGGATGTGGATCTGATGATCTCCGGCATCCATGCGCACATTTGTGATAAATGTATTAGTCAAGCGCAGCAAATACTGAACGAAGAAACCAAATCTGAAGCTAATCCCGAATCGCCCTCCTTTAAGCTGATAAAGCCTGTGGACATGAAGGCGCATTTGGATGAATTCGTGATTGGCCAAGATGAAGCCAAAAGATACCTTTCGGTGGCTGTGTACAATCACTACAAACGATTGATGCAGCCACCTAGTAAGGAAGACGTGGTAATTGAGAAATCAAATATCATGATGGTGGGGCAGACCGGTACGGGCAAAACCTACCTCGCGCGCACACTTGCCAAGATATTGCAGGTGCCCTTTTGCATTGCAGATGCTACCGTACTTACGGAAGCCGGTTATGTTGGGGAAGATGTAGAAAGTATTCTGACCCGACTCCTACAAGCGGCTGACTATGAGGTGGAAGCTGCTCAGCGAGGGATTGTATACATAGATGAAATAGACAAAATCGCCAGAAAATCTGACAATCCGTCTATCACACGTGATGTGAGTGGTGAGGGTGTGCAGCAGGCGCTTCTGAAATTGCTGGAAGGCACCTCTGTAAACGTGCCCCCACAAGGTGGCCGAAAGCACCCTGATCAAAAGATGATTTCGGTAAATACTGAAAATATTCTCTTTATCTGTGGAGGAGCCTTTGATGGTATTGAGCGACATATCGCCAACCGACTGAACACGCGTCCTATTGGATTTGCCAATGCGAAGGATGTGGACGTTTCGGGTATTGACAAGGAAAATCTACTTAAATACATCACCGCACAAGACCTCAAAAGTTTCGGATTAATTCCTGAACTTATCGGTCGTATGCCGGTGCTTACTCATCTGGATCCGTTAGACAGAGATGCGCTGAAGCAAATCCTGACAGAACCGAAGAACGCACTGGTGAAGCAATATCACAAGCTTTTCGAAATGGAGAAAGTGAAGCTGGAGTTCACGCAAGATGCCCTGGACTATATCGTAGACAAAGCCGTGGAATTTAAGTTGGGTGCTCGTGGATTACGCTCCATTTGTGAAGCGATCATTACTGACGCGATGTTTGAATTACCCTCTCAAACAGAAGTAAAACACTTGGAAGTGACAAAAAACTACGCAGAAGAGAAATTCGAGAGATCCAAGTTCAAGCAATTGAAGGTGGCTTAACCAATAGCCAACCAACTTGCAAGTGCATCAGCTGCGCGCTTACTGGCAGGCTCAAAACCAATCTTCTCTTTTATTTCCTGATAATTGGCTAGCATACTGCCGCAATAGGCGTGATCATTGAGGATATGATCCACCTCAGAGAGGACTGTCGCGGCGTTGAAATCATCCTGAATCAGCTCCCGCACCACTTCCCTACCTGCTATCAGATTGACCAACGAAATAAAATCTACTTGAATAATGGCACGCCCAATCTTGTAGGTAAGCCAACTGGTGCGATACACGACTACTTGCGGTGCGCTGAGCAAACACGCCTCCAAAGTAGCTGTACCCGATGTGACCACTGACGCATTGGCACCCTTCAGAATGTCATAGGTGCGTTCGAAGATAATTTCGATGTTACCATGCGCCTTGAATGGTTCATAAACTTCACTAGGTAAATTATTCACCCCCGCCACCAAAAAGCGGTAGTTGGGTTTCATTTTGGCCATTTCCAAAATAACAGGCGTGGCAGACTTCAATTCTTGCATCCGGCTGCCTGGCAAAACAGCTACGCGTGTTTCGTTTGTTTCGGGCAGTGGATGAAAATCATAGGTGCGTACGGCATCCATCAATGGATTGCCCACATAATCGACTTCAAAATTCAGTGATTTGAAAAAATCCACTTCGAATGGCAAAATGACAAGCATCTTGTCCACCACTTTTCTGATTTTTTTGATGCGCCCCTTCTTCCACGCCCAGATTTTTGGGGAAATATAATAGCATGTTCGGATGCCCAAGTGCTTCGCAAACTCAGCCATGCGCAGATTGAAGCCCGGAAAATCGACAAGTACCAGTACATCCGGTCGAAAGTGCTGAATTTCTCGCTTACAGTCCTTCATTTTTTTACTGATCGTGCCTAGGTGGGAAACGACCTCCCAAACGCCCATGAAGGAGTAATCCTTGTAATGTTGAAGCAACTTCATGCCCTCGCGCTCCATCATATCACCACCAAAACCTACTATTTCGGCATCATAGTCTCTGCGCTTGAGTTCTTTGATAAGATTGGACGCGTGCAAATCACCGGAACGCTCTCCGGCAATAAAGAAATATTTCATACAGGCAATTTAACCAAACCAAAAAGCACAAAAGGAAACAT
>CAZPST010000182.1:0-4541 GCA_964589185.1 uncultured Roseivirgaceae bacterium | reverse complement strand
GGTTGAAATGATTTCAGATGTAATTCCTAAAGCAGGAAGCAATACAATGTACACTTCGGGGTGACCAAGGAACCAAAATAAATGCTGATATAAAATCGGGCTACCACCGACATTAGGTAAAGCTTCTCCACTTATAAATATTTCGGACAGATAAAAACTTGTGCCAAAAGAACGGTCAAAAATGAGTAGCAAAGCCGCTGACAACAATACAGGGAACGAAAGCAAACCGATAATAGCCGTGATAAAGAATGCCCAGATAGTCAATGGCAAACGGGAGAAGGTCATACCTTCTGTTCGCATGTTGATCACCGTAGTGATATAGTTAATACCTCCTAAAAGTGTAGATGCGATGAACAACGCCATGGCCACTAACCATAGGGTCATACCTATTCCAGAACCTTGGATAGCCTGCGGCAAAGCACTTAAAGGAGGGTAAATAGTCCAACCCCCGGCTGCAGGTCCTGTTTCCATAAACAAGGAAATGAACATTACAACACTTGATAGGAAGAAAAACCAATACGATAGCATGTTCATGAACCCGGAGGCCATATCTCGTGCACCTATCTGAAGTGGAATTAGGAAATTAGAGAATGTACCACTCAATCCGGCTGTCAATACAAAGAATACCATGATGGTACCGTGCATGGTGACAAGAGCAAGGTAAAACTCCGGATCAATTTCACCTGTGTCAGAAATCCACTTTCCTAACAATGGCTTCAGAAAACCAAGATTTGTTCCTGGGAAACCTAATTGCAATCGGAAAATCACCGACATGGCACCTCCTAAGATAGCCCAGAAGATACCTGTAATCAGGAATTGTTTCGCAATGACCTTATGATCAGTGGAAAATATGTATTTGGAAATAAAGCCCTGCTGATGATGCTCGTCGTGTGCATGATCATCGTGCGCGATATGTGCTCCAGTTGCTGACATGTCTTTCAATTATAGTTTCGATGTTTCTACTTCACCACTTACTTCGGTAATCGGCTCTGAACTTGGGGCAACTTCTGCCGCCACAGGCGCTGCTTCTTCCTTGATTTTAGCAGCTATTTTAGCAGCCTCTTGTAAATTCTCAGGAACAGCACTCAAATAGTCTTTGTTCCCGCTTAGCCAAGATGCCTGCTCCGCATACCACTTGTCGTATTCTTCCGGCTCTACCACTCTTATGATGGCTTTCATACCATAATGGTTCTTGCCACATATTTTATTACAGACCAACTCGTATTCAAAATCAGCCTTCCCTGTCTTTGACCGCATTTCCTCAGTAGTCACTGTTGGGACAAACCATAAGCGTGTAGGATGTCCGGGAACAGCATTCATCTGAATGCGGAAGTGAGGGTTGAATACACTATGGATTACATCACGTGCTCTGATTTTCAATTCTACAGGACGTCCCTTCGGTATCACCAACTGCCCCGCCATGAAATCATCAAAATTGTCCTTGTCAGTGAAGTCAATCCCCATCTGATTCGTCAAGTCAATTTTTCTGAAATCATACGCCCCAATTTTATCGTCATCTCCGCCATATCTAAATGCCCACGCATATTGATAGCCCATTACTTCAATCACTTCCGCGCCTTCAGGAGCGGGACCGGTTACTTTGTTCCAAGCCTTTAAACCGGAAAAAATAAGTACTGCTAATACGATTGCGGGAATTACCGTCCAAATGATTTCTATTTTATGATTTTCAGGGTAAAAATCTGCTTTACGATCTTCTTTATGCTGGTATTTAAAGGCAAATCCAAATAAGAAAATATGTGTAACAATGAACACAAAAACGGTTATGGCCATTGTAATCCAAAACAATTGATCAGTTACTACGCCCTGCTCAGAGGCTACCGGCAGCACGTAAGGAGAAACGCCACCGAAAAAAGAGTAATAGAAGAAAGCTCCTATACCTAGAATAAGAAAAAGCAGCAACAAGGCAGCTTGTACTTTATTTCCGGACGGCACGTGCTTTTTGGATTCTCCTCGTACGATTCCAACCAACGTGGATACCCGGAATATTACCAGCACTACGGCAATAATCAGGACAATGGCGACTATAAATATGGTGTTAAGCATCGTTATCTTCTTTCAAATGTTAGATATGGTGATGTAAACTTTCTTGCAACATCGGGTGATTCTTGGCATACAAAGGAGCCTTGGCTATTTGTCGAAGTACCACGAATAGGAAAGAACCTACGAATACCAACAACATGCCTACTTCTAAGAATCCAAACCCGCCATCGAACTTCAATGTTCCCGGTGTGATCATTAAATAAAAATCTAACCAGTGACCAAATACAATTGCAGGACAAACAACTTTCAAAATGCGTGAATGACGTTTTGCATCGCGGGTCATAAGCATCAAGAAAGGGAAGAAAAAGTTAATGATCAGATTGAAATAGAAGAATCCGGCATAGGGGCCTTTCCATCTATCCATGAAATACACGGTCTCTTCAGGAATGTGGGCGTAATAGATAAGTAAGAACTGGCTAAACCAGATATACGTCCAGAAAATGCTGAATGCAAATACGAACTTACCTAGATCATGAATGTGGTTTTGGTTCACCACGGATAGGTATCCTTGATCCTTCAATGTGATCACGATAAAGGTGGTCAATGCCAATCCGGCTACCCACCAGCTAGCAAAATTGTACCAGCCAAACATGGTCGAAAACCAGTGCGTGTCGATAGACATCACCCAATCCCATGCGGCAATGGATGAAGAGAATGCAAAGAATACCAAGAAGATAGCTGACAGTTTGCGCATCTTATACCATCTTTCAGTTCCGCCATCCAAATCTTCTTGAAAAGCCAGTTTTCTCAACTTGGTGAACAACAAATACCAAACGCCAAAGAACAACACCAACCGACCAAACCAAAACGCAGGGAAGGTACCGGCCTCCATAGGCCAGAAAAAGTATCCCGCCTTATGATTCATAATTTTATCACCACCTTCGCCATATTCTGATGCATGCGTCCAATGGAAAAGATCATGTCCTGCCACAAAGTACATAACAACAATGAGCACAAAAGCAATGGGCAACCACGAGCCGTATGCAAGAGGAATCCGCTTTATTCCCGCCGACCATCCGGCTTGTGCTGCATACTGAATGGCAAAGAAGAATACCCCAATTAGGCCAATACCGGCAAAGAACACCGTATTGATCCAAAGGTTAGAATAGACACGCTTGAGCCACGGTGCTGAACCATGATGCCCTTCCGCATGTTCTGTGGCGGCAGCTTCACTGTGTCCGCCTCCCTCATGGGTCATCTCTACAGTGCCATGTGATGCGTCACCATGACCTCCCCCGCTTTGCAGGGCTACTACACCTATTACGGCCAGAACGATACCCACCACAATGGTGATAATCAAGTTCTTTTTGGCCTTGGCTGTAAATTCAAATCGTTCTTCTCCCGTATTCACTTCGGCTAGATTTTATTGATTTTGCAATGTTTGTACATACGACACGATCTTCCATCTTTCATCCTCACTCAACTGCGAACCGTGTGCTCCCATTCGTCTAATACCATGTGTAATCACATGGAAAATATGTCCCGCAGGTAAATCTTTCGTTGCTCCAGCATTGTATGCCGGCACACCGAGTACCACCTGTCCTACTAAACCATCTCCTTGACCCTTTGCACCATGGCAATGCTGACAAAAACGTGCGTAAAGTGCCTTTCCTTGAGGAATCACGTCTGCGGCCATACTATCGTATGGATTTACCAATGTAGCAGCCGTTTCCAAATCATCCTTTTCAACACGATAAGGCAAATAAGCTCCTCTTGCCACAGTTCCTTCTACAGGCTCACGCATGTTCATTTTATATGGATTGTATGGATTGGAGTTATAGAATTCTCCATGTCCATCTTCCTCGTTGGAATCTAACCATGTACCCTGACTTTCATCTGTGATTTGGGTCAAAGGCTCATACGATACGGCATGATACATCTGCGGTGAAAACTCCAAGCCCGGATGTTCTCCCTTAGCCACACACCCTACCAGCAGTACTCCCAGGATTGCAACGACGACTAGTTTATTCATCAGTTTCATCATGGCCTATTCAAATGTTTTATTGTTTACTTCAGAAGCCCCACTCTCTTGCAAAATCTTCTTGATGTCTGCTTCAGACTTGCTATTGGCATCCAAATCCACCGCCATCACATGCTTGTCATCAGTGATTCGAATGTCATAAATGCGTGGCTTGCCCCAAGGCTTCAGATTTGCAATTACGAAAAAAGTACCCACCATACCGAATGCCGCAAGCAATACGGTCATTTCAAAGGTCACAGGAATAAATGAAGGAAGGGGAACGAAATCCTTACCTCCAATGATCATTGGCCAATCCACGCCCATCATGCCTATTTGCATGGTAAGCGCAAGGGATGTACCCAACAACCCAAACATAAATGCAGCAATAGATAACCAAGATCGCTTGTACCCAAGCACATCTTCAATTCCATGCACAGGAAATGGGGAGTATACTTCTTCGATTTTCACGCCACTCTCTCTAACCTTTCGGATAGCATCCTTCAGCACATCTTCGTCTTCG
>CAZPST010000181.1:0-4562 GCA_964589185.1 uncultured Roseivirgaceae bacterium | reverse complement strand
CTTGGGATACTTAAGGCACACCTCCCTCTTTAATCGTTTAGGACGCTATTGATTTTACTTAACAACTGAGTTCTCCGTTTGAAAAAGTGCATTTTTTTGATCTTTACTTGTAGCCTTATTGGCCAGTCGCTTTGGGCTCAAATAGAGCCGAGCCTCCGGTTTAGAAGGTATGGAATTGAAGAGGGGCTTTCGCAAGTAACAGCCCGATGCATTCTTGAAGACAAACTGGATGGCCATATATGGATCGGGACTCAAGACGGACTCAATCAATTTGATGGCTACAGATTTAAGGTGTTCAAACATGCTTCGAATGATCCCTCGAGCGTGAGCAGTAATAGAGTCAATACCTTGTTTCAAGATGCTGATGGCAGGATTTGGATTGGCACTTCGTTTGGGCTGAATGTCTATGACCGACACTCCGAATCGTTCAGGCATGTGGCGGATGTAAACACATCCAGTTCGCTCAGTCATTCGAACGTGACGTCCATAGCGCAAGATCAGCTGGGCAATTTGTGGATTGGGACAGAAAATGGGCTTAATGTGTTTGACATTGAACGTGAGACAATCAAACACTTTTTTGAAGGTGCCACATCGCTGAGTAGCAATAAAGTTACAAGTGTTTTAGTGGACGATAAAGGTGTTGTTTGGGTGGGTACTGTTAATGGATTGAACCGCTACGATCAACGAACCGATTCGTTTACCCATTTCACTCATGATGCTTCCAATCGGCACTCGATAAGCAGCAATGAAATATTGACTCTTTTTCAAGATGCACAAGCCAATCTTTGGATTGGTACCAGTCTAGGTCTCAATCTATTTGAAGCAACGCAGGGTGCATTTCGTCGCTACCTCCATGACCGAACCAATGCCCGATCGTTGAGCAATGATGATATCCGCAGCATTGCACAAGATCGTCAAAACCGAATCTGGGTTGGTACCCGATGGGGCGGCATCACCATTTTAGATAAGCAGTCCAATACTTTTCAGCGGGTCGTCAATCAGCCGGAAGATCCCAATTCGCTGAGTAATAATACGGTGCTAAGCATGATGCAAGATTCGAGAGGCAATATGTGGGTGGGCGTATCGGGCAAAGGACTAAATGTGCACAATCCGCGCACGCAGCGATTCACGCATTACAAACACATTCATAACAATCCAAATTCATTGCTCGACGAAGGTGTGTGGGGCATGATAAAAGATCACCGAAATCGACTCTGGGTGGCTACTTATGAAGGCGTGAGTATCATTGGTGCGGACGGAACAATACGGCACATGAAACATGATCCGGAAGATGCAACAACGATAAGTTCGAATCAAATAACTTCCATCTACCAGGATAAGCAGCAACGGATATGGATAGGCACTATTTACGGCCTCAATTTGTATAATCCAAAGACAAATGGATTCGTCCGCTTTACGAATGATCAAAATGACACCACTTCGTTGAGTCATGATTTAGTTTGGTGCATATTTCAAGATAGACAGTATCGCATTTGGGTAGGAACAGACGCGGGCGGATTGAATCAATTGGATCCAACAACGGGAACATTCAAACGGTTTGCTTTTAATGGAAAAGGCAACACAGCAACAAACCACTTTAGAATAAAATGTATAACGCAATCTCAGGATGGTCAACTATGGATCGGTACCGATATGGGGGTGAATCGGCTGCATCCGGAGACAGGTAAATTCGACTATTACACCCACGATCCATCAAAACCCAATTCGATCGGAAGTAACATTGTGAGGACAATTGCCGAAGATAAAGTTGGTAGACTATTCATCGGAACAGAAGGAGGATTATGTTTATACAATCCAAAAACAAATGATTTTAAAATTTGGAAGGAAAAAGACGGACTGTCAAATGAAGTGATTTACGGGATACTCATTGACAGAAAAAATAATCTGTGGCTGTCAACAAATAAGGGAATAAATAAATTTACTACTTCAATTGAAAAATTTATACACTTCGACAAATATGACGGACTGCAAAGTGATGAATTCAACACAGGCGCCTACTACAAAGACAAAGATGGATACATGTATTTTGGGGGAGTGAATGGGCTGAGTATATTTCATCCGGATAGTATTCAGCAGAACACCTATGTGCCGCCTGTTCTGATTACGGATTTTCAATTGTTCAATCAATCAGTATCCATCAATGATAGCACGGTGCTGTCCCAATCCTTGACTCATACCAACGAAATCACGCTGGATTATGATGACGATATATTTTCTTTCACGTTTGCAGCGCTCAGCTTTGAACAACCCGAAAAAATTAAGTATGCGTACAAGTTAGAGCCTTTCCACAGAGAGTGGCTTTATACAGACTACACCGATCGAAAAGCCGTACTGACCCGCATACCTGCCGGAGAATATACGTTTCGGGTAAAGGTTGCGAATGAAGATGGCATTTGGAGCGAGACCTCACGAAACATGATTGTTAGGGTATTGCCACCATGGTATGAGACCGGCTGGGCCAAGGGGCTGTTCATCTTTAGTGGGCTTGCTTTAGTCGTTGTGATCGTCTACTTGAGGGAACGGAACGCGAGACAGATAAGACGCAATCTGGAGGAGACGGTAGCCGAAAAAACCGTGCAACTAAAGGCCGAAAAGGAGGAGGTTTCCAAGCAACTTGCCGAGAAGGAAATACTCATGCAGGAAGTTCACCACAGGGTGAAAAATAACCTTACATTTTTGAAAGGTCTGCTATACCTGCGAGCAAAGGCAAGTGATGACCTTGATGTAAAACGAATTCTAAACGAATGCCAAACACGTATAGAATCAATGGCTCTGGTGCATCAAAATCTCTACGATATTGAAGACTCGTCAAAAGTCAATTTTGATATGTTTTTAAGAGAACTCTTTATCCAATTACTAGCTACCATGGAAATGGATAGCAAAAAAATCGATTTTACACTTGACGTCAGAGATGTAAAAATCGACATGAAAACATCCATTTTCTTGGGTTTGATTTTAAATGAATTAATTACCAATTCGTTTAAATATGCCTTTCACAAAGGTGAAGGTGTTATTTACATTCAAGCCCTTGACTTGCCAAATGCCATAGAGATAAACTACGCTGATAGTGGCGAGGGTTTGCCGGATGACTTTGATTTGACACAATCAGGAGGATTTGGATTTAAAATGATCCGAATTTTGAATGATCAGTTGGGGTCTGATTTTCAGTATTTATCATCCAATAAAAAAACATTCAGATTAATTATTCCAAAGGAATAATCGACTTATACCTATTTGTAGCGAGCGGCAAGGTAATCACCATACGCATTGCGCAAAGCAAAAAATAAAAGCTGCGCCTGCACTTCATATCCTTCTCTAGAAAAATGGATTTTATCCGGACGTGCCAGATCGTACGCCTCCCACATACGAATAGAGTCAAACCCACCCATGATCTCAAAGAAGTCCCACACAGCACCATTGTGTCGTTTGGCCAGATTGATCATAGCGTCTCGTACTTTATAGGCGTTTGGATTGGCGTATTGTTTCTGAAAATACGCGTCGTTATTGGTTAAAAACAGAATAGAAATGTCCGGATTGGCTTCCTTGAGCAGTGCAATCAACGCATCATAATTTTCTTCGTATTTCCGCTGGTCAAATGACTTGGCGTAGGTGTTTGCGTCATTAATACCTATGCCAAAAAGCACCACATCAGGCGCTATCATTTTGATTTGCTCAGGGAGCGATTGACTTCTGAGATAGTCGCGCGTTTTGGCGCCATTCACACCTATGGGATTGTACACAATAGCCGGTCCGGCACTGAGAAATTGAATACCCTGTAGGATGAATTGTGATTGGGTAGCGTCATGCTGCATGAGACCGAGCCGAAGGGTGTCTTGCGGGCTGCTGAAGGTGAATTCTACAAATTGCTTTACTGAGTCTACTACGGTGCGCACGATGGCGTCATTTTGCACTATTGGCTGATATGAACATGCACACATGTGATAGAAAATGCGGACGGCATCAAAAGAGAAGGCATCTTGCGCGTTTCTGGCGTAGATAGTAGCCGTACTGGCCGGATCGGTGGCAGTGGCAGACACACCGCTCACTCCCCATTCGCTGTAGTGATCGCTCACACTCACGCGTGCCCCCTCCCAATCTCCGGTTTTCTCCACTTTATAATTCCAGGGATTGTTTGTATTGGCCAATGTAAACGGAAAAAGTAACCCTCGCTGACCCTTGAGTCCGGGAGCCATGGACTGCAAATAGGTGCGCATGGCGTGGCTAAACATGCCTCCCTGCACATGCGATCCGCCCATATGAAGGACATTCACTTGTCCGTCTCCGGCCAACAAAACGTGATCTAGTCGCTCAAAAAACGTATTGAACTTGGTGCTATCACCATAAAAATCAATCTTGTTTTTGTCTGTTTTTAGAAAAGGGTATTTGTCTTGGAGACGTTGCTGGGCATGTAATGGTATTGTCAACTGCACACAGACGACAGTCAACAGCAAAAAATACTTCAAACTCCAAGCTTCCAGCTTCCCACTTCCGTCTTCCAACTTCCGTCCTCCTACTTCCAACTCGCTACTTCCCACTTTTCC
>CAZPST010000180.1:0-4633 GCA_964589185.1 uncultured Roseivirgaceae bacterium | reverse complement strand
TGAGCTCTTCAGCAGAGCAATTCGCTACATTTACATCTATTCAAAGAACTTTTTTCTGATACTAATTTCTCAGAAATTGTGACTGCACTTCTTGCAATCGGGTGATGATTTTTGCTTTCTGAATTCTTACTCCCTCTGAAAGCGGACGCAAAGATAAGAATGTTATTTTAATCACCAAGAAATATTTTCAATTTTTTTCTTCTTTTCAGAAGACCCGAAGACGGCTTCTCCGCAATGGGACGGCAAAGATAGGTGAACATTTAAAATCAAAAAGCCCTTGCTGAAATTATTTTCGAAAAATCGTTTCTTTTCTATCCGGCCCATATGAAATTAGGCTAATTGGCGTACCTGAGGCACTTTCGATGTGCTCAATGAATTTTTTCATCTCAACCGGAACCTGCTCAAAATCTTCAACGCCTTCGAAATGTGGCCATGGATTCATTGAGGAGAATATCGGGTCTATTTGATCGCCTGAATAATAAAAGGGTAAATCCTGGGTTTGAACACCTGCTATGCTGTACGCATCGCACACCTTCAATTCGTCCATTCCGGAGAGGACGTCTACTTTCATCATGAAAAGCTGTGTCACTCCATTGAGCATACAGGCGTAGTTTAAAGCCGGCAAGTCTAACCAGCCGCATCTCCTAGGCCTACCCGTAGTAGCTCCGAACTCATTTCCTCTTCTCCTTAAGTCCTCCTCTTGCTCTCCTGAAAGCTCTGTGGGAAATGGTCCGCTCCCTACACGCGTGCAGTAGGCCTTAAAAATGCCAAATACTTCGCCGATATTTCCGGGGGAAATACCCAGGCCCGTGCAGGCACCTGCTGCGGTGGTGGTAGAACTAGTAACGAAGGGATAGCTTCCGAAATCAACATCTAGCATAGAGCCTTGGGCTCCTTCGGCAAGGACTTTTTTACCTGCCTTCATTTTTTCATTGATAAGGTACTCTGTACTGGTAATTTCAAATTGTCGTAGCACCTCAACGGCCTGATGAAAATCTTTGTCGAAATCTGAAGTGACCGCTCCAAACCCCAGTTTATCCAAAAGTCCCAGGTGTTGATTTTTGAGTGCCTCGTATTTCTTCAAAAAGTCACTTCTCAATACATCGCCAATACGAAGACCCAATCGCCCGATTTTATCTTGATAGGTGGGGCCAATGCCTCTGAGGGTAGAGCCAATCTTCTGTTCACCCTTTATTGACTCATATGCCTGATCGAGTAATCGATGTGTCGGGAGGATTAACTGGGCCTTGTTTGACAAGACCAAACTTGCTTTGAGATCAAGGTTGAATTTTTCTAGCGCTATGATTTCCTTTTGAAAGGTGATGGGATCTATCACCACGCCATTGCCGATGACATTGAGAATGCCTTCATGGAAAATTCCTGATGGTATTTGATGCAACACATGTTTGATTCCCTCAAACTCGAGCGTATGACCGGCATTCGGCCCGCCTTGAAATCTCGCCACCACGTCATATTTAGGTGCCAAGTAATCTACAACCTTCCCCTTGCCTTCGTCTCCCCATTGGAGTCCAAGCAGGACATCTACCTTAGTCATACTATTTTTTGAGATTTTGAATTGCCTCCTCTTCTGTGAGGGCTATGTTGAAAATGTTTCGGAGCTTGATGATAATCAAAAGTTTTTCCACGTGTTCGGATGGATTGACTAATACGATATCACCTCCTTGGTTCCGGAATTTGGTGAGTAAGGTAATGAGCACACCAATACCACTACTGTTTATATAGCGCACTGTCTCTATATTAATAATGCACTTATCTATTCCGCGCTTGAGCGCTGATGCTGCCACTTCCATGATTTCGGGACCATTGTTCTCCCCAATTAGATCACCTGAAAGGCGGATAAAGAGCAGATCGTTGGTTATTTCGTGTGTAAAAGTCATGCGTTTGGTTTGTTAGGACATTGGTCACGGTTGCAATTGGCATACAGAACGAGCGAATGGTGAATGACATTGAACTTTAATAATTCACCTACGGTGTTCTGAATATTTTGGATCCGAGGATCGCAAAACTCCATCACTTGGTTACAATCGGTGCAAATCAAATGATCATGCTGTCGAAAGCCAAATGATTTTTCATAATGAGCCAACGTACGGTCAAACTGATGGCGAACGACAAGGTTACATTCTGTGAGTAAATCAAGCGTATTGTACACTGTGGCTCTACTGACCCTATAGTTCTTGTCATTCATGTTAATATAGAGTGACTCGACATCAAAATGTCCACTCTTTGAGTAAATCTCCTCCAGAATAGCATATCTCTCGGGGGTCTTGCGTAGACTTTTGCTCTCCAAAAAGGAGGTAAAAATGCGTTTGACTTCCTCATATGTATTTCGTGGCTCCATGAAAGGGGCAAATATACAGTCCTTAGTGATTAAAAAATTCGCGATGCATTCATCACTCCTTGGACGTTGGCAAGCTTGGCTATGAGCGTGTCCAAGTGACTGGTGTCGTTTATATAGAGTTTGATCTCACCCTCAAAAATGCCGCCTTCGGTATTGATGGACATAGAGCGCATATTCACTTTCAACTCTCCTGATATCACCGTGGATACGTCATTGATAAGCCCGATGCGGTCTGTGCCGATGAGCTTCACTCCTACTTCAAAGGATTTGTCTTGGCTGGATGTCCATTTTGCTTTTAGAATACGATACCCATAGTTGGAAAGGAGTTCGGCGGCATTGGGGCAAGTGGTGCGGTGGATTTTGATTCCTTCACTTACAGTCACAAATCCGAAAACATCATCGCCCGGTATTGGATTGCAGCATCTGGCAAACTTGTAATCCAGTACGTCCATATCTTCTCCAAGCAACAGAAGATCATAGTTGTTTGTCTGTGCCTTTCGAACATTGTCGTGTGCCTCGGGGGTTTGGACAGCTTTTGGTTTTATCGGTTCCTTGACGGTGGCTATGTGCTTCAGGAATTGCTTAACTACACTGTGCTCTATTTTCCCATTCCCTACCAGATAATATAGATCTGTGATAGTTCGTAGGTTAAAGTGCTCGGCCATGGCGTTCAGTTCGTCCGAAGTGAGCGGTCTCTTGAGTTGTGAAAGCTTCCTCTGAATAATTTCTTTGCCAAGCTCCTCTACTGCCTTTCTTTCTTCCTTCAGCGCATCCTTGATCCTTGACTTGGCCTTTGAACTCACTACATACTCCAGCCATCCTTCATTGGGGCGTTGCTTTTTGGAGGTGAGGATTTCCACTTGATCGCCATTTCTCAACTTGTGATTGAGTGGCACTAATTTTTGATTCACTTTGGCTCCTAGGCAATGATACCCTACCTCTGAGTGTATGTCGAATGCGAAATCGAGTGCCGTGGCGCCTCCGGGAAGGGTGACTAAGTCTCCCTTAGGAGTGAAAACAAACACCTCATCCTGAAAGAAATTCAACCTGAAATCATCGATAAACTCAATGGCTGAAGAATTGTCTTGCTCTAGTATTTCTCTCACCTTATTAATCCACATCTCAAGCCCCACATCTGAATCGGATCCCTTCTCTTTATATTTCCAATGTGCTGCATATCCTCGCTCAGCTATTTCGTCCATTCGCTTGGTACGAATCTGCACTTCAACCCACTGGCCTCTAGTACTCATGACAGTAGTGTGAAGCGATTCATATCCATTAGCCCGAGGGGTGCTGATCCAATCGCGCAGACGGTCAGGGTTTGGTTGGTAAAAATCGGTAACCACTGAATAGACCTGCCAACAGGCTGCTTTTTCCTTTTCCAACGGCGTGTCAATGATGATCCGAACGGCAAAAAGGTCATACACTTCTTCGAATGACACATTCTGCTTGCGCATTTTGTTCCAAATCGAATACACTGATTTCGGCCTTCCCATTATTTCGAAATCATATCCAAGATGAGTGATCTCCTCTTTAATAGGGCGAATGAACTGACGGATGAAACGATTGCGTATGTCCTTTGAAAACCGAATTTTGTCGGTGATAGTATTGTAGCTCTCCGTATCAGTGAATTTCAACACCAGATCTTCCAACTCCGACTTGATATTATATAGACCCAATCTGTGGGCGAGCGGTGCATAGAGATAAATGGTCTCGTTGGCAATTTTCAATTGCTTATTGCGCGGCATGCTTTCTAACGTACGCATGTTGTGCAAGCGATCAGCGAGTTTTATTAATATCACCCGCACATCGTCAGACAGTGTGAGGAGCATTTTGCGGAAATTCTCAGCTTGCTCAGAGCTCCCTTGCTCAAATACCCCAGAAATTTTCGTCAGTCCATCAATGATCTTGGCCACCTTGGGGCCAAATTCCTTCTCTACTTCTTGCAAACTAATATCCGTATCCTCCACCACATCATGCAGCAATGCACTCACTACGGAGGTGGTGCCCAGCCCAATTTCGTCAACGCATATTTGTGCCACCTCTAGCGGATGATAAATGTACGGTTCTCCGGACTTTCGCCGCATACCTGCATGGGCTTCCATACTGGTGGTAAAAGCCTTTCGAATTTGTGCCGTATCGCCCTTTTTCAGAAAGGGCTTGGTATGCCGAAGTAGTCTCCGATACCTGCGGATGATTTCCTTTTTCTCTAATTCTAAATCCTCATCAACAACCATTGGAAAATTCACTTGATTAATTCTAAAATAATTCTAC
>CAZPST010000179.1:0-4655 GCA_964589185.1 uncultured Roseivirgaceae bacterium | reverse complement strand
ACGATTGGAATGGGAACGCGCCCACGACTGTATCTTGAAAATGCGCGAGTGGATATTGGCCGAAAACATAGCCACCTCGTCAGCATTGGACAAAATAGAAGAAGAGGCCAAAAAGGAAGCAAAAGAGGCGCGAAATGATGCTTGGAAGGCATTTACGTCTGAAATGAAGGATGACTACAATGAGGTGCTGCCTCTCCTGAAAGCCATTGATCATCCGAAGGTGAGTGAGTTCACGAATGAACTTGCGCAGGAAGCGACCCCATTCAAAGCCAGCATTATGAAGGCTGTCCGGCGCGCGCTGCATTATGTGGGCAAATGGAATACACCTGAAGTGGAAGCGCTGAAAGCGTGGATGGAGCCGGTGATGAAAAAATATAGATGGGAGTACAATTCAAAATTGCATAGTGAATCGGCACACAATGCGCTAAGCGTACCCGCCGTAGCGCCTATTTATTCAGAGGAATCTCCTTTGGTAGATGGCCGTGAAGTATTGCAGGCCACATTCAATCATCTATTGTCCAGTCACCCAGAATTCTTTGCCATCGGCGAAGATGTAGGCAAAATTGGTGATGTAAATCAAGGCTTTGCCGGATTGCAAGAGAAATACGGTGAGATTCGGGTGACCGATACGGGCATTCGTGAGACCACCATTGTGGGGCAGGGCATTGGCGCAGCTATGAGAGGCCTACGTCCAATCGTTGAGATTCAATACTTGGATTATCTGCTCTATGCCATTCAGATTTTGTCAGACGATCTAGCCACGCTCCAGTACCGCACATTTGGCGGACAAAAAGCACCTTTGATTGTGCGCACGAGAGGTCATAGACTAGAAGGCGTGTGGCACTCCGGCTCACCAATGGGCATGATACTCAACTCACTTCGTGGCATGTACGTGTTGTCTCCGCGCAACATGACACAAGCAGCAGGATTTTACAACACGCTATTCGAATCAGACGAACCCGCTATCGTGATAGAATCGTTGAATGGCTATCGACTGAAAGAACGTATTCCTGATAATTTGGCGGAATTCAAAGTGCCGTTGGGCGTGCCTGAAATTTTGCGTGAAGGATCGGATGTGACTTTGGTGACGTATGGTTCTACCTGCCGATTGGTGATGGAGACAGCTGAGCAGTTAGCCGAATTTGGGGTGGATGCCGAAGTGATAGATGTTCAGACTTTACTTCCATTCGATCTACCCGGCATCATCACGAGTTCATTGAAAAAGACGAACCGACTAGTGATTATTGACGAAGACGTGCCCGGCGGAGCATCTGCATTTATGCTTCAGCAAATTCTGGAGCGCGACAATGGCTACTTCTTACTTGATTCAAAGCCGTTGACGATTACGGGTAAAGCACATCGTCCGGCCTATGGCACAGACGGAGATTATTTCTCCAAGCCAAGTGTTGAGGACATATTCGAAGGTGTGATGGAACTCATGAAAGAGGCACAACCCAATCGTTTTTAATCTGCGACCAAATCGCCTTGTCTAAGATCTAACAGCTTAAAATCAGGGGTATACACTTCATTGCTTTTTTGAAGTTCACCGTCAGGCGTAAGAGTGCGGTCATAAATATAAAATCTCAAACGCATGGTCTCAGTAAGCAATGGACTTGATTCGGGATCTTGAAAAAGCACCGAGAAAAAAGCATATGAAATACTGCCATCTAGCGGTCTCCCAAGATTAGCTCTATTAAATACGGGAAAACGTGCAGTATACCCTACATCACAATCATCCAAGTCAAAAGAGACATAATCATTCCCCACCTTCACCTGAATGTCAATATAAATATTGAAGTGAAATGGGTTTCGCTGCACGAAGATAGTGTCCACTTCCTCTATCAGCGTTTCCGATACCACAACGCCCTCCACTACTTCTTGGTCCACAGAATAGAATGAAACTATCTCATATGACTCACAATCGAAAACTGGTGGACGCTCATCGTCCACAGAAAATGGAACTCTATCGCCAACCTGATCTAAAATTTGAATATTTCGATATTCATATACCGGCACATTATTCTCATTCCGTCCCTTGTACAACTGTACAGTCACCGGAAATTTGGCTAGTGGAACAAGATCATAAGGCCCTTCGAGACCATCACTATAGGTAACAAGGAAATTCCCAGAAACTACACCTCCATATGGGTGAAACGGAGCGGTGAGGTCACTAAAGTCACCTGATTGGCCTCCAAGGCCAATATCCCCATCTCCATCACGCACATGGAAGGTAAGCACAAGTGAAGCGGTATCGGTGAGGTGTAGTCGCTCAAACGCAATTCTGGGCTCCTCAGGAAACTCGGGTGGACGAAAGCAGCCCGCCAAGGCTACAATCAATAAAATCAATGATATTTGAACTGCCGTATCGCGCATACTCTTAAATACAAAGAAACGTCTTCGCACCCCTATTACCCAAATGGATTTGTTACACCATTTTAAGAACTCACTTTTCTCCATTTCTCCGGCATCTTTTGAAGCGTACGCACTTGAGGTTTTTCGGTTTCAGGTAACCCAAAATCCAATCTACGCCTCCTATTGTCATCATCTCGGCACTAAGGTAGACAACATAGATAAACTAGCGGATATTCCATTTCTTCCTATTGAATTTTTCAAAACGCAAGCCATCCAAACAGGTGAATGGCCAATTCAGAAAGTCTTCAAAAGCAGTGGTACGACAGCAACAGGTAGAAGCCAGCACCTTGTTGAGGACCTCCAATTTTATCACAACAGCAGCCTAGCCCACGCCGAGACCATCTTTGGGTCATTGAGCAAATACCGAATCGTGGCATTATTGCCCTCCTATCTGGAGCAAGGCGATTCATCTTTGGTTGATATGGTTCAGCACTTCATTTCCCAAGGTCACATTGGCTCAGGATTTTATCTTGACCAGCAAGATGAACTTGTTGGTTTCTTGAATAATACTGAAACGCCTGCCATCCTCATCGGAGTGACATATGCCCTACTCGATTTGGCAGAGCGGCACCCATCTGCTGATTTATCGCGCCATATTCTTATCGAAACCGGTGGTATGAAGGGAAGAAAGAAGGAAATAACACCTGTTGAATTGCACGAAAAGCTCAAACGAGCATTTAATTACCCAAAAATTTTTACCGAGTACGGCATGACCGAATTGATGAGTCAGGCGTATGGTGAAGAGGGGCTGCTCGAATTCCCACGTTGGGCACGTGCGTTCATTAGAGACTTGAATGATCCGTTTGCGGTCCAATCTCAAGGAACTGGTGTTCTGAATGTTATCGATTTAGCCAATGTGCACAGTTGTGCATTCATTGAAACCAAGGATCTCGTCAGATTACATAAAAATGGGCAATTTGAGGTATTAGGACGTGTGGATAATACGGATATCAGGGGGTGCAATTTGCTTATTCAATAGTCCAAAATGAAATAATTTGTGAACCAATAAGTTGTATAGAAGAAAACTTCCACCTATTTTTGAAAAAGACTTTTACTAAACCACTGGATTTTTAAGCTTGTGTTATGAAATTAAAACTTGCCATAATTGCCCTAGTTATTCTTGGATTGAGCGCTTGCACTCAAAGAACGTGCCCTACGTATGCTGATGCAGACGTGCAGCAGTCAACTGAAAAGACTGTCTAAAGACGCTTACGCCTCCACATATTTCTTCACGTCGGCCAGTTTTATCTGATCGTCCGACATGATGACGAGTCTCTCCACTACATTTCGCAATTCTCTAATATTGCCCGTCCACGATTTCTTGGCGAGTTCCACCATTGCCAATTTTTCAATGCCCTTGACTGCACTTCCATATTCAGTTGCAATCTGATCCAGAAAATAATTTACCAACATAGGTATGTCCGTGGCTCGCTCACGAAGCGCTGGAACGCGAATCACTACCACACTCAATCGATGATATAAATCCTCTCTGAAATTGCCCAATTCAATTTCCTTCTTCAGATCCTTATTGGTAGCAGCCACCACGCGTACATTTACTTTTATTGATTTTTCGCCACCCACGCGGGATATTTGGCTTTCTTGCAATGCTCTGAGCACCTTGGCCTGTGCGGACAAACTCATGTCACCTATTTCATCTAAAAACAGTGTGCCACCTGTGGCTTGTTCGAACTTGCCTATTCGCTGCTTGTGCGCAGACGTGAAAGAGCCCTTTTCATGTCCAAAAAGCTCGCTTTCTATTAGTTCTGATGGAATGGCTGCACAATTCACTTCCACCCATTCGCCTCCACTTCGCTGACTCATCTCGTGAATCCAGCGCGCTACTAACTCCTTACCTGTTCCGTTTTCACCAGTCACCAACACACGTGCATCTGTAGGCGCTACTTTGCTTATTGTAGCCTTAATATCCTGTATTTCTGGTGAGTCACCTATGATATCATACGCCTTATTGACCTTCTTACGCAATTGCTTCGTTTCTTGAACTAGTTCTTTCTTCTCCAGTGCATTTCTGATGGTTATTAGGAGTCTATTCAGATCCGGAGGCTTTTGGATAAAATCAAAGGCGCCTTTCTTGGTAGCTTCCACTGCTGTTTCAATAGTGCCATGTGCCGATATCATGATAAAAGGAACACTATATCCTTCTTCTATCGCCTTTTCGAGCAGTTGAATACCGTCCATTTTGGGCATTTTGATATCACACAGGACAACATCATACTCATTCTGCT
>CAZPST010000178.1:0-4677 GCA_964589185.1 uncultured Roseivirgaceae bacterium | reverse complement strand
TTAAAAGAATTTCACTATCTGTTCTCTGAATGTCCATGATCAAATTTACCAATTCCCATCGAATAGGGTCAACTTATTTTAGGACGATACAACCCACCTCTGGCCTCCCGAATGGTCGGGACAGGCTCCCCGAGGAGGGGAATAGTTCTCGTAAGAAACAAAGCCTCGTTTCTATTTTAAGGAAAAGAATTTGGCTTTACACATTCGCCACATACTCCTCTATGCAGTCCCTGATCGTGTGGAAAATGTATTCCAAGCGCTCGGGGGTGTTTTCCAGCAGGGTCACGCGGAAACCCATGAGGTCAGAGCAGAAGGACGAGACGGGCACCACGCAAATGCCTTTGGCGGCTAGCAAATAATACACAAATCGCTTGTCGGCGGGGAGGTCGTCGGTGAGCCAACTTTCCAGCAGGCGCTTCACTTCGGGATTTTCAATTTTCAAGTGCTGACCGGGTTTGAGTGCTCCGGCTTTGAAGATGATAGTGTTGTAAAATGCGCCGTTCGTCTTGTTGAATGTGATACTCTGCACGGGCGAAAGTATCTCGGAAATGCGCTGTGCACGCTCGCCAATCTTGGCGTTGAACTCTGCCCTGAACACCGGATAGCGAGGGTCAGACATGATTTTGGGAATGGCCAATTGGGGCAATTTGGTGGAACTCACCTCGATCATTTTGGCATTGTCCAGCGTTTGGCACAGGCGGTCAAATTCGCCATCCTTGCCTCTGTTGTAGTATTCCGCCCAGCCGCAACGCGCCCCCGGCCAAGGGAACTCCTTCGAGATGCCTTTCAGCGCAATACCGGGCACATCACCAATGTACTCGCTCAGGGCATGACTCGGCTGGTGGTTGTAGGTGATGTTCAGGTAGATTTCGTCGCAAATGATGAACAAGTCGAACTCCCGTGCGATGGCCACCATCCTGTCCAGAATCTCTCGCGGATACACCATGCCTGTGGGGTTGTCCGGATTGATGATCAGTATGCCCACGATCTGTGGGTTGTACTTCACTTTGTTGTACAGATCGTCTAGGTCAGGATACCATGAGTTGTTCGGATCAAGGGTGTAGGTGATGGGTTGATGGTTGGCATGTGCCGCTTCAGCAGATGAGTGCGTAGAGTACGCCGGAGACGGCCCGATGACGCGCGAGGTGGGTAACAGGTATTGATAGATTTTGCCAATCGCATCGCCTAGTCCATTGAAAAATGTGATGTCTTCGGCGGTGATGTGCGCACCTTTTCGATCATTGGTGAGGTTGGCCAGGAATTCGCGAGTAGCCGTAAGCCCTTTGGAGTGGCTGTAGCCGTAGGTGTTGTCTTCCATGAGCAAACCGGCGATGGTTTCTTTCATCCACTGTGGCACTTCCTGATGCTTGGCAATGGGATCGCCAATGTTTTCCCAATGGATTTCAGATAGATACGGACGCAATTGTTCAGCCTTGCGCACGATCCCGCGGATTTCATAATTCAGCTCATTGGCTCCATCTCGCAGCAGTTTTTGTCTCATGGTGTGTACGGTTGCGTGGTTGTGAAATTTGCCCGCAAGCTAGTATTGAACCACATAGGCACATAGTAAAGTATAGATTTTCTCTAGTTGGATGATTTTTTTGAAGCATTTGGGCAATTGAGCTAATTGATATGTCAATATTTAAGTATGTGTACACATTGTTTATACATTTTATTTACCTTTCCTTTCAAAGTTGAATGTATATGGAAGCTGTAGTGAAAAAATGGGGCAATAGTTTAGGTATTCGATTGCCAAAGAATCTTTCAAATGAATCTGGCATTGTTGAAAACACGACCGTTCAGATGCATTTCGAAGAAGGACGTATAGTCATAGAGCCAATTTTGAAGGAAGCGACATTGGCAGATTTGATGGAATTGGTAACTGATGCGAACAAGCATGATGAAGTGCTACATGATAGAATAGGAGGTGAGGAATGGTAAAACCGTATGTGCCTGAGCGCGGAGATATCATTTGGTTGGAGTTTGAACCCCAAACCGGACGTGAACAAAAGGGAAGACGACCAGCCATAGTCTTGTCTCATAAAATTTATAATGAAAAAGTGGGATTGGGATTGTTTTGTCCGATTACAAGTCAGGAGAAGGGCTATCCATTTGAGGTTAAATTGCCTATTCGACTCAAAACAAAAGGAGTGATTTTGGCAGATCAGGTGAAAAGTTTTGATTGGAGAAACAGAAATGCCTCATTCGTTGAAAAATCGGATGCATATACTATAGCTAGCGTTGTTGGTTTGGTGGAAAAACTGATTAATTAGTCTGTATAACTTCTAGTTCAGCTATTCCAAATTGCTTAGCAAAGTCATTTAGCACACGTCTTATCGGCACTTTTTTGCTACCTTTTCACAAACACTTTGCTATGCAACACATGCTCCAATCTCCCTTGCTACATGCCAATCCGGCGCTCTACAGTTTTTTGCCCCTTTTTTACATGGCTTGGGCAGATGCCGTGCTCACGCCCAGTGAGGTTCAAAAATTGCGCAGCATCATCGAGAAGCAAAGCACACTGAATACTGAGGAGCGCGCCTATCTGCTATCATTTCTTGACCCGAAAGATCCGCCTACACCAAACGAACTGAAGGGTTGGCTGAAAATCATTCGTGAGTCCAGCGACAGCATTACGGATAAGGAGAAAAATGGTGTGGTACAGATAGGCATGGATCTGGCCAAGTTGCACCAGGCTGCCTCGCCCGAAGAAATGAAAGTGCCGCTTTTAGAAATAGAAGAGGCCCTTGGGATCATCACGGAGGAATCGGCGTATCACTTGCGTTCGTTGCAACGCACCACCACAACGGAATTGCTGAGTTCGGCACCCAGCTTTGATATCAATCGCATGGGCGACCTGCTGGATGGTGCACACAAGGAGATCATCCAACGGGTGAAAACGGTGCTGTCCGATCCTGCTTTTCAGTACATCGATCCGGATGATCTACCTGCTTACCGCGTCAAAGTGCTTGACTGGTGCAGACTGTTGGCACATCAAGGATTTGGCGCGATGGCCTATCCGAAGGAGTATGGCGGTGAGGGTGACATGGCTAGGTACTTTGCCGTCATGGAGACGCTCTCTTACCATGATCTGAGCACAGTGATCAAATTCGGTGTGCAGTTTGGCTTGTGGGGAATGAGTGTGTACTTCCTAGGCACAGAGAAACATCACAAAAAATACCTCACAGATATAGGGACGCTCCAGTTACCGGGCTGCTTTGCCATGACCGAAACAGGCCATGGATCGAATGTAAAAGGGATTGAAACCACGGCCACCTACAATCACAAGAAAAACAACATCGTGATACATACGCCCAATGATCTGGCGGTAAAAGAATACATTGGCAATGCCGCGCTACATGGACGAATGGCCACCGTTTTTGCCAAACTCATTATTGAAGGCGTGGACTATGGAGTGAATGCTTTTGTGGTTCCGTTGAGAGACGAAAATGGCCACACCTTGCCCGGTATCACCATCGAGGATTGTGGTCGGAAAATGGGGCTCAATGGCGTAGACAATGGCAAAATAAGATTTGATCAGGTGCAGATACCGCTGGAAAACATGCTTGATCGCTACGCATCGATAGATGAAAATGGCGAATTCCAAAGCCCAATCACGAGCGATAACCGTCGGTTTTTTACTATGCTAGGCACGCTTGTGGGTGGGCGCATCGGTATCCCACGATCAGGCATCAGCGCCACTAAGTCTGGGCTCACTATTGCCATCCGTTATGGCGATGGACGCAAGCAGTTTGGCCCTCAAAATGGCAGTGAAGTGCCCATCCTGAACTACCGCACCCATCAGCGGAGATTGATGCCCCTGCTGGCTACCACATATGCATGTCACTTTGCATTGCAGCACCTCACGGATCGCTTTTTGAAACGTACAGAGGAAGACATGCCGGAAATAGAGGCGATGGCCGCCGGACTCAAAGCCTTTGCCACGTGGCACACGACCCACACCCTGCAAGAATGTAGAGAAGCATGTGGAGGAAAGGGCTACCTCTCTGAGAACCGCATTGATCGACTAAAAAACGATACGGATGTGTACACGACTTTTGAGGGCGACAACACGGTGCTGATGCAACTAGTGGCCAAGAGCCGACTGGCTGAATTCAAAAAGGAGTTTAGCGACATCAACTTGTTTGGCATGCTTGGCTATGTGGCGGAGCAGGCCAAAACAGGCATTACCGAGATGAACCCGATCATCGTGCGAAGCACAGACACGGCGCATTTGTTGGATTTTGAATTTCACTTGAATGCATTCATCTACCGTGAGCGTGACATTCTTACCTCGGCGGCTAAGCGATTACGCAAGCACTTGAGCGAGGGCATGGATTCATTCGACGCGTTCAATCAGACCCAATACCACATGGTAGGGGTAGGGCATGCCTATGTGGAGCGACTCATTTTGGAGCAGTTCATAGCACAGGTGGCGGCCACTGATGATGCCAATTGCAAAGCTGCGCTGACAAAACTTTGTCAGTTATTTGCCTTGTCGCAAATAGAAAAAAACAAAGGATGGTACTTGGAGCAGGATTACCTGGAAGGGGTGAAAACCAAGGCCATACGCAAGCTGCTCAACCAACTCTGCTGGGAGGTTCGCCAAGATGCCGTACCCCTAGTAAATGCATTTAATATACCCAAGAGACCTCCATCAGATTGCTCTTGCAACTG
>CAZPST010000177.1:0-4693 GCA_964589185.1 uncultured Roseivirgaceae bacterium | reverse complement strand
GACAGTGAATGTGGTGAATGTATGGAAAGAAGACATTGACCTAAAGCCTGGCGAAGCAAATACAGACGGTGGCAAATATGCCATTCTATCTCTCAAAGCAGCTGTGGAAGATCTACTCCGAGGCAAACTAGATGCAGTAGTCACAGCCCCGATCAATAAAGATTTGATGAAATCTGCCGGATTTGATTTCCCCGGACACACCGAATACCTCACCGAAGAAAGTGGCGTAAAAGAAAGTCTGATGCTGCTGGTGCACGAAGACTTGCGCGTGGGGGTAGCTACCGGTCACATTCCGGTCAGTGAGGTTTCTAAAAACCTAACACAAGACAAAATCGATCAGAAACTCACCATTTTTCATGATTCATTAAAAAAGGATTTTGGGATCATCAAACCGAAAATAGCCGTTTTGGGCTTGAATCCACATGCCGGAGAAAACGGACAATTGGGCTCAGAAGACAAGGAAACCATACTGCCGGTCATTGAAAAATGGAAATCAAAAGGCCATTTGATTTTTGGCCCCTTCCCTGCCGATGGCTTTTTTGGTACGAAGAATTACAAAAATTTTGATGGCATACTGGGCATGTATCACGATCAAGGCTTGATTCCGTTCAAAACGTTGGCCTTTGACCAAGGGGTCAATTTCACAGCCGGACTCACATTTGTGCGCACCTCCCCTGACCATGGTACAGGATACAACATAGCCGGTACGAATCAAGCGTCACCCGAATCTTTCCGCCAAGCCGTATTCGTAGCGATGGATGTGGTGAAGAATCGGCAAGAAACTCTTGGATAGTCTTTCCATTCTCCTCTTTTCCGCTAAATTTGCGCTTCTTTAGCCGAGCAGTGCATGAAGACAAGTGAAGTACGAGCCTATTTGGTGAATATTCCCAGCCTAAAAAATGGCCATCATGAATTCGAATTCGAAATTAATGATGGTTTTTTCACACGGTTTGAGGATAGCTTGGTGGAGAAAGGAAGTGGCCAGTGCCACATGGAATTGAAGAAAACCGAGACCATGATGACATTGGAATTTGAACTGAATGTGGGTGTGGAGTTGGTATGTGATCGCAGTTTAGACACCTTCATTTTTCCGATTAAAGAAAAACACGAACTGATGGTGAAGTTCGGGGAGCAAGACGAGGAACTGAGTGACGAACTGCTGGTATTGGGCAGAGAAACGCAGACATTTGACACAGCCCCTTACCTACATGAGTTCATTTGCTTGGCCATACCGATGAAGAAATTACATCCTCGGTACGACGGGCAAGAAACCCCGGAGTTGATTTATCAAACAGAGGTCACCGAAGAGGAAACCAACGAAACGATTGATCCCCGATGGGAAGCATTAAAGAAATTGAGCAATAAATAAAGCAATAAGATGGCGCATCCTAAACGCAAAACGTCCAAAACCAGAAGAGACAAGAGAAGAACACACGTAAAAGCTTCTCCTAAAAGTTATGTAATCTGCCCTACCACAGGTGAGGCACACTTACCACACCGCGCATTCTGGCACGAGGGTAAACTCTACTACAAAGGCAAAGTAGTTCAGGAAAAAGAAGTATTGGCTTAATCGCCCTTCGGCTGAACTATGGGTAAGCTACGCGCAGCGATTACAGGCATCCACGGGTATGTGCCCGACTATGTGTTGACCAACAAGGAGTTGGAAACCATGGTGGACACCAATGACGAGTGGATACTGTCACGCACGGGCATCAGTACACGGCACATCCTCAAGGGTGAGGATCAAGGTACGTCTGTGATGGCCACCGCTGCGGTGAAAGGCCTACTCGAAAAAACCAATACGGATCCGGCAGACATTGATTTGATCATTTGCTGTACTGTGACACCCGATTTGGTGTTTCCGGCCACAGCCAATATTGTGAGCAATAACATTGGTGCATTGAATGCATTCAGCTATGATATCATGGCGGCATGCTCAGGCTTCATCTACGGACTCACTACTGGTTCGCAGTTTATCGAAACGGGCAAGTACAAGAAAGTAGTCGTGATCGGGGCGGACAAGATGTCATCTATCGTGGATTACACTGATCGTACTACGTGCATCATCTTTGGTGATGGCGCAGGTGCCGTATTGCTGGAACCAACAGAAGAAGAAGTGGGCGTGATGGATTCGATCCTCAAGTCAGATGGATCAGGCGAAAAGCATCTACACCAAAAAGCTGGCGGTAGCCGCAGACCGGCTTCTATCGAGACTATTCAAAACAAAGAACATTTTGTATATCAAGAAGGCTCGGCCGTTTTCAAGTTTGCTGTGACCAATATGGCGGATGTGGCGGCTCAGATCATGGCTAAAAATCACTTGACAGCTGACGATGTGCGCTTCCTTGTACCCCATCAGGCCAATAAGCGCATAATAGACGCTACTGCCAATCGGATGGGTGTGGGTGAAGACAAAGTCATGCTGAATATCCAGCGATATGGCAATACCACGTCAGGTACTATCCCACTTTGCTTGCACGATTATGAATCGCAATTGAAGAAAGGTGACAATTTGATCTTGGCTGCCTTTGGTGGCGGATTCACCTGGGGTTCTGTATGGATAAAATGGGCCTACGATCCCAAATAAGATTTTCTCAACCTAATCACTTATGGCAACTACAGCAGACATTAAAAACGGCTTGGTCATAGAGTACAACCACGACCTATTTCAAGTTGTAGAGTTCCAACACGTGAAGCCGGGCAAAGGCCCAGCTTTTGTGCGGACCAAACTGAAGAGCCTCACCACCGGAAAAGTAATCGACAATACCTTTTCGTCCGGTCACAAAATCACTACAGCGCGAATTGAACGCCATCGATACCAATTTCTATACAAGGATGACATGGGGTACAACTTCATGCACTCGGAGACCTACGAACAAGCGCCCATTCCTGAACATTTGATCGAAAATCCACAGTTTTTGAAAGATGGTGAAATGTGCGAAGTGCTCATTCACGTGGAGCAGGATCGCATCATCGGATGCGAATTGCCACAATTCGTACCTCTGAAAGTACCCTACACCGAACCCGGATTGAAAGGCGATCCAGCCACTAACGCATCAAAACCCGCTGAGTTAGAGACAGGAGCACGCATACAAGTGCCCCTATTTATCGATCAGGATGAAATGATAAAAGTAGATACACGTTCAGGAAGCTACGTGGAACGTGTGAAGTAAACCGGAATGTTATATCTTCGAAAACCTTAAGGAAAAAAGCTATGGCCGACCCAAAACCACAACCAATGAAAGCTAAAGAAATCCAAGACCTTATCAACTTTATTTCTGAAACAGGACTAGAGGAGGTCAATATCGAAACAGATCAGTTCAAACTGAAAGTAAAAAGATCAAGCCTTGCTGCTACAGGCACTACAGTGGCCGCTCCGGCTGTATCGGCTGCTCCAGCATCACCCGCTCCGGCACCCGCAGCACCCGCAGCACCACCGGCGGCACCCGCTCCTGCAGCTAGCGCAAGCAATCTTGCCAAAATAAAATCCCCAATGATTGGTACATTCTATCGATCATCTAATCCGGAAACACCTCCATTCGCACAAGTGGGTGATGTGGTGAAAAAAGGACAAGTAGTCTGTATCATAGAGGCCATGAAACTATTCAATGAAATAGAGGCTGATATATCAGGTCGTATTGTTGAAGTATTGGTAGAAAACGCGAATCCGGTTGAGTTTGACCAGCCACTGTTCGTAGTTGATCCGTCATAATCCAAAATCAACCCCATGTTTAAGAAAATTCTCATAGCCAATAGAGGAGAGATTGCGCTTCGCATCATCCGCACCTGCAAGGAAATGGGCATCAAAACCGTGGCGGTGTATTCTACTGCGGATGCTGACAGTCTACACGTACGGTTTGCTGATGAGGCCGTGTGTATAGGCAAACCTGCCAGCAAGGAATCGTATTTGAGTATTCCGCGCATCATTTCGGCAGCAGAAATCACCAATGCAGATGCTATTCACCCCGGATACGGCTTTCTTTCGGAAAATGCCGAATTCTCCAAAGTGTGTGAAGAATACAAGATCAAGTTTATCGGTGCGTCCGAAAATATGATCAACAAGATGGGTGACAAGTCAACTGCAAAAGCCACGATGGAAAAGGCCGGTGTACCGACTATCCCCGGCTCTAAGGGCTTGCTGAAATCTGTAGATGAAGGAAAATCCATCGCCAAAGAAATGGGCTACCCTGTGTTGCTAAAAGCAACTGCAGGTGGTGGTGGACGCGGTATGCGGCTGGTACGTGAAGAAAAGGAATTCCAAAAAATGTGGGATGATGCCCGACAGGAGTCTGCCAACGCATTTGGCAATGACGGATTGTATCTCGAGAAATTTGTGGAAGAACCACGCCATGTGGAAATTCAGATTGTGGGTGATAAACGCGGCAAAGCATGTCACTTATCTGAGCGTGATTGCTCCATTCAGCGTAGGCATCAGAAACTCGTAGAAGAAACTCCCTCTCCTATTGTGACGCAAGAATTGCGTGAGAAAATGGGTCAGGCAGCTATCAAAGGAGCGGAAGCCATCGCGTATGAAGGAGCCGGTACCATCGAATTTTTGGTAGACAAATATGGCAATTTCTTCTTCATGGAGATGAATACGCGTATTCAAGTGGAGCACCCGATTACCGAAGAAGTGACGGACTATGACCTAATCAAAGAGCAAATCAAGGTGGCTATGGGCGAAGAGATTTCG
>CAZPST010000176.1:0-4721 GCA_964589185.1 uncultured Roseivirgaceae bacterium | reverse complement strand
GAAGTGGCCATACAAATGGTAAACATGATGCGCCAAATGGCCAAAAATCACCAGGTAATTGCCATTAGTCATTTGCCCCAATTTGCGGCGGGAGGTGACGCCCACTATTTCGTGTACAAAGACCACTCAGCCGATCGCTCCATGAGCCGCATACGGAAATTAGAAAAGGAGGACCGCATCACTGAAATAGCCAAAATGATCGGGGGCAAGCAACCGTCAGAAGCGGCCTTTTCCAGTGCCCGTGAGTTACTTGGATTTACCTAATTTTGTCAACCTATATAAAACCAGAACACATGTCACACCATATACTAAAAGGAAAAAAGGGAATCATATTCGGTGCATTGGATCACAGCTCCATCGCCTGGAAAGTGGCCGAAAAGGCACACGCTGAAGGAGCGCAGTTTACCCTCACAAACGCCCCTATTGCTATGCGCATGGGTGAAATTAATAAACTGGCAGAGCAAACCGGTGCACAGATCATTCCTGCTGATGCCACTTCTATTGAGGATTTGGAAAACCTATTTACCAAGTCAATGGAAATATTGGGAGGCAAAGTGGATTTTGTGTTGCATTCAATAGGCATGAGCCCCAACGTGCGAAAAGGCAAAAGCTATGGCGACCTTAATTACGATTGGTTTTTGAAGACACTAGATGTATCAGCGCTCTCATTTCATAAGGTAATGCAAACAGCCGAGAAATTAGACGCAATCAACGATTGGGGATCGGTACTAGGCCTCTCCTACATCGCTGCACAGCGCACCTTCCCTGATTATTCGGACATGGCACAGGCTAAAGCAGTCCTGGAATCTATTGCCCGCAGTTATGGATACCGACTTGGTGTTGATAAGAAGATTCGGGTGAATACCATTTCACAATCCCCTACAATGACTACAGCCGGTTCGGGCGTTCCAGGATTTGATGTTTTCTTTAGCTATGCGGATAAGATGTCGCCACTTGGCAATGCCGATGCAGAGAGCTGTGCGGACTATTGCGTCATGATGTTTTCGGACTACACCCGCATGGTCACCATGCAAAACCTGATGCACGATGGAGGCTTCTCCGCATCGGGCATCACAGATGCACTCATCAACGAACTCACAAGTAAATAATTGACCACCAATTTCGGGATTCATTTTGAGTCCCGTTTTTGTTTCTACTAATGATCACTTTTCCAAACGCCAAGATCAATCTAGGGCTGCACGTGATGCACAAGCGGGCAGATGGATATCACGAGATGGAGAGTTGCATCTATCCGATTGCTTTGTGCGATGTTTTGGAAATCATCAAATCAAGCTCATTTACGTTTCAATCAAGTGGTTTGCCCATCAGTGGAGATGAAGACACTAATTTAGTCATTCGCGCATACCGATTATTGCAGGAGAATTTTGACATATCACCGGTGCAGATTCATTTGCACAAACTCATTCCTATGGGAGCCGGATTGGGTGGCGGATCATCAGATGCAGCATATACCTTGAAAATGCTGGACGCCCTGTTCGATCTTCATCTGTCAATTGAAAAACTCGAAATGTATGCAACGCGGTTAGGAAGCGATTGTCCTTTCTTCATTCAAAACAAACCCATGCTCGTGAGTGGCACGGGCACTACCCTCACTCCTGTTGATCTTGATTTATCTAGGTATCGCATTGAGCTCGTTCATCCCAATGTGCATGTATCCACCGCCGAAGCGTACCGCATGCTCACTCCGAGATTACCTGCGAATTCACTTCAGGATGTATTGAAATTACCGACTGAATTGTGGAATGGATCGTTAGTCAATGATTTTGAAGCACCTATGTTGGCCAAGTTTCCCGAAATCAGTGCCGCAAAAGAAGGTCTAATCACACAAGGAGCAATCTATGCCGCCATGACGGGTTCGGGTTCAAGTGTATTTGGGATTTTTAGGCACTAAAAAAGCCGGGATTTGCCTTCTGCATCACCCGGCTCCTAACCACTACGCTTGCGTCGGATCGCTCCAACATGAGAAAAATTCACTATTGCCTATGAGAGAATATGTGCAAAATCTATCCTCCTATTCGGCACTAACCTAACCAGTATGAATCCTTCATGACAGGTATGAACATGAAGTGAATCACTGTACAATTTTACGCGATAGCGGTACTCAAGATTATATCAGAATATTGGTATTTTAATTCTCCGTATTCTGTGCAGTATACCTCCGTATTTTCACGGATTGATATTTCCACCGCCGTTCCGCTCAAGAAAAGCACCGAAGGGCACTCAAAGAAAATGTCGACAGACAAAGCGGAGATACACCACCTTACCAATCGACATTCTAATTCAAAACAGGTACGTTCTAATCGGAGATTATTGCCACGCTTTGCGGTTTTTAGCCTTTGGTCCTTGCTCTGTGCGAGGACGTGTAGTCACCGCCACTGTAGGTTGCATTTGATCAATAGACGTTATTTTAAAATTCTTTCGCGCAGCACCTTTCAATGTGGACGGACTCTGAGTAACCAATTGACCGGAAAACAATTCCGGATGTTCATGCACCTTTAGATTTTTCGCCTTGGGTCCTTTGATATCCGATCGCTGTGCCGAAGCTGATACTGCGACGAAACATATGAGAAGAAGTGTTTGGAAAATTTTCATGGGGAAATTAGGTTAATTTAAACTTTAACTACACTACAATTTTACGACAAAGCAGCGCATATGTTGTTCTGTACAATTTGGTATTTGCATATCCGTATTTTCCACGCCACCTCCGTATCTAACAAAACTTATCAAATGAACACTCCCCGAACCCATTTCATTCATCACATGGTAGTTTGGTATCTTTGCCGGATATGAAAGATTCAGGAGCACTGAAAATAGATATGCACACGCATATCATCCCCGAGCAACTTCCGAATTTTGCGGATAAGTTCGGATACGGAGATTTCATACATCTGCTGCACCATCGACCGGGATATGCCCGCATGATGAAGGGTGATAAGTTTTTTAGAGAAATCAATGAAAACTGCTGGCATCCAAAAGTACGGATAGAGGAATATCATCAATTCCAAACGGACATGCAGGTAGTGTGCACCATTCCTGTTATGTTCTCCTATTGGGCCAAACCCGAAGACTGCTTGGCGCTTTCGCAGTACCTCAATGACCATATAGCTGAAGTGGTAGCCAAGTACCCCAAGCACTATCTCGGACTAGGTACGGTACCCATGCAAGATGTGGACTTAGCCATTAAAGAATTAGAACGACTGAAGCAACTTGGTTTTCCGGGAGTCCAAATAGGATCAAATGTCAATAATGAAAACTTGAGCAAACCACGCTTTTTTGAATTTTGGGAGGCGTGTGAGGAGTTAGGAATGGCTGTGATGATACATCCATGGGAAATGATGGGGCGCGAACACATGGAGAAATACTGGCTCCCATGGCTGGTAGGCATGCCTGCTGAAACCACACGTGCTGTAGCTTCTATGATTTTTGGTGGCGTATTTGAACGCTATCCGAATCTCAGAGTGTGTTTCTCTCATGCGGGAGGTTCGTTTCTCGCCACTATCGGCCGTATCGAACATGGCTTCAATTGTCGGCCTGACCTGGTGGCAGTACACAACAACGTGAATCCGCGAGAATACCTCGGGCGATTCTGGATTGACAGTATCACCCATGATGCAAAATATCTTCAGTATTGCATAGATATGATCGGATCCGACAAAATCTGTCTTGGCTCAGATTATCCTTTTCCACTCGGCGATTTGGAGATAGGAAAGTTTATTGAGGAAATGAATCTACCACAAGACGACTTGGATAATATCATGTATAAATCGACGCTAAATTGGCTTGGCTTAACTTCCAAGTATAACGATGAGCAGCTAAAGAAAATCCTTGCTGATAAATAGCGCGATAGTCAGGCAGGCCATTATATTTGCAGCCCTTTTAAGCGTCCGTAGTTCAACTGGATACCTGCCTGCCGCAGGCAGGGAATACTAGATTTCGGCTCTGGATGATATGACAATTTAGTAAAAAGCGTCCGTAGTTCAACTGGATACCTGCCTACCGCAGGCAGGGAATACCAGATTTCGGCTCTGGATGATATGACAATGTAGTAAAAAAGCGTCCGTAGTTCAACTGGATAGAATACCAGATTTCGGCTCTGGGGGTTGAGGGTTCGAATCCTTCCGGACGCACATCAAGAAGCTGTCTCAAAAGAGGTAGCTTCTTTTTAATTTTGGGCGTTATGTATTTCGTATATGCTATAAAAAGTGGCCTGGATGGACGAGTATACGTTGGGTTCTCATCCAATGTGGAGAAGCGAATTAAGGAACACAATGCCGGAAAAACGAAATCGACTAAGGGTTTCCGTCCATGGAGACAAATTTATAGTGAAACCGTAGAGACCCGCCTGACTGCTCGGGAAAGAGAAAAATACTTCAAATCAGGAATGGGCAAAGAGTTTCTCAAAAAATTGAAATAGCGGCCTGCGAATTCAATCAATTTTATTTCGCAAACAGTAAACACTAAAGATTCATAGAATTGGGTGCGTTTGAAAACAAAAAAGCCCGTCATTTCTGACAGGCTTTGATCTAGTAGCGGGGACAGGACTTTTTATAGTACTGAATATCAACGCTTTAGATAGTAATTAAGGTAAATAATATTGAACCGCTATTTACAATCTAAACACAACTATTCATCTATGAAAACAATCGAAGTAACACCCACAAACAGCCAAATCTTCATTGATAAGGCCAACCGAATTTTAT
>CAZPST010000175.1:0-4727 GCA_964589185.1 uncultured Roseivirgaceae bacterium | reverse complement strand
AGCAGAGGCATTTTGCACGAAATTCAAGCAATTATATCCAGATAAAATCAGTCCGGTTTTGATCTTCTGTGGCTCGGGAAACAATGGTGGAGACGGACTTGCCATCGCTCGGTTATTGGAGCAAGATGATTATCATGTAAAGATTTTCACTATCGGAGATGCCACGTTAACATCCGATGATTTCAAGGAAAATTTCAAACGACTTCCTGCTACCGTATTAAATGCCCAACTATACACTCGAACTGATTTTCCGCTACTCTCCGATCACGAAATCATCGTTGATGCCCTATTTGGGTCAGGATTGAATCGCCCGATAGATGGACTCGTCGCAGATTTAATTCATCATATCAATTCCTCAGGTGCATACATTGTGTCTGTAGATATAGCTTCCGGACTTTTGGCTGACATGCACACGCCTAGTTCTGCTATTGTCCAACCGGATCATACTATTTCGTTTCAATTGCCAAAATTGGCCTTTTTCCTTTCACAAAATGAAAAGTATGTTGGAGAGTGGCATGTGGAAGATATCGGGCTAGATCAATCATTTATAGATGAGCAAACAACCACTTACTACTTTCTCCAAAAAGAGGATGTTGCTTCATTAATTCCCTCAAGAAAAAAATTTGGGCATAAAGGAGATTATGGAAGACTCTTGCTTGTCGCGGGAAGTAAAGGGAAAATGGGTGCGGCTATTCTATCTGCCAAGGCGGCACTCCGCTCAGGTCTAGGACTTCTGTATGTTCAGACTCCAGATATTGGTCGTGATGTGCTACAGGTGACCGTGCCTGAAGCGATGGTACAAGATACATATGCAGATAATAAAAGCGAGTCTATAACGCATGTTAGAGATATGAATGCCATTGCTATTGGGCCGGGTATTGGAATAGACAAAAGACCAGAAGTGACTCGCAAACACAATCTGAGAGATTTTATGATGAGCGCTAAGCCAATGGTCATAGATGCAGATGCGATTAATCTCTTGGCTCTTCATCCAAAGTTGTTAAAGGATTTGCCTAAAGAAACAATCTTGACGCCCCATCCGGGTGAATTTCGCAGATTGGTGGGAGACTGGACGGATGATTTTCACAGATTGGAGCTCCTTCGCTCCTTTTGCCAAAAGCACGAGGTGAACATGGTGCTCAAAGGTGCGCATTCGGCCATTTGCGATAGTAACGGCACTATTTATTTCAACTCCACAGGCAATCCGGGTATGGCTACCGGTGGTAGTGGTGATGTACTCACCGGAATAATCGGGGCACTGCTTGCACAAGGACTTGCTCCTTTGGATGCGCTAAAACTTGGGGTATATGTACATGGATTGGCAGGTGACCTAGCCGCAGCGAAAGTAGGAGCGCTTTCTATGACGGCCGGAGATATTATTTTAGCGCTACCTGAATCGTATATTATTCTTTCAAAACAATAATTTTCAACATATTATTTTGCCTATAATCAATTTACCTACTTTATGGGTTATCGATAGCATGGTTTTTATTAAAAAATTGTTAATTCTCAGTAAAAAGATTCCAATCCGTATACAACTATGGCAAAAAATTTGCGTATTTTGTATTCATCTATGAATACTAAACTTTTGACCATATCGTTAGCCCTCCTTCTCACAGGTGGAGTATATGCTCAAGAGTCTGGTAATCCTCAAGAAAAAAGCACATTCACTCAGAATTTGCAAAGCAACAAAATCGACATCTATCCCAACCCTGCGGTGGATTACCTGATAGTGCAAGTAGTGAACTCTACGTTGGAAAAGACCCAATTTGAAATGCACAGCATTATCGGCAATCAAATGACCATACAGGTGCAAGATTTGGGCAATGGCAAGTATCGAATACCCGTTGATAATTTATCTACCGGATATTATTTCCTCATCATCAAAGACGAATCCACCCGATTTAAGCGGGCATTCAAGTTTTTGAAAGACTAAAAAAACCGCATCCAAAAAAAGAAACCCCGACTAGTAGCCGGGGTTTTATTTTGTTCGATCAGTTCTGATTACTGATAGTACCGCTTGAAGAGTGCCTCGTACTCAGCAGCCAGTTCTTTTTCATCTGCAGATCTGAATGCCCGCGCCAGTTCATTGATGATGATAATGTTTTTCTGCATCTCCATCTCGTCTGATATGCCATTGGCCACCATATAATCAAGCATTTGCGAGGCTTGGGTGCTTGTTTTCTGTGCCACGTCCAGTGCCAAGTCTCGCTCACCCACTTCGAGCAAGTAGCCCACCTGTATCACCGAAAAATAATCGTACGGAATAGACGCATGGGGGATTACCTCCAAGCATTTCACCAGAACTTCTCTTGCCTTATCATATTCCTCAGTAGCCAAATATTGCTCCGCCAGCGTATTGAATGCCGAGCGCAAGTTTTGACAGAATCCTCTGTAATCATCTGAATAATAGATGTCTGACTTATCAAGATTATCCCAAGTGAATTTGTTCATCACATTCTCATACATCAAGTCTCTGTTTACCAATTGATCTCCACTCACGGGCAACAATCGGTAGCAAATGCCTTCTTGAACGATATTCTGAGACACGTCCACATTGAAGTGCGAAAGGGAGGTGTAATTGAAATAAATCGGGCGATCCCAGTTGGCATTTACGATCAAGTCCAAAATAGCCAAGTCCTTCTTCTCCAATCCATTTCCTTTGATTCGGAACACCATTTGACTGGTGATGTTCGGTTCCAGATAATCAGGCAGCATCGCCTTGATTTTGGCTGTGTCAATATTATTCAACACCAAATTGCGCGTAGGCACGGAGTTGTAGGCACTTATGGATGTTGGCACCTGAAGGGCTTTATTCTCTTGCTTGATTAATTCAAAATACCTTTTTATATCCACGGCCTGCCCTTTCAGCGAGGGACTTTCGTAAACAGGTAAGTAGTCATTCAGGCCACCTTGCTGATAGTGCTTTTCTGTAAAGCCAAATGGCAGTGGCTCGGAATCATACGCCGGACGCATCATCTGCTGAATGTACCAGTCGGTGTTGAAATAGCTAAGTACAATCACCCGCACATCCGTTCGGTAGCCTTCTACTTCCTGCACATACCACAGCGGGAAGGTGTCATTATCCCCTCCGGTAAACAGAATCGCATTGGGTGCACACGAATCCAAATAGTTCTTGGCAGCCGCCACCGAGAAATAGCGATCCGATCGGTCGTGATCGTCCCAGTTTTCAGAGGCCATGACAGCAGGTATACCCAATGCCAGCACAAAAGCAAATGCCGCACTTACGCTTGGTTTTTTCAAAGCAGCCAACACAATCTCGTAAATAGCAATCACCCCAAAACCTACCCAAATAGCAAACACGTAAAACGATCCTGCATAGATATAATCACGCTCGCGCGGCTCCACAGGTGGTGAATTCAGATAAAGCACCAGGGCAATGCCCGTGAGGAAAAACAGCAGCACAGTGGCAGAAAAGTATTTCGGATTTTTGCGCATCTGCACCAGCAGACCTAAAATCCCGAGAATGAGCGGCAGCATGTAATAGAGATTTCGCCCTTTGTTTTCTAAAATCTGATCAGGCACTTTATCTCCAGTATTCCAGGCTACCGCTTGTGCGCCTTGCATATCGCTCTCTCGTCCGGAGAAATTCCAGAGAAAATAACGCATGTACATGTGGCCTATTTGATGTGTGAACATGAAAGCCAAATTATCAGAAAACGTTGGCTTCTCGCCTTGGCGCAGACCCGTCACTGCGCGGTATTTGCGCACGTGGTTTTGGTCGCTGCTGTACATCCGTGGCAAGATGGTGGTGTGACTTGGGTCATATTCGTAGTTGACCTTATAATCCTTGATCACATATTTGTCCTCTCCGCGCATATAGATAGGAGCTCCCTTCACTTGATCCACAATTTCGGCAGTATAATATTGCCCCTTGAACAATGGGCGACTTCCGTACTGCTCACGCTTCAGGTATGAAACGAAAGAGATAATCTCTTCCGGATTGTTTTCGTCGATCGGAGGATTGTAGCCGGATCTGATCAATACAATGGCGTATGAAGAATAACCAATCATGATAAAGGTGAAACACAGCAGCACGGTGTTCAATATGTGCTTTGACTTTTGGATGGAATATCGAATGCCATAAATAAGCGCTCCAAGAAACAGCAAAGCGAAAAACAACACACCCGATCCGAATGGTAATCCGAAAGAATTGACAAACAATATCTCCACTGTACCAGCTATGGAAGGCAAACCGGGGATGATACCTGCCATGATGAAAATGATGATGGCACCCGATATGAGCATGGTAGAAATGATGCCCCAGCGTGTCACTTCTTCTTTGTATTTGAAATAGACTATTAATCCAAGCACCGGAATAGTCACCAAGTTGAGCAAGTGCACCCCGATGGACAAGCCCATCATATAGGCAATAAGTATGAGCCAGCGGGCTCTGTCCGATTCGGTTTCTTTATTCTCCCATTTCAAAATAGCCCAAAATACAAAGGCGGTGAAGAAAGACGACATGCCATACACTTCGGCTTCTACTGCCGAAAACCAAAAGGAATCAGAAAAAGTACACGTGAGAGCCGCCACCATACCTGCACCCATCAGCAGCAGTTTCTCGGCATCTGTTTCAGCACCTTTTTGTACTTTCAGTATTTTGCCTGCCAGGTGCGTCACCGACCAGAAGAGGAAGAGAATGGCAAACGCACTACTCACCACACTGAGCATATTCACCCAATAGGCCACTTGCGTCACATCGC
>CAZPST010000174.1:0-4745 GCA_964589185.1 uncultured Roseivirgaceae bacterium | reverse complement strand
GGTCAATTGGTTGATTTGATGATGTATTGATTTGATGATTTGGTAATTGGTCAATTGGTTAACTAGTGATTAGTTAATTAGTAGGCAGTCAATAGTAGGCAATTGGCAAAACCTATTTTTTGAAAATGAACTGACAACTTACCAACTAGAAAACTGACAACCTTAAAAACTGACAACTAAAATACATGCGTAAGACGATTTTTTCTATTTTTATTCTCCTCTCTGTTTCAGTCTTTGGCCAGATACCTAATGGGTATTATAGCTCGGCTAATGGGCTTTCTGGAGAAGTATTATGGACAGAACTTCATAACATCATTAAAGACCCTCATACTGAGAGCTACTCACAGGTAGATGAACGTTTTGTTTCGTTAGGTACGGATGAAGATCCGAACAATCCTAGCAATATCATTTTCTTCTACATGCGTGATTCTCGACCAAGTAATTCTTTTACTGGAAATGGTGATGGGAGTGATTTCACAGGAGGTTGGAACAAAGAACATATTTGGCCAAGATCAAGAGGTGTTGGAGATTCAGGGAATGATCAGCAAGACATGCACATGCTTCGTCCAACAGATGTTGATGTTAATTCTCGAAGAGCCGCTCTTGATTTTGGACTGGTCTCTGGAAATAACACTGCGAATGGATCATATTTTGAGCCACATGACGAAGTAAAGGGGGATTGTGCACGAATCTTGTTTTATATGATCACGTGCTACAAGGGTACATTATTTCTTGTGGAGAATGTCACCAACTCGTCCAATCAATTGGGGAATCTATCCTTGATGCTGGAGTGGCACGAAGCAGATCCCGTTGACGATTTTGAAAGGAATCGAAACAACAAAGTAGCAAGCTACCAAGGCAACCGCAATCCCTTTGTTGACCATCCGGAATATGTGAATGCCATCTGGGGTGATGGTACCATTGGAGATACTCCGTCCATCGCTACGACGGCCACCGGGGGCGGATATAATTTTGGTTCGCTGGCGGCCGGAGAAACGAGCCCTTCGGTAAACTATAAAGTAACAGGCACCAACTTAACCGGCAATGTCACTGTGAGTGTTTCGACTCCTTTTCAGGTATCGCTAAACAACAGCACATGGAGCACAAGTGTGCAAATTTCGGAAGCTAACGTCGAGGCAAATACATCGAACACCGTGTATGTGCGCTTTGCGCCTACTGTGGTAAATGGCCAAACGTACAATGCGAACGTATCGCATGCGTCTACAGGCGCTACCACGGTGAATGTACCAATTTCAGGCACGGAACGAACAGTCTCCATCTCTACCATTGCGCAAGCGCGGGCACTTGGGGTGGATACTGAGGTCTCTATTCGGGGCACAGTGAGCACGCCTGATATGGGCAATACAAGTGGCAATTATTATGTGCAGGATGAGACGGGCGGCATACTCATTTATCATGCAGGAAATCACGATTTGGTAGAAATGGGGGATGAAGTAGAGATCACCGGAGTTCGTGCCAATTACAATGGTATTTTGGAGATCGAACCTTCGCTAGTTACTGTGTTGGCCTCCGGTTCTCGTCCTGCACATGCAAGCATTTCATCCGCTGATTTGACTGTCAATAACGCACGGCAGGGGATGCTTGTCCGTATTCAGGGAGTTTCGCTCGATGATGCAGGACAATGGCCTACACTAGCCACAAGTCCTACAGATGTTGACGCCACGTCTGGCGGTACACCTTTTGTAATTCGCCTGCATCCAACCAGCCATTACAACGGCAGCCCGGCTCCACCATCGAATAACCTGACTGTCACAGGTGTACTTACCCGTTTTGATAATACGGTGCAAATTATGCCCTTTGTGAATGGTGATGTGGTGGCCTCAGATGCTTTGCCGCAACTCTCGGCGAATACAAGCTCCCTTGTGTTCGATGAAGTGGCGATCAACGAGAATAGCGCAGCGCAGGCAGCTATTGTGACAGGAAGCAACCTAACCGAAAATGTAACGGTGACAACTACCGGTGATTTTCGGGTGGCTACCACAGCAGGAGGTACCTACGGCACCAACCTTTCTCTGGTACCATCATCCGGATCGGTGAATGTGAGCATCTTCGTCCGCTTTTCCCCAACGCAGGTAGGTAGCAGAGAGGGAACTATTACGCTTACATCGTCAGGTGAACAAGAAACGATTAGCCTATCCGGCACAGGCACGTCCAACGCCTCTGTGCAACTTACGACCACATCTTTCAATGCAGATTTTGGGTCAACGAACGTCAATTCCGTCTCAGCGTCTAGCAGCTATACAGTAGCCGCTACAGGATTATCGTCCAATCTCACCATCACTGCTCCGGACTATTTCAGGGTGTCTTTGGCGCCTACATCTGGGTATAGCAGTTCATTGAACATTCCGCGCGTGAGTGGTGCAATTGCTAGCACAACCGTGTATGTGGTGTTTGCACCGGGTGTAGCAGGAGCACAGAGTGGAAACATTACCCACACGTCCACTGGCGCAAGTGAGTCGCTTTTTGTAGAAGGAGTAGGGGCTGTGCCGCTTTCGGCTGAAGATGTACCTACGGCTATTGTGATTCATCCCAACCCAACGGACGGATATGTAGAGATAGCAGGAGTAGATTGGGCCAAAACGACCGTGCGGATATTTGATTCACGCGGATACCGATTGCCGGTGCGCTTCAAAGAAGGTCGCATAAATGTCTCTGATTTCCCTGCGGGCATGTATTATTTCACATTCTCAGGAGAAGGACAGCCGGTGGTGCATAAGGTGGTTATTCGGTAGTTCAGTAGGCAATTATTTGCATATGATATAGTAGTGGGCAATCGGCAGTATGCAGTAAGCAATTATTTGTGGAAAAGAAAGGAGTAGGCAGTATGTAAAAAGCAGTAGGCAATTGCTCGTTTAACGAATCTACTGCCAACTGAAGACTGCCTACTGCTTAGTTAATCGCCTTCAACAATCTATTCCAGCGAATCTTATTCAGTCCGCTTTCATTCTTTTCGTACGACATCCAGATAAAGGACGCTTCCCCAACGATGTTATCTTCAGGTACAAATCCCCAATAGCGGGAGTCAAGTGAGTTGTGACGGTTATCGCCCATCATGAAGTAGTAGTCCCTATTGAACTCATATTCAGTCACTTCTGTGCCATTGATGGTTAGTTTATCCACATCTATTTTCACATCCTCGTGACCTTCGTAATCCATTATTGTACTACCATATTTGGCCAAAGAATATTCGTCCACTTTCAATTTCATGCCTCTGTACGGGACTTCCAATGGTCCGAAATAATCGCGGTTCCAAGGAAAGTATGTGGGATTAGGGAAAATAGTATTTTCTTTTTGCTGACCAAACTCGCCTTTTCCTTCTTCCTCCAATGTCATAGTAACGGATTTAATGAAGGGCATTTTTGCAATTGTTTCTGCAATTTCTGGATTGGTGTGCATGGACCACATCGTTCCATTTCCACCCATTTCATCTTGTCGTACGCCTGCATCCAAAAACACGCGCTCCCGAATGGCTTGCTTGCCCTCCACAAAGTAGTGAAACTGCACAATCTCTGGATCTTGACCTCTTTCGCCATTGATATACACATTACCCGCTTTCACCTCAATCACATCGCCGGGTAGCGCCACACAACGCTTGATATAGTGCGTTTTGAGATCCATCGGTGGATAGCCATCGCCTATGCGATTATACATATCATTTACAGGGTAGTTGAAGACCACCACATCATTGCGCTCTACTTTACCAAATGAAGGCAAGCGCAAATGAGGCAACTCAATCGCATCAATGTATGAAGGAGTATTTGTTCCCCAAATTTTGCCGTGTGTCAGTGGAATTTGAAGGGGAGTTTTGGGTGTGCGCGGGCCATATTCAGCTTTGCTCACAAAGAGAAAATCACCTACCAGCAAATTGCTCTCCATCGAAGAGGTAGGGATTACATACGCTTCCATAAATATCCAGCGGATAAAGGTGGCAGCAAACACCGCAAAGACAATTGCTTCCATCCATTCTTGCGGCACGGCTTTCGTTTCTTTTGGTAACTCAGTGGCTTTGCCCAAGTAGGTAGGAGCCGTGAGCGAGATGTAAAAGGTGTAAATCGGCCAAAGTGCCACACCCAGCACCTGATGCACATAGGTGAATCGACCAAACGATTTGTACAAATCCAAGTGAATGGTAAGCGCCACGAAAAAATTCACCACGGGGACGAACAGTAGCAATACCCAGTATTTCGGACGACCCACCAGCACGATGTGCGTGTAGTAGTTATAGAACGGCACAAATCCGATCCAGCCTTGCTTACCGGCTTTGGTGAAGAAGTGATAGTAAGAGAAGCTTTGAAGCAAATACCAGCCTATGACGAAGATAAGCGTGAATGTGAGGCTAAAGTCGTTCAGATACATTAGGTGTGTTCGTTTAAATAGTCGTTCATGGTGCGCACGCCGCGCTGGGTAGTGATCCATTCGGCCACATCCACAGCGCCTGCCGCAAATATGTCTCTGCTGTGTGCAGTATGTTTGATTTCAATAGTTTCTAGTGCCGATGCGTACTGTACGGTATGTGTGCCGGGCACGTTGGGCTCGCGCAAGGATATGATCCCCACTTTTGTTTGATCGGTCGTTTTTCCGTGTGTCCAGCCGCTGATGATCGGATTCCCTTCTTTCAGCCCATCCACCAGCCGGAGGGCTGTGCCACTTGGCGAATCCTTTTTCTCCAAATGATGAATTTCCTCCATCTCCACGCGGTACTGCGGTTTGCCACTCATTTTCTC
>CAZPST010000173.1:0-4795 GCA_964589185.1 uncultured Roseivirgaceae bacterium | reverse complement strand
CACATGGGGCTCACCGAACTCTATCGAGTGAAAACCATGCACGAACGCAAAGCCCTTATGGCCGATTTGTCAGACGGATTCATCGCCCTGCCCGGAGGCATTGGCACATTAGAAGAAATCACTGAAGTAATGACCTGGGCGCAAATTGGCTACCACACCAAGCCTTGCGCCTTCTTGAATGTAAACCACTACTACGATCATTTTTTTGCCTTCTTTGACCATATGGATAAAGTAGGCTTTCTCTACACGCCACTGCACGAGCAGGCTATCATTGAGCACGAAGTAGAAACGCTACTAGATCGAATGCTGTCCAAGTGACCAAAGCATGTTAAGGCGCAGGCTGTTCACTCAGGCCAATCACCATATCGAACTCCTCCTTTTTCACAGGCTGCACCGAAAGGCGTGAATTGCGCACGAGTACCATATCCGTCAAGCGGCTGTCAGCTTTGATTTCGGCAAGTGTGACCTCTCGCTTTAGCTTTTGCTTAGGCACTACATCCATCATGTACCACTTGCCTCCCTCCCCTGACGGATCCACGTAGTACTCCTTTACCACCTCAGCTATGCCTACCACCGCCTTGCCCACATTGCTGTGATAGAAGAAACACAAGTCGCCGATCTTCATTTCTTTGATGTAATTGCGCGCCCGGAAATTGCGCACGCCATTCCACGGTTCCCGCTTATTTTTTACTAAATCGTCCCACGAAAAAACATCCGGCTCGGATTTGATCAACCAATAATTCATTTCTATACATTTTGGCTAAAACTACAAAGAACGAGTAAAACCATTGGCCTATTTTTACACCAATGAAGGTCTTGATCCTCCGCTTTTCGTCTATCGGTGATATCGTGCTCACCACCCCCGTGATCCGCACATTGAAGACCCAGTTGCCCAATGCACAAATTCATTACGCCACCAAGTCGGCCTATACCTCTATCCTATCTGAAAATCCGTATGTGGATCACATCCATACGTTGGGTGATTCGCTGAACGACCTGATCGGCGATTTGAAAAAAGAAAAGTACGATGTGGTGATCGATTTGCATCACAACCTGCGCACTCTTATCATCAAGACGAAACTTGGGATAAAAAGCTACAGTTTCGATAAGCTCAACTGGCAAAAATGGCTGCTCACCGCCTTCAAGATCAATCGCTTGCCAAACGTGCATATAGTAGACAGATACATGGACACGGTGAAGCCACTGGGTGTGCAGGGCGACAATCTGGGACTCGATTATTTCATTCCTGAAAAAGATGAAATGCCCATTGACTGGCTACCTACATCGCATCAGGGAGGCTATGCAGCCTTTGTGATTGGGGCAAAATTCGGCACCAAGCAATTGCCTGTAAACCGCATGATCGAGTTGGCTGATCGTATAAACAAGCCCGTAGTACTACTAGGTGGCAAGGAAGATGTGGCCATAGCCGAAGAAGTTGAAAGCTTTTTCCGGAAACTAGATGCAGGCTCCTCTTTTGAAAAAGGACTAGATGATCTTGGCAAGCGCACACTCATCTTCAATGCGGTGGGCAAATGCAACCTGAATCAATCAGCGTCTTTGATTAAGCAAGCCAACTGGGTATTTACACACGATACGGGTCTGATGCACATTGCCTCGGCATTCAAAAAACCCATCTACAGCATTTGGGGAAATACCGTACCTCTTTTCGGGATGTACCCCTACCGCACCAAGTTCACCATTTTTGAAAACAACAAACTCGATTGCCGCCCGTGCTCCAAGATCGGGTATCACCAATGCCCCAAGGGTCACTTCAAATGCATGAACGACCTCACGTTTGACTTTTATTTGGGGGAATGACGCGCACCCTTGGATTAATGTATCGTTGCGCCATAGAATCAACCAAATCAATAACTTGCAACTCCATATAGGAGTGGAACCAATGCAAGACAAAAACGTGCTCAATTTTATTAAACAGGTGGTAGAAAATATGCCGACTGACTGGTTGCGCCTGACAACCCATCGTCTGGATATCTATGAGGAGAAACTCGCCAAAAGTCAGTTCCTTGAGCACTTTGAAAGCCTGTTTAAAAACAATGACACCACCGAATCTGCGCTGAATGAATTACCTACTGCGTACGACTACATCCGATTAGGCCATCCACTATCATGCGTACTCGAGTGGGCTTTGGCCAACATTAATGGAGTGAAGCCGGAATCGGTCATCAGTTTCTCTTCGCAGGTCACTCCTATTCTGGCCGTTCTGCGAAAGAACTTACTCGCTAACAAAAACACCCAAATCTGCTACACCGGTGAGTTGCCCTCCGGCTTTGATGCAAGTGTTATCAGGCACGTTTACGGCTACCATTTTGAGTTGAAGCACGTTGAGGATGCGTCGGCCGTTGGCGCGTTTGACGGAAGTACCGTATTCATATCACAGCACAATGCCATTTCGTCCATTATTCCTTCAGAAAACATTGATTTCTATATCCCTCTCTACCCGCACCTCGGCAGTGTGATAGTAGCGCATGGTGCGAAAAATGAAAGCTATATCTCCGAAATCCAGCATGTGAGAAGACGAGAGACTATTGCCATGACGCCAGCCAATTGTCTGATTGCATTAAAATCCCTCATCGGCAATACCCCTTTTGAAATCCGGAAAAGTGCTGTTGAAACTGACAGAGCAACAGTGCTGGCGGCTATCACTGAGATCACCGGATCTAGCACCAAGGCCATTGTGGGTTCGAGCGGACTGTCTGTTCAATATGCCATCATGATGGGGCTGGTGCACGATACGCTGGAAAATCACACTGGCAAGGCGATCAAATTTATCGTTCCGCCCAATTGCTACGGCGGCACCAATGATCAGGCAAGACGTGTGGCGGCTTGTCTTGAAAATGTGGAGGTGGTGGATTTGCCGGTGGATGGTGATAATGACATGGTTCAGAGCATAGAACGCATTTTGGCTCAAATCGCAAAAGAAGATGCCGTGCCCTACATCATTGCTGAAATCCCGACAAACCCTCGGGTGGAAGTTCCTGATCTGATCAAATTGAAAGAAGCCCTTGGCAAAGAGCGCAGAACTGCGAGCGGCAGCATTGCTATCGATCCGGTATTTATATTGGATCAGACCTTCTGCCCGAATGTGCATTTTTTGGGCGAAGATGCCATCCTATCCACCGTACGGACGATCTCCTATGTAAGTGGTTCGAAATTTCCGAGTGGTGGGAAATGTACCGCAGGATACTGTGTGGGAAATGAATTGACTGAAGCACTGATGGACAAAATAGCCTTGCACCTCAGCCTGTGTGATAACGAAGCTACAGATCTTCAATACGAACTATTGGCGCAGCAAATGCCCTCTATGAATCAGCGCATAGCAGATGCATACGCCCACACACGTGAGTTTGTCAACTTCATAGAAGAGGTGCTACCCACAGCGAAGATCAATTTCGTGTCCGAAGCATTGACGAAGCTAGGATTCACTCCATCGGTCTTTTCATTGGACCTCCCCACCAAGGGAAACACCGCCGAAGAACGAGAAGCCTACAAACGGGAGCTAAATCTGAAGCTCATTAACAAAATGATTACTGAAATCCCCGATGAAAGCAAATACTGTGTGAGCTACGGTCAGCTAAAGGGATGCTACTGGACAATACCTGCCACCTCCACACAAGGCACCACCAAAGAAGGTGACAAAGATTATATAGCCCGAGTGGCACTTTCACCCGATATGGACATGGATCGTCACAAAAAAGTCTTCTTGGATTTTGTGAAGGGCATATAGTTGACGGAATCTCCATAAGCGTATTTCCTTGCGTTTCGTAGAGATACGGAACGGGGCGGAAATAATAATTCCAAAGTCAGTAACACAGAAACCACCAAGGGATACTAGCACTGTTTTAACAGCAGCGCGCACAGAGGTGGCTTTTCCTTGATTTTGGCTAAATTATCTCGCTAAACAGATGGAGCCGCCAAAAGACCTACGACTCGTCAAAATACCAACCAACCATGCCCAAATTCTTTCGCAAAACTCGTGAGCTCCTACTGATGGAAAACAAAACAGCCAAATACCTGAAATACGCATTGGGAGAAGTGATACTCGTAGTAGTTGGGATTTTGATTGCCTTCCAGATAGAAGACTGGAATGAAAACAGAAAAAACAACGAAACGCTCATCAAAATCTATGAGCGCCTGGTACTAGACATAGAAAAGGACATCTCAGAGCTAGGGGGTCGAAAACAATATTATGATGAAAAAAAATGGGTCTTTCTGAAAGTGATGAATGATTCGGTGAGTGCAGATTTATTCGATGAAGGGCTATCCAGACTGGTAGGCAATCATGCCCACAAGACCAACTTCTCCACATCCGCCATTCAGCAATTGAAGGCGATGAATACCAAAGATCCCATCGCATTGTTGATCGTAAATATGTATGCCGACATGGAGTCCCTAATGGGGCGTAGGGAAGAGAACATCTATCAAATGGGTCAGGAACTACTGAGAAAAATTCGTGATAATCAGCCGTGGTTTCCTGAGTGGGTGAACAAGACCATCATGAAAGATAACTCCAGTGAAGCATTGCAGACCTACTTTCTCACTAGCATGGAATATCGAAATGCTGTAGCTCATGTGTACAATGAAGTATACAATAACTATCTACCGGATGTGAATCAGTACTTAGGTGGGTTGCACTTCTTTCGCAACCGATTAAAAGCCAAGCTAGATCCGGATTATGTAGCCTATGACCAAGAAGAACTAAAGGAATTTGTGGGTACTTATGAAATAGCTGATCTGGACTGTCCTGTTAATCCCGATACAGCAATAGGTGATCGTA
>CAZPST010000172.1:0-4936 GCA_964589185.1 uncultured Roseivirgaceae bacterium | reverse complement strand
CGCACTACCACATAGAGTGCAATGGCACATCCATCATCATGTATCGATTTGACAAAAAAATGGATGCCGCTGAGATTCAGGCGATGTTCCGATTTGGGAAACAGTTTGTATTGGCTATTGATTGATTTTGTCGACAGACCACCGTCGACCGTCGACAGTGGTCTGTCGACTACAACCCCTGAAACCGATAAATAGGCTCTAGCTGATCCAAGTTGGTGTATTTGCATTCCAGATCGATGATTTTTCCATCCTTCAGTGAGTACACCCAGCCGTGGATTTGAAGTTCGCGATTCATCCACGCCTTCTGCACGATGGACGTTTTGGCCAGGTTATGTACCTGCTCGATCACATTAAGCTCTACCATGCGCATTTCGCGCTCTTCAGGCTTCATGAGTTCCAATATGTCGGCATGATCGGTGTAGATGTCTTTGATATAGGCTAGCCATCTTCCCACTAGCCCCACGTGATTATTGCTCATGGCAGCTATCACGCCCCCGCATCCATAGTGTCCACACACGATCACATGCTTCACGTGCAGGTATTCCACAGCATATTGAAGCACACTCAGCATGTTGGTATCTGAGTGGATTACCTGATTGGCGATGTTGCGATGCACAAAGATTTCGCCCGGCTCGGCACCCGTGATTTCACTTTCGGGCACGCGGCTATCTGAGCATCCAATCCATAGAAAAGCAGGTTGTTGGCCTTTGGCCATTTTTTCGAAATAGGCAGCATCCATATTGAGCTTTTCGGCTACCCATTTCTCATTGCCTTTGATCAGGCGTTCGTAGGATTGTTTCATAGTGGTTAAATTTTATCCAAAATAGATCAAAGCCTCCCAATTAAAAAATAATCAAGAGGCCTTGTCAATTGAATACCGAAAAATACGGATGGCTGCTAGATCACTCCCCAAGCTGCATCGTAATTTGGCTCCTGACCGATCTCAGGCACCATCTCCGTATGTAGCACCTTACCGGCCTCATCCACTACCACAATGGCACGAGCGTATAGTCCTTCGAATGCGCCATCAGCTATGCGGACACCATAGGTATCACCGAATGTACCTCCATCGCGATACCCGCTTGCCACTACCACACTGTCTATGCCCTCTGCTCCACAAAAACGCTTCTGTGCAAACGGCAAATCGAGGGATAGGCACACTACTGCCACATTCTCTTTGGTAGCTGCTCGTTTGTTGAATTCGCGCACCGATGTGGCGCACACGCCCGTATCTATGCTAGGAAAAATATTGAGTACTACTTTTTTGCCACGCAGATCATCCAATGATACAGATGACATGTCCGGCTTGATAGCGACGAAAGTGGGTGCTTCTGATCCGATCTTTGGAAGATCACCTACTGTGTGAGTGGGCTTTCCTCCCAATGTTATTGATGCCATTTTGTTTGGTTTGAATTGTTTGAAATAAAAAAATGTAAGACATGATTTGGCAAAATTTGGTTCAATCAGTCCTGTCGCCGCTTGAACATCCCTCCTATTCCTTTGCCAATTTTCTGCACTTTATCCAGCCCTATACCTAGGGGATTGGTATTAATTACTTCGTAGCGTCTGTTTACATTGTAATTGTCGTATTCCTGCGGATAGATGACTAGTCGACTAGTCGTTTGAAAATGCCGTTCCATTTTTGACGGCAGATTTTCGAGTACATTCATGTAGGAAGCCGAGCCTTGGCGAGCAGAAACAAGCACCAAAAGATCCTCGGTTTTAATGTCTCCGCTGATCACGAAGAAATCATCCCAATTATCAAACGACTCAGCACTCAAAGTTGCCCTTAGCTTATTTTTTTCTACCAACTTAGTTATGGCCGCTTCTGTGGCGGCATTGCTCTTGAGTTTGATCGGAATGCTCAACTCCTGCGCCAGCATGGCCATTTTTCCAAACCACAGTTCAAATCCATTTTCGCGCTCCGCCAATGGAGGCACTACGATTACAATGCGTTTGTGCAGTGCCAGCGGGCGCTCGAAATGACAAATGACAGTGGTCTTATTCGTATTGCTCAAGATGCTGTCTACTTTTTCGCCGATCAATTTGTCCAAAAGACCTGTGCGCCTTGGCCACCCCAGCACGATAATGTCGGTCATGATTTCACGCGAAATCCGCGCTATGCCACTGGCTATATTATGATCAATGGTGGTCAAAATATTGGCTTTTGTTTCGGAGGCCGACGCTTGCTTCACAAATTCCTCCAGCTTGTTGCGCGCTTTCAAAATGTTGATTTCTGCCTCGCTATTATTCGACACCACAGACAGGATAGAAACTGGATTGGTTGATTTTTTATCCTTTATGAAAATGGAGAATTCGAGCAGTTTTTCGATATTTTCTACATTGGCAATAGGCATCAGTATTTGCTCACTTTTGATCGGACTGGTCTTGGCTATATCACCCGATTCTTCCTCTGTTTCTATCACAATCCGCTTAGCTGCCCGCTCCGTGACAATGGAGGCCACTATGCAGGTGACCAAGATCAAGACGACTGTGCCATTCAGAATGGCTTCATCTATGATACCGGCCTCAAAACCCACCAAGGCTATGGCCAATGTAGCTGCCGCACGTGCCGAACTAAGCCCAAAAATGAGCTGACGCTGAGCCGAGGTGTATTTAAAAATGAGCTGTGTCACCAGCGCTGTAAACCACTTGCCAAAAAGCGCCACCACAGACAGAGTTCCGGCTACCACCAGTGCACCCGTGCCGCTCAATATCACCCGCACATCTACGAGCATACCTACGCTGATCAGAAAGAAGGGAATGAATAGCGAATTGCCGATGAACTCTATGCGATTCATCAAAGCAGAAGATGGCGGTATGAGTTTGTTTATCGCCAAACCGGCCATAAATGCCCCGATGATTGGCTCCAAGCCGGCCACTTCGGCCAAGAAGGCCGAGAAAAAGACCATCGACAGCACGAAGATGTAATGCGAGTATTTCTCTGTCTCAAGTGTGCGAAAAAACCACTTAGCAATACGAGGTATGACCATAAAAATGATCGCCGAAAAGATGGCAAGTGAAATGCCGAGCTTAATCCAAAAATCCTGACTTAACCCACCGTTTTTATTACCTAATATGACCGCCAAAACAATCAATGCCACGGTATCGGCCAAGATGGTGCCCCCTACCGTGACGGCCACCGCCTGATTTTTAGCTACGCCAAACTTGTTGACGATGGAGTACGCCACCAAGGTGTGCGTGGCAAACATGCTGGACGTGAGCAAGCTGGCATTGACATCCATCTCCAACAAATAATAGCTCACCGGATAGCCGATGACGAGCGGAAAAATGAAGGTGAGAATACCAAACAGGATACTCTTGTTTCGGTTGGCTTTGAACTCATTCATATCCAGCTCCAACCCCGCGATAAACATGATGTAGAGCAGTCCAATGGTAGAAAAAAGGTCTACTGCCGAATTCTTTTCGAGGATGTTGAGCCCAAACGGCCCTATGACCACCCCCGAAATGATAAGCCCTATGATGCCGGGGATATTCAAGCGGCGCAGCAGAATAGGAGACAAAAGAATGATCAGCAAGATCAAAGAGAAAATGAGCACCGGATTGACCAGTGGCAATTCAAACTCGTGGATCAAGTGCTTGAAAAAATCTGACATAAGACAATCCGAACAAAGGGATGCCGCAAGTAAACCAAGAATGAGGAAAGAAAAAACAAATGCCGCATTAGTGAACAAATACGCACAATGGTTCACCAGCCGACCATACAGCCCAAACAAATTGACATTCGCATTTAAGCTCCGTTTCTTTATCTCATGAAAACAATTATCGCTACACTTATGCTCGCAGCATCGCTGACAGCTATTTCTCAAACTGATCCTAAGAAACATGGCATTGACGTCTCCGGCGGAGTTCCGGAAGGACTCAAAGAAGGCGTTGTGGCACCTGCTATCACGGGTATTGATCAAAATGGACTTTCCGTAAGCTTGGCCGAACGACTCAAAAAAGGCCCGGTAGTTTTGCTCTTTTATAGAGGATATTGGTGTCCTGTATGCAACAAATACCTTGGGGAATTTCAATCCGAACTGGATTACATCTTGCAAAAAGGCGCATCTGTGATAGCTGTAACACCAGAGGCAAATGATGGCGTGGAAAAAACAACGACTAAAAACAGTCTTACATTTTCTGTGCTATCAGATGTGGGTTATCGCATTATGGATGCCTACAATGTCCGCTTTCTAGTCACCGATCCTTATGCCGGCAAAATCAAAACCTTCTTAGGCACTAGCATTGCTGAAACCAACAACGACGACACACCCTATTTGCCGATTCCGGCTACTTACATTATCGGGCAGGATGGCAAAATAAAGAAGGTCTTCTTTGATCAGGACTACAAAAACAGACCTACGGTGAGTGAGATTGTGAGGTATTTGGAGTAATACGAATGGTCAAAATTATCCTCTTACGCATGACCATAAGAAATTGAGACATCTATTTAAAAAGGTCATTGTCTAATTCGGGATTTGGGTTACTTTTGCCGTCCGAAAACGGACAGACCATACACAGAGGAGTGGCAGAGTGGTCGATCGCGGCGGTCTTGAAAACCGTTGAACCGTGAGGTTCCGGGGGTTCGAATCCCTCCTCCTCTGCATTTAGGGAGTCAAATCCCACCAAAACCCTTCATACGATACGTATGGAGGGTTTTTTCTTTACTGGCCTACCCGAATTATTCAACTTTTCTCATATCATTGATTACCCATTCGGTTACCTAAAGGAACGTGTCGGAGATCTGGCTTCCACTCCCCCTTTGTAGCGCATATCAATAGGTATTCAAGATTGAAAGAATTTCATCCCGCTTCTTAGGTTTGACTCTTTGCTCTTCTGCAAACGTTGGCCATCGCTTGACAACATCATTTACATGATTAATAATAGATGATGCCTTTTTGATGTTCATTGATTTTGCTACTTGCTCCAGATC
>CAZPST010000171.1:0-4936 GCA_964589185.1 uncultured Roseivirgaceae bacterium | reverse complement strand
CGAAGACATGTTCTTCCTGTCAAACGGGCACATCTCGCCGGTGTGGTACAGTGTGCTGGCACGGGCGGGCTTCTTTGACGTGGCGGAATTGGCCACTTTCCGCAAACTGAATTCGCGTCTGCAAGGGCATCCGGCTACTGAAGAAGGGTTACCGGGAGTTCGCGTAGCATCCGGTTCGTTAGGACAAGGATTGTCGGTGGCGATAGGTGCCGCATTGGCCAAGAAAATTGACGGAGATGCAAAGACCGTGTATTGCCTGATGGGCGATGGTGAGCAGCAGGAAGGTCAGATTTGGGAAGCAGTGATGTTTGCCGCGCACAATAAGGTGGACAATCTGATCGGGATCGTGGATTACAATGGGCAGCAGATAGACGGCCCTACAGACAAAATCAACAGCTTGGGCGACTTGGGTGCCAAGTATACGTCCTTCGGTTGGGACGTGATCGCCTGCGATGGCAACAACATGACGGAATTGATTAGTACGCTGGATCAGGCAAAAGCGAAGAGTGGCAAAGGCAAACCCGTGCTGATCTTGATGAGAACCGAAATGGGCAAAGGTGTAGACTTCATGGAAGGCTCACACAAGTGGCACGGCATAGCACCAAACGACGACCAGCTGGCGGCTGCATTGGCACAATTACCCGAAACCTTAGGCGACTATTAATCCGGAAATCATGACAAAACTTACCTATACAGAAAAGAAAGATACCCGCTCCGGATTTGGTGACGGCTTGTTGGAATTGGGACGCACGAACCCTGACGTGGTGGCCTTATGTGCTGACCTGATTGGTTCGCTCAAGATGGGCGATTTTCAGAAGGAATTTCCTGAGCGTTTTTTCCAAGTGGGCATTGCCGAGGCAAACATGATCGGCATAGCGGCCGGACTTGCTACTGCGGGCAAGATTCCGTTCACGGGTACGTTTGCGAATTTCTCCACGAGCCGTGTGTATGATCAATTGCGACAGGCGGTGGCCTATTCAGAGAAAAATGTGAAGGTATGTGCCTCTCACGCCGGACTTACGCTGGGTGAAGACGGTGCTACGCATCAGGTGCTCGAGGATTTGGGCATGACCAAGATGTTGCCACATTTCACGGTGATCAATCCATGTGATTATTATCAAACTAAAGCTGCTACCCTCGCCATTGCCAAGCATGAAGGACCGGTTTATCTGCGGTTCGGTCGTCCGAGCTGGCCGATGTTTATGAAAGATCAGCCGTTTGAGATCGGCAAAGCGCTTACACTCATCGAAGGAAAGGACGTGACCATCTTCGCCACGGGTCACTTGGTATGGCGCGCGATAGAAGCCGAGGCGATCTTGGCTGCTGAGGGCATATCTGTGGAAGTGATCAACATCCACACGATTAAGCCACTAGACGAAGAGGCAATCTTGAAGTCATTGGCCAAGACAGGCTGTGCAGTCTCCGCAGAGGAACATCAGATGGCCGGTGGATTGGGTGAAAGCATTGCCTCCACGTTGGTACGCAACAAACTCTACCCTATGGAATTTGTGGCGGTGAATGACCAGTTTGGCGAGAGCGGCACACCCGATCAATTGCTGGACAAATACGGACTTGGCTCGAAAGATATAGTGGCGGCAGTGAAGAAGGTGCTGAAGAGGAAGGGATAGTCGGAGAAAGTAGAACTTTCATACCTTTAAACTATGAACAAGGAAAAAGTCATCGAAACATTGGAATCTCTGCCGTCTGAATTCAAAACGGAAGAATTGATTGATCGGCTGTTGTTCATAGAGAAGGTAGAACAGGGCATGATGGATGTGCAAGCCGGGCGAACACTTACAATCGAGCAGGCAAAAGAAAGGCTCCAAAATAAGATGAGCATTCATTGATCATAAAGGTCGGTCATTTTCCGACTGCCCCTTGCCAACTGCTTATTTAAAAAATGACCAATCGCCAACTCTTCCTGCAACACCTCGCCCAAACGTCGGACTTCCCGCTGATGCTGGAAATCGAACGTGCAGAGGGCATCTACTTGTGGGATACGGCCGGCAAATCGTACATGGATTTGATCTCGGGCATTGGTGTGAGCAACGTAGGTCATCGTCATCCAAAGGTTTTGGAAGCCATAAACTCCCAACTCGATAAGTACCTCCACACGATGGTGTATGGCGAATATGTGCAATCACCTCAAGTGCTGCTGGCAAAAGCACTCGCAGATACACTCTCAAAACCCCTCGAATCGGTCTATTTGGTGAACTCCGGCAGTGAGGCCGTGGAAGGCGCACTGAAATTGGCCAAACGATTCACCGGACGCACGGAAATCATTTCCTTCAAAAATGCCTATCACGGATCGTCGCAGGGCGCACTATCTGCCACAGGACATGAACCTTTCAAACAAAACTTCCGCCCGCTTATTCCGGGCTTTCGGCATATCCGATACAATGAGTTGGCCGATCTGGACTACATCACCACGCACACGGCAGCCGTACTGGTAGAGGCCGTGCAAGGAGAAGCGGGCGTGGTACCGGGGGAACTGTGCTTTATGCAGCAATTGAGAAAAAAATGCACGGAAACGGGCACACTGCTCATGCTCGATGAAATTCAGACGGGTTTTGGTCGCACTGGCACATTCTGGGCGCATGAACACTACGGTATAATGCCGGATGTGGTGATCAGCGCCAAAGGCATGGGTGGCGGCATGCCTATCGGCTGTTTTATCAGTTCGGAGGAGATTATGGGCGTGTTTCGCAACAATCCGGTGCTCGGTCATATTACTACTTTTGGCGGTCACCCCGTGTGTGCGGCGGCTTCTTTGGCCACTTTGCAAGTCATTTTGAATGACCGATTGATGGCAGATGTGCCAAAAAAAGAAGCACTTTTCCACGAACTACTTATTCATCACAAGATCAAAACGATCCGCTCCAAAGGGCTGATGCTAGCAGTGCAATTTGAATCCTTTGAGGTGGTGAAGCCGATCATTGATCGAGCGATTGAACTGGGCGTGATCACCGATTGGTTTTTGTTCAATGACCGCAGCATGCGCATCGCTCCTCCCCTCATCATCACCGAGGATGAAATAAAAAAAGCCTGCAAGATGATCCTGCAGGCCTGTGATGAGCTGGGTTAATTCCTTAGATAATTTCCTTCAAATCGAGTGTAACCGTACGCGCTACCCCTTCTCTACTGAGCACCAATTCTACAGTTGTGTCTTCTTCATTAAGGATGCTATTCAACTCCGGAATCGTATAGTCTATCGCAGGTTTGCCATTCACGCTAATGATCTCATCATTCGTTTGAATTCCCGCTTCCTTCGCATCGCCACGCTCATACACCCTGTGCACCAGCACCTTGGTAAGCTCCTTATTGAGTTGAATCTCAAACCCGCACGCGTTTACATGAAATTCCGTATTCGATCCGCTCACTCGCTCCATGTACATAGCTTTATTCTTATAATCAAAAATGACCGTAAAGGTCTTCAGCAAGCGGTTGCCAATGATGCCATACACTTTACCATTCGCCTGCACTCCCTTTTTGGCTGTGGAGATTCCTATGGGCAATTCATCGTATTTGATCGATCCCAATTTTAACTGATTAATTCGACCTTCATAGTGCAGTGCTTCAGTATTTTCCAGCCCTTTTGCCAGATATGAGTAATGATCCCCCGTCTTTTCGACCACCTCATTTTTCTTGGCAAATTTCGTATTGAAATCCAAGGTGGTGCCCGCCCCTGTGATCACGAAAAAAGGGCCTGTTAGTACATCGGTACCATTCAGATTCACCGTGGCATTTATGGTAGGAATGTATTTTTCAAATTCCATAGCAAATCGCTCTCCGATGCTCATATACTTATATGTTTCGCCGGCGTACAACTTAAATTTGTGATTCAATTGATCAATCTCCACGGCATAATGTTGGAGCAAATCATACCCGATGATGCCGTCGATATTTCGACCGATACTCATCTCCAAATGCCGCAAGCTAGTGGCATAGACTTTAATATCGTCCTCCAAACGCACACCCTGCATTACGATGTAGTTGTGATCAATCAGTGCGCCCTCTATGGTGCCTTGCGCGCTGGTTTTAGAAGACTTCTGATTGAGTGGCAATTTGAGCTTCTCAGCCACGTCCAGATCAATCACCGTTAGTCCGTCTCCTGTATCAAAAATGAAATCAAGTGGAGCGGAACCGTCCACACTTAATTTTATGAAAATATGGTCACCATATATCTCCAGTGGCGAAATGACCACCGGTTTTTGAGCGGAAAGTTCCACTGAAAAAAAGAAACTCACCAGTAAAATAACGTACTTCATCGTTTGTAAGGGGTATATTTAAATCGAAACAAAATGCCTGTAAAGTTTTGTAAACATCTTGCAATACGCAAACCATTTGAAGAATGATTGGAAAAGTAAATGAAAGTGTCGATTTCCTTTTGAAGAAAGGATTCGAGCAACCCGAAGTGGGTATTATCTTAGGAACCGGATTGGGTGCATTGGCAGACCAAATAGAGGTAATCAAATCTGTAGCCTATGGCAACATTCCCAATTTTCCACTTGCCACAGTAGAATCCCACAAGGGCAAACTAGTGTATGGCATGCTGGAAGGCAAGCGAGTGATAGCCATGGAAGGCCGATTCCATTATTATGAAGGCTACTCAGCCGCAGATGTTGTAATGCCCGTGCGGGTGATGAGAAAATTGGGCATCAAGCACTTACTAGTGTCCAATGCGGCGGGCTGCTTGAACTTGGATTGGAACAAAGGCCAAGTAATGCTCATCAATGATCACATCAATCTATTGCCTGACAATCCACTGCGCGGGCGGGATGCCGCCGTATATGGTCCCATCTTCACGGATATGAGTCAGCCGTATGACCCTGCCATGAGCGAAACGATCCGATCATTGGCCAAATCACTCAATATCACCTTGCGCGAAGGCGTGTATGCGGCAGTGGCCGGCCCAAGTCTGGAAACGCGTGCTGAA
>CAZPST010000170.1:0-5081 GCA_964589185.1 uncultured Roseivirgaceae bacterium | reverse complement strand
GTGATATCATGCCGAGGTTTACCCCAGATGAACAAGCCCAGCGCTAATACGAGGGTACCAAAGACGACAACTTGAGCATACGGCATGGGCTAAAAGTAGCTGAAATGCAGGAAATAAATTGAATTCAGTTCTTGATTCGATTCGCACATGCGCTCAAAACTAAAAGAATGGGATAATAATGCGAATAGCTGGAATACACTACCTAAAAAGGACTGAGCGATTACTAAGATGCTCGAAAAAAGACAAAAAAAAGGCGCCCATCAGACGCCTCTTTTCCTCAACCTAAAAATCCTTACTGAATCACCACTCGCCTGTTTAACGTATGGCCATTGCTGGCAAGGAAAATATTGTAAGTGCCTTTGGGTGCTTTGGAGAAGTCAAAGCGCTTGCCGATGTAGTCTTCGCCCTTGAGCACGTCACTGAAGATCAGTCGGTCTTGCGCATCGTACACCGCCACCGAAAGTCGCTCATCTGCACTGGCTATCTTGGATACGGTCACGTATTTGTTGCCCTGCACCACGATCGGGAAGAAATACAACTCCTCGAATTCGGCTACCAAATCCTCAGCTACATTGATCTTGGCTGATTGAAATTTGAAGTCATCGGCTACACTCAGTGTGTAGGTACCCTTGGGTAGAGATGTCACATCAAATCGTTTGGTATATGTATTTACTGCACCTATTTGCTCTTTGAACACCACTTCACCATTCGTATCTTGCAAGATGATTCTGGCTGTCCCGGCCAGATTCTTCACCTCCAGACTGAATGTGCGTGCACCGGTCACTTGTACCTTGAAGTAAGGCTCATTTGATCCGTACGAAAGAGTTGCCAACACCATCAGCAACCCGCTTACTAGTCCTTTCATTGCATTTTTCATTGTCTTGTCACTTTAAATTTTGAGTTTGTGATCATTCACGATGCAAACATAGATGCGAATTGAGGCCTATATCTCCCGATAATTTGCCTATATCTATACTATTTTAACTTAAAGATTAATTTTGAACTTATTTTTTGTCAATTTTGAATATACAATTAGCGCTATGGCACAAGAGAATCAACGAAAACAAGTACTCACGCCCACTTTTGAGAATATTCATCCACTCAGTGGAGGATCGCTGCTCGTTCGGCAGTTTTCGGAGTTGGCGCGCAATACGCGACCGTTTTGGCATTATCACCCCGAATTGGAATTGGTCTATGTGAATGGCGGCAGTGGCAAGCGCCATGTGGGTAGTCATCTCTCCTATTTCCATGACGGTGAGCTCGTGCTCATTGGAGCCAACCTGCCGCATCAGGGGTTCAACGATCGACTGAATAGCTATGAGAAAGAAACGGTGGTGCAGATGCTACCGAATTTTTTGGGAGATGGTTTTTTTCAAATTAAGGAAATGGAGCCTATCGGGAAGCTATTTGAACGCTCGCGGCAAGGGTTGTCTTTTTATGGTGAAACCAAGCGTGTAGTAGGTGACATGATAGAGGCGATCCATGGAATACCTCCCTTCGAACAGGTACTCGGACTCTTACGTGCATTGAAATACCTCGCCGAATCAGAGGAGTACACCGTGCTGAATGCCGAGGGCTTCACGATGGAGATACAGCCGCAGGACAATGACCGTATAAATGTAGTGCTCAATCATGTGCGGGAGCATTTTCAGCAGTCCATATCGCTTACAGAAATAGCCGAAAAAGCAAGCATGAGCGAACCGGCTTTTTGTCGCTATTTCAAAAAAGTGACGGGCAAGACGTTTACCCGATTTGTGAATGATTATCGGCTGGTGCATGCATCAAAACTGCTCGCCGAAAAGCAGATTAGCATTACAGAGGTGTGTTTTGAAAGTGGATTTTCCAACTACTCGCATTTCACCAAGCAATTCAAACTCTTCTCGGGAAAAAGTCCGTCGGAATACCGATCTGAACTGCGGCTGGTGGTGCAGTGATTATTGCTTCTTGCGGAGATATGTCATGTACTTATTTTTCACACGAGACACCTCATTGGGCAATCGAAGATTGGCATGCAGGATAGGATAAAGCTCCATGACAGCCTCTAATGGAAAGCCAAGCCGATGCGCCACGTCCATGCAATAGCTGATTTCTTCGTCAAAAATCTCCCCGTCGGCTTTCATGAGTTTCACCACATTGTGCAGCATTTCAAAACGGTCTTCAAGACTCAGCCCATCCCATTCGATAGCCACCGGCGAGGCAATCAACTCGCGTACTTCATCCTCACTGAGACCATGCGCAGTGCCGATGCGCAGAATGAGATCGGTTTCCTTTTCATCTATATGGCCATCGCGTCCTGCGAGTTCGGTAAGTAGGGCAATTTGTGATTTGATCATAGCTGGTAGTTGTTTAGGAGTGTAAATATGATTTCAAGAAAGATGGTAACCAACAAGAGAATATCAATACTACTTTTTGAATCTTCAGTACTCATGGAGCCCTCTTGTGAGCAAAGAAGTAGGGGAAAAATGAGTTAACTTGTTCTGATTATTCCCAAACCAATCAGTCATGAAACGATCCCTATTATCCACTATCATCACGCTTGTCTCTTTTCAACTTGCTGCGCAATCTGTCCCTCCTGCCTATGCTTGGCTTGCCGGCCATTGGACGGGAGATGGTTTTGGGGGTACATCTCAAGAAATATGGTCACCTCCGGCGGCAGATGGCACTATGATGGGCATGTATAGGCACCACAAAGGTGACGGGTCTCTAAATTTCTATGAGTTCTTGACACTGGATAGCACAGGAATGAAAATCAAGCACTTTCATCCCAACATGACCGGATGGGAAGAAAAAGCCGACTTTGTAAACTTCGCCATGATCAGTCATGATGAAAATCGGATTGAATTGAGCGGGCTTGTTTTCTTGAAAAAATCGGAAACCGAAATGGAGATTCACCTGAGCATGCAAAGCGGCGAGAAGCGCTGGACGGAAGTTTTTAAGATGAAGCGCGAGTAGAATTCCGGAAAGAAAAATTGAATCAAATTGACGATTGTTTTGATGACCCACCTCTGATTCTCCTCCAAGGAGGAGACTTTTGGTGTTGTTTGATTCAATTTTCAACCAAACCGCTTTATTTCTAAAAAATCAATTGGCCATTTGGTATTCCCCTCTATCGCAATGTCGGCCAGCACCTCCCCGATCACGGGCACAAACTTGAACCCATGTCCGCTGAATCCGGCTGCAATGATCACCCTATTGCCGTGTGTGCTGAGTTGACCTACAATGAAATGCTCATCCGGCGAATAGGTGTAGCGGCACTGTTTCATTTCGTGTATAGTAGCTCGCACTGTAGGCAGATACTGATCAAGCACGTGCGCCAACAACGCCTTTTCCTTCTCATATTCAAATGATTTTTCTGACGGATTGGACATAAGCTCCCCCGGATGGTGATGGGCAATTTTCAATCCGCTAGGTCCGTCGAATGAATCGGGCAAGGCAGGAAAACCGTAGTACAATCCCTCCATATCTTCTTCGGCAATCATCCAGCAGGGCATTTCGCCCAATTCAAAACCAATCTTGCTTTGTGGATACGCCCAACCCAATAACTGTCGCGTCACTTTAAGCGGAACATTTAGGTCAATCAAATTGGATGTATAAGCTCCTGCACTGACGATCACTTTTGAAGTGATGTAGGTGGCCTTATCCGTCACTACTTCTACTCCTGAAGCCGATTCTTTAAACTCAAGAACTCTTTCGCGCGTGTGTATCTCTGCACCAAACTCTTGTGCTGCTTGTGCAAATGACCGAATGGCCGCCTCAGGAGTGAGAAATCCGGCTTCCGGCTCAAACACTGAACTAAAATCAGAAGGAATAGCGAACTGTGACCACTTGTCTTGCGGTTCGTCTGTCAATATGATACCATGCTGATGCGCAGACGCTCGAATGCCCTGAATGATGAGGTGCTGCTCAGGGGCAAAATATGCAATACCTGTCTGCCAATAGAGCTGAGTAGCCAATCGCTCCTCTATTTCCCGCCAACCCTCATAGGCGCGTAGCAGTAGCGGCACATAGTCGGGATGCTCAAAATACGCCTTGCGGATAAGGCGACTTTGTCCCGAGTGAGAGCCTAGTTCATGGGTACTATCATATTGCTCAATGCCCAGCACACGCATGCCGCGCTTGGCCAGCTGATAGCAAGCCGCTGAACCCATGGAGCCTACACCTATGACTATGACATCAAATTTCATGTGTATAAAAAAGGCTGCCGAAGTGAATCGAAACAGCCCTTTGATTTTGTCCTAAAACTATGGGGAAACTATTGATCTGACAACATCAGCGCATCGAGTTGTGTGGCTTTAGACTTTACCAATTTCAGGTCTTCGGCGTTGATCATTGCCTCAAAATCCTGTCCTGAATCTTTCATCATTTGCTTCATCATTTGCTGCTGCTCGGCAGGCATCATGGCCAGTTGCTCGTCCATCTTGAGTTTGGCATAGCACAATCCTATTGACATCCACTTTACAGAAATCGTATTTGGCTCCCACCCGTATTTTTTGATCAAGGCAATCACCTGCGCATTGGTCTGTATAGCTTCCATCAACTGATCCGTACCTTCTCCGGAAGTGTCAAATCCGAGTGCGTCAAGCTCCTCAGTCATTGGCTTAATAGTCTTGATATATTTATCAACATCACCGGCAGCAAGTACCGCAACAGGGTTTTGTGCAGTTACAAGAACAACTTGAAACAAGAATGCACACACAAAGAATGGTTTTAAAAATTTCATACGTGTTTATTTTAAGGCATGAAACTACGCATATTCTTCTTCTGTTTTGATCAGCAGGGCACAAAAAAACTGTTCGCGCTTGCACACGAACAGTCCCTATTCTTGAAGGCATGGTTTGCTATTCTTTCGGTTTTTCGTCCTTTTTAGTCTTGGCTTTGGCCTCAGCTATTTTGGCTTCCATATCCGCTATTTTGGTTTCCACTGTTTTCAGCACTTCCTCCTTCTTCTGAATCTCCTCTTTAGGGATAGACTTGTCTTTCTTCATGGTCTCTAGTTTTTCACGAGCCGTCTTGAGTTTTTCCTTTCGTGTTTCTAACTCTGCCTCGCTATCACTAATTTCGGTATCCAATTCTTCTTGTTT
>CAZPST010000169.1:0-5107 GCA_964589185.1 uncultured Roseivirgaceae bacterium | reverse complement strand
ATAGACGAGCGCGTATTCCGATTGCCGGATGCTGTCAGCCCAAATGATGCGTGAATGATTCTCCGGTTTGATATTGGCTACCTTAGCTTCTTTATCAGCGAGGTACGTGTCTAACTCCTCCAATGAAAGGGATAGTGTGGGTATGTCAGGTGTCACTTCTGCAAATTCAGCCGAAGGCCCGAGTACGTACGTCAAGATGAGTGTTGTCACTAGCAACACCAATGCGATAACTATTCGTTTGATCCAGCGCATACTGTTTGATTTTAGTCAAATGTACACGTCAGCACTAAACTCAGTGTGATTTCTCCTTCAACAAATGTGGAAATTTCTCTTTGAATCGGTTGAGTCGGGGTATGGACACGCTCCGGATATACGGATTGTTCGGATGCAGCCGCTCGTAGTTTTGATGATAGTCTTCCGCAATCCAAAATTTCTCAAATGGCATCACATCGGCAGCTAACTTTTTACCTAATTTCTCTTCCAAAGCAGCCTTCTTTTCTTGAATAATCTTCAACTCTTCGGGTGATTGATAAAAAATGATCGACCGATACTGCGAACCTCGATCCGGGCCTTGGCCATTGACCTGTAGCGGATCTTGAGAACCAAAATATACGTCTACCAAATCAGCGAATGATATTTCATTAGGATCATAAATAATCTCCACCGCCTCTGCATGTCCGGTACGTCCGGTATTGCTCGATTCGTATGTCGGGTTTGGGGTATGACCACCCGCATAGCCTGAAATGGACTCCTTCACCCCTCGCACACTTTCATATACTGCCTCCACACACCAAAAGCAGCCACTCGCAAAGTAGGCACGCTTCAAATTTTGATCGGTAATATCAACGGCAGTCATCTCCTGCTTCGGCGCAGCGGATGTACAGGCCACCAAGATGAGGGATACTATAAGTAGTCGCATACAGTTTTCGATTTTGAACAATGTTAATTAAGCATGTCTGGTTATGAATGAGCAAATTGACCGATTGGTTCGCCAGCCGACGAAAAAATGTTACAATACGCAGCGGCTTGCACGCTTCACCTTACTTTTGACTCATGATCCAAGTTTCCATTGCTTCACTACTCCTACGAATAGGCATGAGTATCCCCATGATGACACATGGGTGGCCAAAATTTCTTCGTGTGTGGAATGGTAATTGGAGTTTCGGTGATCCCATTGGGCTTGGTGAACCAGTCACTTTGGCTATGGCCGTTTTTTCCGAATTCATTTGTCCTATTCTACTTATTATCGGATTCAAAACTCGCTTTTTCGCGCTCTTTCCAGTCATCACCATGATCGTGGCAGCTTTCATTGTGCATTTGGATGATCCTTGGAATAAACAAGAATTACCCGTACTCTTCTTAGTTGGTTTTTTGGCCATAGTGGTGTTGGGGGGTGGTCGCTATTCACTTGATGGAAAACTACAGTCGCGCCGATGAAACCTCTTCTGCTCTTTTCATTGGTCGCTGCTGTTGCGTGTAGCAATAGAAAGGAATACCTCATTCAGGTGCCGGAGCAGACACGGATAACGTCAGAGTGGATTTTGAGTGAACTGGAAGAAAAGGCGAAAGATGATCCAAACAACGAATGGCTGCTCAACCAACAGCTCTACTTCTGTGAGCAAATGGAGTGGCCAGTGCGCTGCGAACAAGTCCTACTCCGAGCGCGAAACAAGTGGGGTCTATCTGAGCGACTGATTGACCAATTTGTGGCCTATTATGTCAAACAAAATAGCTATAAACAATTAGAATCCATTCTGAATGGCGCCATCGAAACACGCTCTCGGCTGGAAGCCAGAGTACACATCGGCTTGGGCAAAAGCCCGGCAGACAAGACCGCTCTAGAGAAATACCTCGCCCGATTTACCGACGAACAAGCCACTGTCTTGGCCATCCAAAGCTACTTGGCACTTCAGGATACCACTATGGCTATATCATTTATTGAAAAATTGATTTCCCAAAATGCAGACAACCGCAATTTGCGTCGATACTACGCTGTGTTGTCCCAGCAAGGAAAGTATGCATTGGCCATCCGAATTTTGGAAAAGAATCTGGAAGAAGAGCCTGAAAATAAGGGAATGCGGTATGATTTGGCGATGAACTACTACAATGCGGCACAAGCAGATACCGCCATGATGATCTTACGCCATCTGAACACTGATCAAGGAAATGCACAATTGCACGATTGGTTTAAAGCAGCCAACGCGTGGGATTCGGCTCTGATCTACCTAGACAAAGTGACCACCGTAAATGAAACGCTCGAACTCCTACTTAGCAAAGCTGAAATCCTAGAAGTCAGCGGACGAATAACCCGCTCGCTCCCCTACTATGAATCTGCTTTATTAATGGACACCACCGATCTTGAATTGCGTCAGCGGGTCGAAATTGTCAGGCGAAAAGTTGCATATTTGCGCCAAATTCGGGAACAGCAGGACATCCCGCCTCCCCCGAAAATCGAACGAAAAACCTTAGGGAATTAACCCCATGAGCAATCAAATTACAATCACGCTCCCCGATGGGAGCACACGAAGCTATTCGCCGGGCATCAGCGCCATGGACGTGGCAATGGACATCAGTGAAGGACTGGCTCGAAATGTACTTGCGGCTAAAGTAAACGGTGTGGTATGGGATGCCACTCGCCCAATTCAAAGCGATGCAGCGCTACAACTACTCACTTGGAATGATCAGGAAGGCAAATCCACCATGTGGCACTCGTCTGCTCACTTGATGGCTGAAGCACTTGAGGCACTCTATCCGGGCGTGAAATTCGGTATTGGTCCGGCCATTGAAAATGGATTTTACTATGATGTGGATTTTGGTGATATCGCATTTGATGCCGACAATTTAGCCTTGATCGAAAACAAGATGCTGGAACTGGCGCGTGAGAAAAATACCTACGACAGGTCAGAAGTATCGAAGCAAGAAGCTATCGCCTATTTCACCGAAAAAGGAGACGAATACAAGCTGGAATTGCTACAGGATTTGGAAGATGGAACGATCACGTTCTACAAGCAAGGCAACTTCACAGATCTTTGTCGAGGACCGCACATTCCGAATACGGGCTTTGTAAAAGCAGCCAAAATACTGAACGTAGCGGGTGCCTACTGGCGTGGTGACGAGAAGCGCAAGCAACTCACCCGACTCTACGGCATTACTTTCCCCAAACAAAAAGAACTACAAGAATACCTCGAACTGGTAGAAGAAGCCAAGCGGCGTGATCACCGAAAAATCGGAAAAGAGTTGCAGCTATTCACATTCTCCGATAAAGTAGGCAAAGGGCTTCCACTTTGGTTGCCAAAAGGTGCCATCCTGCGTGAGCGATTGGAAAATTTCATGCGCAAAGCACAAATCAAAGCGGGTTATGAGCAGGTGGTATCTCCGCACATTGGGGGCAAGGAACTCTATGTGACATCCGGCCACTATGCCAAATACGGTCAGGATTCCTTTCAGCCCATTCGCACACCTAATGAAGATGAGGAATTCTTGCTGAAGCCCATGAATTGCCCGCATCACTGCGAGATGTACCGCGCCATTCCAAAGTCATACAAAGATTTGCCTGTTCGTTTTGCGGAATTCGGCACAGTATATCGCTACGAACAAAGCGGCGAGCTACATGGGCTCACCCGCGTGCGCGGATTCACGCAAGATGACGCACATATCTTCTGTCGTCCGGATCAAGTGAAAGAAGAATTTGCCAAAGTGATTGATTTGGTGCTCTACGTATTCAGTGCGCTTGGTTTCGGAGATTTTACAGCGCAAGTGTCGCTAAGAGACCCTGAGAATCCGGATAAGTACATTGGCACAGAAGAAAACTGGGCGCGAGCAGAACGGGAGATTCAAGAAGTAGCAGACGAAAAAGGACTTAGTACAGTCGTTGCGTATGGTGAAGCTGCCTTCTACGGTCCTAAACTCGATTTTATGGTGAAAGATGCCCTTGGTCGCAAGTGGCAGCTTGGTACCATACAGGTAGATTACAGTTTGCCTGAGCGTTTTGAGCTAGAGTATACCGGGTCAGACAATGAGAAGCATCGTCCGGTCATGATTCACCGTGCCCCGTTTGGCTCTATGGAGCGATTTGTGGCCATTCTGATTGAAAATACCGCCGGTAATTTCCCGTTGTGGCTAGCGCCGGATCAGATTGCCATATTGCCCATTTCAGAAAAATACCACGCGTATGCCAAAGAAGTATTCTTGCTCATGCAGGAGAATGACATCCGCGGAGTGATAGACGAGCGCGACGAAAAAATAGGCAAAAAAATTCGCGATGCTGAGGTGAAAAAGATCCCTTACATGCTCATAGTGGGCGAAAAAGAAGCTGCCGAGCGGCAAGTTTCTGTGCGTATGCATGGGCAGGGTGATCAGGGCAGTCAGGATTTGGATCAATTCATTGCTGATTTCCACCGAAAAGTGCGAGAATTAATAGGACAATAAGGCTGAAAGCTTAAATATTTCCATAATTTTGCGTTTCGTTTTGAAATTTGTTCAACTAAACAACAGAGTACAATCGCTAAAATGAATAGAAAGGGTCGCCCTCAAGGTCGTGTCAGACAGGAGGAGCCTTATAAAGTGAATGAGAGGATAAGTGCCCCTGAGGTTCGGGTGGTGGGTGAAAACGTGGCAGTGGATGTATATCCCACACGCACAGCCATCAAAATGGCTGAAGAGCAAGGTTTGGACTTGGTAGAGATTTCGCCAAATGCAGTTCCTCCTGTTTGCAAGATCATTGATTACTCTAAGTTCAAGTACGAACAAAAGAAGAAGCAAAAGGAAATCAAAGCCAAGGCAATGAAGACGGTGATCAAAGAGATCCGTTTCGGCCCCAATACAGATGACCATGATTTCAACTTTAAATTGAAGCATGCCATCAAGTTTTTGGAAGAAGGCTCAAAAGTGAAATCCTATGTACACTTTGCCGGTCGTTCGATCGTGTTCAAAGACAGAGGTGAAATTTTACTTTTGAAATTTGCCCAGGCATTGGAAGAATATGGTAAGGTGGAGCAATTGCCAAAACTGGAAGGAAAGCGGATGTTTTTGATTCTTTCTCCCAAGCCATCAAAGAGTAGTAAATAATTTTTTAACCAAATAAAGTAATGCCGAAAGTAAAGACCAA